>DATCCA010000023.1:0-7187 GCA_036511575.1 Acidimicrobiales bacterium
CATCGCCCGCGGGAACGAAGATGAGCCCGGGCTTGGTGCAGAACTGTCCCGCGCCCAACGTCATCGAGCCCGCGATACCGCTGCCAATCTCCGCGCTGCGTTCTGAGGCTGCACTGGACGTGACGACGAGGGGATTCGCCGAACCAAGTTCGCCGAAGAAGGGGATGGGCTCAGTTCGCGCATTGGCTCGCTCCCAGAGCGCCAGACCAGCTCCGACAGATCCAGTGAACCCGACGGCGCTAATCTGCGGAGCGTCAACGAGGGCCGTGCCCGCATCGAAGCCGAAGACGAGTGACAGCAGACCCTCTGGCGCCTCAAGGCGTCGCGCACCGCGAACCAGCGCATCGAAGGTGGCCTGACTGGTCGCCGGATGGGCCGGGTGCGCCTTGATGACGACGGGACAGCCAGCGGCGAGCGCGGAGGCCGTGTCACCGCCCGGTACCGAGAACGCGAAGGGGAAGTTCGAACTTCCAAAGACGCCGACGGCCCCGAGAGGTACTCGCGCGCGACGCAGATCGGGGAGTGGCCCCATCGGTGAGTCTCCGGCGTGGTCAATTGTCGCGTCGAGGAATGAGCCGTCCAGGATGACGTCTCCGAAGAATCGCAGTTGGAAAGCAGTGCGACGTAACTCGCCTTCGAGGCGAGCCAAGGGCAACGCGGTCTCTTCATGGGCCAGCGCAACGAGGATCGCGGCGTCCGCCTCGAGCTCTTCGGCCATTGCCTGCAGTAGCCCGGCGCGCCACTTCAATGGTCGATGGGCGAAGTCGTCTGCCGCGTTGGCCGCTCGCCGCGCGGCGTCGAGGACGTCGGCGTCAGTGGACTCACTGATCGCAAGGTCTCGTTGCGCACCGCTCGATGGATTCGTACTGGTCACTGTGGTCACGGGGCCTCTTCTCTTCTCGTGAATCGTTAGTTGCTCTTCACTACGAGCGTTTGCGAAGGCTCAATCCGGAGTTCGCGTCGAAGAAGTGCAGGTGCTCGACATTGAAGCGTACGTTCAATTGATCGCCGACCGTGACGCCCGCGCGTGGCCCCATCTTCGCCACGAGCATCGTCGGACGAGCAATCAGGGCGCCCTCATTATCCACCACGAACGCCGTCGTGTCCTTCGCGTCCGCCAATGAGAGGTGGACGAGAATTTCTGCCCCGAGTGCTTCACGACGCTCGACTCTCGTCGTCAGGGCGCCCGCAGTGTCGTCACTGAGCACCTCGACATCCTCGGGGCGTATGCCAAGGATGACGCCCGGTCCATCGGCGCGCGGAAGGTCGTGCGACGAAAGGTAGGTCGCGGGCACGTCGAGGTGTTGCGCGCCAAGTACGACGCTGAGATCGCCATTCTCGCTCTCGAGATCGGCTCGCAACAGATTCATTGGGGGCGATCCCACAAAGCCGGCGACGAAATCGTTGTCGGGGTGGTCGTAGAGGTCCTGCGGCGTAGCCACCTGCTGGAGTTTCCCGCCGCGCATGACCGCGACGCGGTCACCCATGGTCATGGCTTCGATCTGGTCGTGCGTGACGTAGACCGTCGCGACGCCGAGGAGCCGCTGAATCCTCGCGATCTCGAGACGCATCTCCACCCGCAGTTGGGCGTCGAGATTGGAAAGGGGCTCGTCCATGAGGAAGGCCTGGGGACTGCGAACGATGGCGCGGCCCATGGCGACGCGTTGACGTTGCCCACCAGAGAGCGCCTTGGGACGGCGATCGAGATAGTCGGTGAGGTGCAGAATCGTGGCCGCTTCGTGGACTTTCGCTGCAACGTCGGACTTCGAGTGACCGCGGATCTTGAGGGCGAAGCCCATGTTCTGCGCCACTGTCATGTGGGGATAGAGCGCGTAGTTCTGAAAGACCATGGCGACGTCACGGTCCTTTGGCAAGACGTTGTTCACGACGGCGCCACCAATGGAAAGCGATCCCGCCGTTATGTCCTCTAATCCGGCCAACATCCGCAACGCCGTCGTCTTTCCGCAACCGGAGGGTCCGACGAGGACCATGAATTCGCCATCGGCGACGTGCAGCGACAGTTCATCGACCGCCCGAATTTTGTCTGCGAATATCTTCGTGACACCGTCGAAGGTGATGTCGGCCATCAGCTACTGCTCCTTGTGTGGTTCGTCGATCGCGTCATCGGTCGATTCCCATCGTGAGTCCCTTCACGAGGTAGCGCTGAAATCCGATATAAACGAGCATCGCGGGAACGGCACTGACGATCGATCCGGCCATGAGTTCAGGAATCGATGTCGTTCTTCCGGCCGCCAGCACCGCGAGTCCGACGGTAATTGGACGGTCCGAGGTGTTCTGGATGAAGAAGAGACCAACGAGCAAGTCATCCCAGATCTGAATGAATTGGAGCACCGTGACGGTGGCAATCGCTGGCAACGCGATGGGGACAACGAGTCGCCACAGCACACCGAAGTAGCCGAGTCCGTCGACGATGCCCGCCTCAATGAGCTCATCAGGTACGCCTCGAAAGTACGTGGAGAAGAGAAAGACGGAGAACGGGGTTCCCAGTGAGGCGTACACGAGGACGGCCGCGGTGTAGCCACCGGTGAGGTGAAGACGACTGACGTTGACGTATTCGGTCATGAGGATGGCTTGGAGCGGCACCATCATCGCACTCACCATGACGAGGAAGATACCCGTCGACATACGAAAGCGGAGTTTGGAGAACGCGAAACCGGCGGGAAGTCCCACAATCAAAATGAGAAGGATCGACGACGCACAGACGATCGTTGAGCTGAGCACCTCTTGGCCAATGGGGATCACGGACGTCAGGCTCGACCAACTGATCCACGAAAAGCCAGAGCCGGCGAGGAACTGTGATTCAGATTTGAGACTCGTATAAATCATTACCCAGAACGGGTACAGCATGATGACCGCGACGATCATCATGACCACGAAGAGAATCCAACGCCCGAGCTTGCGTGGCTTCTTTACCGGCCCCATTGATTGATCGTGGTCCTCCGACTCCGTCGGCGGGGTCAGCGTGGTCGTCATTCGTTTGAACCGATGAGTCGAAGTTGCACGATCCCCACGACGCCGGTGATCACGAAGAGGATGAGACCATAGAGTGCCGCGGTCCCGAAGTCACCTTGGTTGAAACCGGTTTGGTAGATGAGGTACTCCACTGTGGTGGTCGCGTAGCCGGGCCCTCCGCCGGTCATGACGAAGATGAGACTGAAGAGTGCGGAAAACAAGGCAATGACCGTCATGACGAACGCCAGTTGAATGAATCGACTGAGGTGGGGGAGAGTGATGTTTCGAAAGATCCGCCAGCGGCCCGCGCCATCGATGCGAGCGGCCTCTTCGAGACTTGGGTCGAGCGTAGCGAGCCCCGTGAGGAACAACATGGTGTTCGTACCCACCATCGTGAAGATGAAGGTGATACCGAGCGCGAGGAGCGCTTCGGACTGGTAGCCGAGCAGGTTCGTGCTGAAGTGGGAAAACCCGAGTGCGTGAATGATCGAATTGAGCGTGCCTTGGAAGGCGAAGAAGCGCTCGGCAACCAGACCCAGTACGACCCACGAGATGGCGGTCGGAAGGAAGTAGATGGTCCGAAAGATCCGCCAACCGGCGACGCGTTGGTGCAACAGAACCGCGATGCACAGGGGAAGACCGAGGGCGAAGGGGACCGAAAGCAGCAACAGCGCGTTATTTCGCAGTGCGGTCCAGAGATTGGGATTGTGGAATGCCTGGGACCACGTCGACACGCCGATCCAGGTCGCGGTTTGACCGTCCCACTGGGTAAAGGAGTAGTACACGTCTTGACCAATGGGGATGCCGATGAAGCAAATGACCAGAGCAATCGCGGGGAGGACGAAGACGACACCGGCGAGTTGGCGCCGACGCTTCAACGTCAGACGTCGCGCTTTTGGTGCGTTGACGCTGACGGTGGCCATGTCGCAGTGTTGCCTTTCAGTTTCTTATGGCAGATGACAATCGCGTCCCCGCTCAACGCAGACAAAACGTTGGGCGGGGACGCGCAGCCAAGTGCTGGTTAGCCCGAAAACTTCGTCGAGCTCTTGAGTGAGGCCGGGAGTTGCTGCCACGCCGACGCCATGTTCTGCAGGGCGGCGAGTGGCGAGGTCTGACCAGCGAGCACCGAAGGAAGTTCACTGTCAGCGGCGTTACCCACATTGACCTGGACATAGTTGTCCATCATCGGGTACGGCGTCATGTGATCCTTCGTGACGAAGTTCAACATCTCCTGGTTGACCGGGTTCGTCGTCTTCAATCCCGAAATGTCCGGGATGAGTCCGGCGGCGTTGATGATGTTGCCCGCTTGGGTGGTGGTGAGGAAGTCGAGGAACTTGAAGTCATCCTTCTGGTACTTCGAGTTCTTCATCACCGAGAAGCCGTCGCCGGGGTACTCCACGACACCCTTAATTGGGGTCACTGAGTACGGCGGTACGAAGGCCGCGACGTTGGTCCCCATGGTCTTGGTGTACTGCGCGGTGTCCCACGTACCGTCGACCATCATGGCCGCGTTGCCCTTTTCGAACTGCGTGATGTTCGCCGTGTTGGTCAAAACATCGGAGTTCGTGTAGCCGTCCTTTTCCAACGTCGCCCAATTCTTCAGCTGGGTTACGTTGGCCGGCGACGTCCAGGGGATTGAGCCGTCGTAGAGTCCCTTCCAACTGGTGAGCGAGTGTGCACCGATCATCAGATAGCTCATGTCGTACCAGGGGTAGAACTCCGTACTGATGGCCTGGCCGCCGTTGCCGTACACTATGGGCTGGATGCCCTTCGCTTTTAACGCCTTGCTGTCGGCGAGGAGCTGGCTCCAGTCGGTCGGCACCGAGGTGATGCCCGCCTTCTTGAACAGCGACTTGTTGTAGAAGCCAATGTAGAACTGTGTTTCCAGCGGCATTACGTACGCACCCTTACTCGCGTTGAAGTTAGGAGCCTCCCACTGCAGGCCCTCCATCTTCGAGAGGTCTGCCGCGGGCACGTTGCCTTTCAGGTTCACGAGGTCGTTGGCGTACTTAAGGTCGTAGACACCGGTCCACATGACCGCGAGGTCCGGTCCTTTGCCCGAGATTGCCGATGACTGCAGCAACTGGAAGTAGCTCGTTCCCGGTTGCGCGACGATGTTGATCTTGATGCTCGGATTCAGTTTCTCGAAGGCCTTCACCAGGTTCGTCGTCGCCACGGCGTTCTGCTCGGTGCCGTAGTTCTGCCATAGGGTCAAGGTCGTCTTGGCGCTTGCTGACGCTGGACCCGTTGCGAAGAACGTGCCGGCGAGAACAAGCGTCGCGGCGACCGTGCCGAAACTCCTCATTCGTATATTTTTCAAAGTCGCACTTCCCCCTTGCTTAACGAAGCCCACTTTGAACTCCGGTTCTTTCGGAAATTCCTCCTCAAGATCTGCCCACTACCGGCTCGTCGAGGTGAGGCTGTTGCCCCGGCTCGAGGGCCAAAAAATCAAAGTCGCAACCGGCCGGAGCCTGAGTCACGTGTCGCCGGTACAGCTCAACATAACCGCGGTGAAAGGACCGAGTCTGGTCACGCTGGCTGCGCCGTAATGCCAGTTCTGCGGATGAAATATCCACGTCGATGAGCCCGGCGTCCGCGTCGACGGTGATGATGTCGCCGTCACGTATGAGTCCAATCACGCCATCAGCGGCGCCTTCGGGAGCAACGTGGAGAAACACGGTGCCAAAGCTGGTGCCGCTCATGCGGGCGTCGGTGACGCGAACCATGTCGGTAACGCCCTGATCGAGAAGTGGTGTCGGGATCGGAATCATGCCCCATTCGGGCATGCCCGGACCACCAATCGGGCCGGCGCCGCTCAGTACGAGGACCGCATCGCTCGTGGCCGTTGACTCGGTGCCAGTTCGTCGCGCGACGTCATCGGTGTCATGCATGACGTATGCCGGTCCACGGTGATGAAGCAGTGAGGTCGTCGCCGCCGAGCGCTTGATGAGCGCGCCATCGGGTGCGAGATTTCCGCGCACGACGCGAAATGCGCCGGCCGCGTCAACGGGATCGTCCAGTGCGTGCACCGGGCTCTTCGGGGGAGAGGCCTGTGCTTGCACGTCGCCCGTCGTGCGCCCGTCGGCGAGAACCACGTCCGCGTGCAAAAGGTCACCGAGCGCGCCCATGATCGTGGGAACGCCGCCGACAGCGTCGAGGTCTTCCATCAACGCCGAACCCGTGGGCTCGACGTCGACGAGCACCGGCACATTGCGCCCGACGCGGTCGACCATCTCGAGGTCGAGGCGAAGGCCGAGACGTCGTGCCATGGCGGTCAGGTGGATTACTGCATTCGTAGAACCACCGATGGCGCCGAGCAGAGTGACTGCGTTGCCAATGGAATACTGCGATACCTGCGCAGTGACCTTGGAACCGGCATTGACCAATGCAACGATCCGCTCACCGACGCTCCTGGCGATGTCGAGGTGACGCGCGTCACCGGCGGGAATCGACGTCGATCCGGGGAACGCCAGTCCGAGACCCTCGCAGATCACACCCATTGAAGACGCCGTACCCATGGTGTTGCAGGTTCCCTTACCAAGAGTGAGCGCGGTCTCGAGTTCGCTCCATTGCTCGTCGCTGAGGTCCCCACGGCGTCGTTCGTCCCACAGACGCCATAGGTCGGTGCCCGTCCCAATTCGGCGACCTTCGAAGTGCGCCACGGCTCGCGGCCCCGAGACCAGCAACAGGCACGGAACGTTGGTGCTGAAAGCTCCCATCAGCGCTCCGGGAATTGACTTGTCACACGCGGCCAAGACCACGACCGCGTCGAGCGGCTGGCTTCGCACCGACTCTTCGATCTCCATCGCGAGCAAGTTCCGATAGAGCATTGAGGAGGGCTTCATGAGGTCTTCGCCAAGCGAGAGAACGGGGAACTCAACGGCGATTCCGCCCGCAACTTCGATGCCTCGACGTAATGGTGCCACGAGATCGGCCAACGGTTGGTTGCAGGGATTGAGGTCACTGGCTGAGTTGGCAATGCCAATGATGGGGCGACCGCCTCGCGCATCGACGGCCGCGCCGCCCATTTTCAGAGCGACGCGACTGTCCAGTGCGACCTCGTCGTCACCTCGCACCCAGCGGTCGCTCCTCAAGGTCATAACTCGGGGACCCCAATGCCTTCCGCACCGGGCTTGGATATCGCGAGGTCCAGACCCGACGCGTCGAGGAACTCGAGTGCCAACGCGGCTCGACGAACTTTCTCTCGAACGTTT
>DATCCA010000024.1:0-20218 GCA_036511575.1 Acidimicrobiales bacterium
GAATTGCCGCAAGGGAAATCGCTCGCAAGTACGGCGTAGCCCCTAAGACGGCATGGTTTATGACCCAGCGCATTCGTGAGGCAATGGCGAACGATGACTCCGGCAAGTTGTCGGGCAACATTGTGATGGACGAAACCTACATTGGTGGCAAGCCTGAGAATTGGCACAAGAACGACCCGCGCAGGTCAAAGACCGGCAACAACACCGCTCGCAAGATGGCGGCAGTTGCGTTGATCTCAGAAGAGACTGGTGAGATTCGGACAAAGGTTGTAACGAACGTCACGGGAACGGTCATCCAAACGATGGTGCGCGACAACGTCAACACTGGTGACACGACCCTTCACTCAGACTCGGCACCGCTCTATAAGACGATTGCCAAAGAGATGAAGGCTCACCACGTTGTAAACCACCACGCCGGTCAGTACGTCACGGAGCTTTCAAACGGCACCAACAAGGCCGAGAATTTCTTTAGTCAACTAAAGCGTTCGATTGACGGAACGCACCACTGCATAAGCCCAATCCACTTGCAGCGTTACCTAACTGAGTTCGCTTTTCGTCACTCGACTCACGATCTAAGCGACACAGAGCGCATGGTTCGTCTGATGGGCCAAGTCCCTGGGATTCGCCTTAGTTACAAACCACTTACAGCCGATGCTTGACACGGGCTGCGCCTACTGCTAGGGGTCATTATGCTGACTTATATGAGCGAACTCGAAACGTTATTCAATTGGTACCTAGAGCACCAGGAAGCACTGGTTGCGACTTTTGATGGGCGCTTTATCGTCATACACGCTAACGAAGTTGTGGGCGACTTCGAAGCAGAGTTGGAAGCATATAAATTCGCCACTGAGCATTATCAGCCCGGTGAATTCATGATTCAAAAGGTGAGCCCCGGGACTAGCAGTTATACCCAAACGTTTCACTCACGCGTGGTCATTTGAAATTTCAGCCATCGAATTCGCTGACCATTCAAGGTCAGGGAATCCTTCGCGACCTGCGCTGTCTCGTAGTAATCAGTGATGCAGTGTTCGATCCGATTACTGCGACGCCAGGTCGCTTCGCTCAATTCGAAGCAATTTGGGACACCGGAGCAACTGGTTCAGTCATTACGCAAAAGGTCGTTGACGACCTTGGTATCTCGCCCGTGGGGCTTACCAAGGTTGATGGCGTCAATTCCTCGCAACTTAGCGCGGAATATCTGGTTAATTTTCTGCTGCCGAGTCGAGTTGGTGTTCGGGGAGTTCGTGTGACCCTTGGGCAATTGCCGGGGACGGTCGACGCGCTCATCGGGATGGACATAATCAATTTGGGTGATTTCCACATATCTAACTTCGGGGGCAACACCACCATGTCGTTTCGGATCCCTCACTTGAAGTCATTGACTATGTGAAACTTGCAGAAGCACAACAACGAGCGCAGGTTTCCTCACCTAGGCAAGGTCTCCAACCGAAGAAAAGGTCCAAGGGGCGACCAAGCGGCAAAGGCCGGTAAATTAGTCGCATGGTACGCAAGGCATTTAAGGGCTATGACGAGCCGGTCAACATCGACCTAGATCCTGAAGAGGCGCTACGAATCGTGCTGCAGGTTGAGCCGTCCGAGGATGAGCCTGAAGAGGATTAAGACTCTTCGGTGCCCTGGATCTTGACATTCTTGGTGTGAAGGACACCGCCTTCCTGCAGCACTCCGGTGCCGCAGTTCTCGAAATCCGTGTCGATCAGATTGACTGAAGAGCCAATGCTATGAATACCGATACCGCAGTTCACAAACTTGCAATTGTCGAGCAATACTCCGGACGAACGCTCCAACAACATGCCCGTACCGCTGCCCATGCTCGGGGGTACAGAGGACAATCTCGTACTGGCGTGAAATGGGAGGCCAAGTGGGCGTTGTTGCGCCGGTACCGAGGGTTTTGGTTCAGTCACGCGACCAGGTTTATTGGTGCGGCTCTTCTTTCTCTTCGCCATTTGGTTCTCCGTTGATTGAGAGTCCCTTTGAGCGTAATTCCCCACCGGTTTGTTTAATCGCAGTATCCATACCAGTAATCGCCGTATCTTCAAGGTCTGCGGTTCCGTCCCGAAGGTCGAAGCCGATCCTGCCGGGCGGATATTCCTTCGCAATAATTCCCGAATTTCTTACATCGTCAGAGTTGACATCTACGTCAAAGACCTTGCCCGTTTCGGTGTTAATGAACTGCTTTGCGTTGACTGATGGACGTTCAGCAGCCACTGGGGCAGCTACAGATTTCTTTCGACCTCGGACGATGGAAACGACGAGATACACGACGTAGGCGACAATCAGAATCAGGGCCGTGATGTCGCCGCCATTCCAATGAAGGTGGTGCGGACTCACGAGCCACACAACTGCCGAAGGCAACCATCCAGCAATGAGGACGTTGTGGTCAACCTTGGATTGCCACCTTTGGGCCATCCTTTGACTCTACCGCCATTTGGGTTTGTCAACTTACACGTCACCGGCTACTCTTACGAACGTATGTTCGCTTTGTCACCCAATCGCCCTGCGCTGCCTGAGGATCTGATCGCACGACTGCGTCCCGTCGCCCTCGCCAAGAGCCGGATGCTGCCCCTGGGCGAGCCCTGGGGCCCGCTCGTGCCCAACGCGGGACTACGACGTGGTTCGACCGTCGTCGTACAGGCTCAACCGGGACTGGGTGGACTCAGTCTGGCGCTCAGTCTCCTCACCGAGTCGAGCGCGCGCGGTCACTGGGCCGGGGTTGTCGGTGTGGACGACCCCGGCGTCGTCGCCATTGCCGACCTCGGTGTCGACCTTCGTCGCGTGTTGTTCGTGCCACGTCCGCGCGGCGCGTGGGCCGAGTGCGCGGCCGACCTGCTCGACGGAGTGGACCTCCTCATCGTGCGTCCACCGTCGCGCGCCTCGCACGGCGCTGCGCGTCGACTGGTCGATCGAGTGCGCGAACGAGGCACGGTGCTGATCATCCTCGCCGAACCGGCGTCGCTCTGGCCGCTGCCGACCGACCTCTCCTTTGACATCACCCAGGCGCAGTGGTCGACGTCGTCGCGACTCGACGCACGCTACCTGACGGTGCGTATCGGCGGACGCGGTGAGGCCATACGCGCCGGCGAGCACGTGGTCGTGCTGCCGAGTCGAAGGGGACGCTGCGAAGCGAACTGATGGAGCGCCTCCTCGCTATTTGGATCGAGGCCTTCGAGGACGAAGCGCCCGACGGTTCCACGCTGCGCGACCACCTCGCGCTGCTCGAGGCGTTGACGATCCTCTGTCCCTTCACCGAGTCGATCCGTCTCGGTCTCTTCGTGCTACCAATACGGGGACCGAGTCGCTTCTTCGGCGGTGAGGCGAAGGTGCTCGAGATTGTTCGCGGTACCGTCGTTGACGTTGTGCACCAGCAACCGCGACTCGGCATCGCGGACGGACTGTTCTGTGCGGAGGTCGCCGCGCGCCAGGGTCGTGTGATCGCGCCCGGCGCGACCGACTCGTTTCGTCGCTCACTGGCGCTCTCGACACTTGGTCGAAAGGACGTCGCGACGACCTGTCAGCGACTCGGACTGCACACGGTTGGTTCGTTCGCCAACCTCGACGTGGCGCGCGTCGCGGAGCGCTTCAACAAACACGCCTTGGCACTGCACCGCGTCGCGCGCGGCGAACTCTTCGAACTCGACGCTCAACGTGACCTCAAACTCGCGCGACGTCTTCGTCAACTGCGTGGTGAGGAGGAGGTGGGCGACGAGCAACTCGGTTTCTTTGGTCAGCGTGGTGCCGGCGACGACCGCGCCGACGCGGCCGCGCACCGCGTGCGTCGACGGCTCGGGGCCGAGGCGGTCGTGGTGGCGTCGCTTCGCGGTGGTCGGGTCCCCGAAGACCGCGCGACGCTCGTGCCGTGGGGGTCACCGCTCTCCACGAGTCGTGACAGTGCGCCCTGGCCCGGACAGATGCGCGCGCCGTCGCCGGCCACGACGCTGGCGCATCCCGTCGCGGTGCAGTTGCGCGACGCCAGTGACCACCTCGTCGTCATGGAGGGAAGGGGTTTTCTCAGTGAGCCGCCCGCCACTTTGTTGTTCTCACACCAACTGCGTCGCGAGGTGATCTGGCACGCGGGACCCTGGCCGTTGGTGGAGCGGTGGTGGGTGCTCAATCGACGCCGAGCCCACCTCCAGATCCTGCTCGTCTCGGGTGAAGCACTGTTGTTGACCGCCGAGTCGAATCGTTGGTGGCTCGCGGGAATCTACGACTGATGGCGCTCTACGGCGAACTCCATGCCCACTCGGGGTTCAGTTTCCTCGATGGCGCGAGCGACCCCGAGGAGCTCGCCGCCGAAGGGGCGCGGCTCGGCCTCTCGGGTCTGGCGCTCACGGACCACCACGGGTTCTACGGCGTCGTGCGCTTCGCCGAGGCGGCCCGGGCCTTTGGACTGCCCACGATCTTTGGCACCGAGATTGCCATCGACGCGAACGACGACCGCGTCGGGGTCCACGATCCTTCCGGTGACCACCTCGTGCTGCTCGCGCGCTCGCCCGAGGGCTATCGCCACCTCTCGACCATGCTCGGCGAAGCGCACTTGCGCCGCGGCGAGAAGGGAGCGCCGCGCTTCACGCTCGACGAGGTGTCGAACTGCGCGCACGAGTGGCTGGTGCTGAGTGGATGTCGCAAGGGCTCGCTCACCAGAGCGCTGATGGACAAGGGACCGCGCGCCGCGCAGCGCGAACTCGAGCGCCTCGTGAGCGCCTTCGGTCGTGACAACGTCGCGGTCGAGCTCTGGGACCACGGCGCGCCCGACGACGTCGCGCGTAACGACGTCCTCGCCGAGCTCGCGGTTCGTCGCGACGTTGCGTTGGTGGCGACGAACAACGTGCACTACGCCACGCCCGACGCCTTCGCGCGCGCCAACGTGCTCTCGGCGCTGCGCGCACGCCAGAGCCTCGAGGAGATGGAGGGCTGGCTGAATGCCTCACCGCTCGCGCACCTTCGAAGCGACGCCGAGCAGCGCCGTCGTTTCGCACGCTGGCCCGGCGTCGTCGACCAGGCCGGCGAGCTCGCCGTGGCCCTCGCCTTCGACCTTCGCCTCGTCGCGCCCAACCTGCCACCGTTCGCGACGCCCGCGGGGATGGACGAGCAGTCGTACTTAGAGGTGATTGTCGCCGAGGGCGCGACGAAGCGTTACGGCACCCGCGAGGAGGAGCGAGTAGCCGGCGCGTGGCGACAGATCGACCACGAGTTGGCCGTCATCGGCACCCTCGGCTTCGCTGGGTACTTCCTCACCGTCTGGGACATCACCGAGTTCTGTCGTCGCAAGGACATCTACTGCCAGGGCCGCGGCTCGGCGGCGAACTCGGCCGTCTGTTTCTCCCTCGGGATCACCAACGCCGACGCGGTGAAGCTGAACCTGTTCTTCGAGCGCTTCCTCTCACCAGCGCGCGACGGTCCACCGGACATCGACGTCGACATCGAGTCCGGTCGGCGCGAGGAGGTGATCCAGTACGTCTACGAGCGCTACGACCGTCGTCACGCCGCGCAGGTCGCGGCCGTGATTACGTATCGACCGCGCTCGGCCCTGCGCGACGTGGCGCGCGCGTTCGGCTTCAACGAGGAGGAGGCCAACCAACTACGTGACAGCGTGGACCGTCACACCATGACGGCGAGTGCCGACGTGCCCGAACTCGTCACGACCATGGCGACCCAGATGCTCAATCGGCCGCGGCACCTCGGCATCCACTCAGCCGGCATGGTGCTCTGTGACCGACCGGTCATTGAGGTCTGTCCCGTTGAGTGGGGCCGCATGCCTGGGCGCACGGTCCTGCAGTGGGATAAGGACGACTGCGCCGCGATTGGACTCGTCAAGTTCGACCTGCTGGGCCTTGGGATGCTCGACGCGCTGCATCGCTGCGTGAATCAGGTGCAGGGCTTCTACGACGTCACGATCGACCTCGGGGCGCTACCCCAAGAGGATGCCGTCTACGACCTCTTGTGCGAGGCCGACACGGTGGGCGTCTTCCAGGTGGAGTCGCGCGCGCAGATGGCGACGTTGCCGCGCATCCAGCCGCGCTGCTTCTACGACCTCGTCATCGAGGTGGCGATCATCCGCCCCGGTCCGATCCAGGGCAACGCCGTGAACCCGTTCATCCGACGGCGCCGCGGCGACGAGCCGGTCACGTACCTGCACCCGCGCCTCGAGCCGATTCTTCGTCGCACGCTCGGCGTCCCGCTCTTCCAAGAGCAGCTAATGGAGATGGCCGTCGCGGTCGCCGGCTTCTCGCCGGCCGAGGCCGACGAACTGCGCCAGGCCATGGCCGCGAAGCGCTCGGAACTGCGCATGATGAAACTCAAAAGTCGTTTCTACGCCGGCATGGCGCTCAACGGCATCGAGGGCGCGCCGGCCGACCAACTCTTCGACGCGCTCGCCGCGTTCTCCAACTTCGGATTCCCCGAGTCACACGCCGTCTCCTTCGCCCACCTCGTCTACTGCTCGGCGTGGTTGAAGCATCACTATCCGGCGGCGTTCCTCGTGTCAATGCTGAACGCCCAGCCACTCGGCTTCTGGTCAACGCAGAGTTTGGTCGCTGACGCGCAGCGTCACGGCGTGCGCGTTGCCCGTCCCGACGTGAATATCTCGGGCGTGGAGGCGACGTTGGAGGGCGCCAGTGACGACCCCGAGGTGCGCCTCGGTCTCTCGGATTTGCGCTCCATTGGCGAGGAACTCGCGACGCGGATCGTCGAGGGCGCACCGTGGCACGACTCGTCGGACCTCGTGCGCCGAGCGGGTGTCCAGCAACACCACCTCGAGGTGCTCGCCGCCGCGGGCGCGCTCGACTCCTTTGGTGCCAGTCGGCGCGCGATGGCCTGGTCGGCCGGTGCCGCCGCGCAAGGAACGCCCGACCGACTACCGGGTGTCGTGACTGGTCTCGAGGCGCCCGTCTTACCGGCGACGAGCGAGATGGAACGGGTGGCCGATGACGTGTGGTCGATGGGCCTAACGCCCGAGGCGACGGCGATCGCGCTGGTGCGTGACTATCTCAACGAGCGCGGCGTCACGCGCGCCGACGCTCTGATTGGCGCCGAGGGTTCGAGGGTCCTCGTCGCTGGAGTCGTGACGCACCGTCAGCATCCCGAGACCGCGAACGGTGCGGTCTTCATCAACCTGGAGGACGAGACGGGCCACGTCAACGTGATCTTTTCCAAGGGTGCCTGGGCCCGTTGGTCCCTCGTTGCGCGAAAGTCACCGGCGTTGATGATTCGCGGCACGCTGCAACGCGGCCAGGGGACCTTGGCCCTCACGGCCGAGTCCGTCGAGGCCTTGCGCCTGGGCGCCACGACGCCCTCGCGCGACTGGCACTGATGACGCGGTACTGGCGACAAGGGGCACATCGGTCACTAGCTGTCGCGATTCGTCGCTCGCAGAGACGAGGACTACGCGCAAGATAATTCATCGGTAAGGTCACAATAAGAATGCGTTCGCGATCACAAAAAACGAATGAGAAGTGAAAAACGGCTGGCTACAGTTCGCGAAGCGGCCAAAAAGTTTGATCGCCTTCGTCCTCGGTAGGTCAACTTGTTCTCACTAAGTTACGCATGGAATGAGCTGCGACGGCGACTCGGTCGAACGGTGGTCACCGCGATTGGCCTCGCCGCAGGCGTCGGTCTCGTCATGGGGATCATCGGCGTATCGCAGGGACTGAGTGACGCCCAGAACAAGGCCCTGTCGCCTCTCAACTCCGTGGGCACCGACATCATCGTGACCCGAACCGTAGCGCCGACGCTCTCCACGGCAACGACAACCACGACGACGCCCTCCAACGGGTTTGGCGGCGGCGGTGGCTTCGGCGGCGGCGGCGGCGGAGGCGGCGGCGGGTTCTTCGCTGGGCGCGGCGGGACCTCTCTGAATAACTCTGATGCCGCAGCGCTCGCGTCGGCAAACTCTTCGGTGATAACCGACCTGGCCAAGCTCGGTCCGGCCGGTACCAAGTTCACACACGACTTCTTCGTTCCCGGAACTTTGATCACCTTTCCTTCCCAGGCAGTGAGCACCGTTGCGAACGTGAAGGGCGTAAAGAGCGCCGTCGGAGCCTTATCGCTCGACGCTCTTCACGAAACCGGCACGGTGCCAAAGATCACCGCGACGATCAAGACCGGCGGCCAGACGATCTCGACCAACGTCAAGGCCCCGGTGCTCACGGCAGCCGAGCAGGCCGCCGAACGCACGTGCATCCAGGGAATCATTACCAAACAGTTGGGCTCCACCACCACGACGATTCCCGGCTCCGGCAATGGAGGAACCACCGGAGGCGGCGGCGGTTTCGGCGGCGGCGGCGGTTTCCGATTCGGAGCCGGCTCGAACACCGCGTTTGCCAAGTGCCTCACGCCCGCCCAGAAGGCCTACCAGCAGAACGTGATTGTTCCCGAGCAAACGGTCAACCAAGTCCTTAATCCGCCGACCACCAATACCAGCACCTCGACGTACACCGTGGCTGGAGTGAACCCGGCGGACACCTCCTCGGGACTGGTCACCAAGGCTCAATTGGTCAAGGGCACGTGGCTTTCGACGACGCCGTCGGTCGCCAAATCCCAGGTGCTCGTCACGACTGCTTACGCGTCGCAGAAGGGACTGAAAGTCGGTGACTCGCTCACGATCAACAAGGTCAACTACAAGATCGTGGGATTGGTCAATCCCACGTTGACGGGCGATGTCTCCGATGTTTACTTCAGTAACTCCAACCTTCAGACGTTGTCTACCAACACGAATCGCATCAATGAGGTGCTCGTGTCAGTCGACAACGCGAGCGACGTCAAGGCAGTAGCCAGTGCCATCAAGACGGCCCTCCCCGGAGCGACCGTGCTCACGTCTGCGTCGTTGGCCGATCAGGTGACGGGGAGTCTTTCGAACGCCCGCAAACTCGCTAATGACCTAGGTGGGGCCCTGGCTTTGATTATCTTGTTGGCCGCGTTTCTCATCGCCGGTCTGTTGACGCTTTCTAGTGTCTCGAAGCGAGTGCGCGAAATTGGATCGTTGCGGGCCATTGGCTGGTCGCGCGGTCGAGTCGTCCGTCAGATCATGGCGGAAACGCTGGGCATTGGCGTCGTTGGCGGCGTCATCGGCATCGCCGTCGGGTCCGTGATCTGTCTCATTATCGGAGCAATCGGTCCAGGGCTGAGTGTCACGAGCACTGGTCTCGCCGTGGGCGCTTCAAAGGTGAGTGGTCTCTTAGGCCAAACGACGTCAGCATCCGTGGCCCGGACCGTTCATCTCACCGCACCGATTCACCCTCTCACCATCGTCATCGCGTTCGGCGGCGCTCTACTTGGCGGTCTCATCGCAGGCGCCGTGGGTGGTTGGCGAGCGGCACGACTCTCTCCGGCGACGGCACTCCGAGACCTCGGATGACATCCACTTCCATCGAAAGGAATGAAACATGACGCAAGTTGTGGTTGACAACAACCCAAAGTCCTCTTCTGGGGAACCGCTGTATTCATTGAAGGGCGTGACTCGCAGCTTCTCAAAAGGAGGCGTAACGGTCAACGCCTTGCGAGGCATTGACTTGGACATCGCACGTGGAGAGACGGTCTCGCTCGAAGGCCCGAGTGGCTCGGGCAAGACGACACTTCTCCAGCTGCTTGGTGCACTCGATTCACCGACCTCGGGTCAGATTCGCTTCGCCGGTCGGTCCCTCGAAGATGAATCGGACAGTGTGCTCACCGATATCCGATCTCGAGAAATCGGCTTCGTGTTCCAGCAGTTCAACCTCATACCGACATTGAGCGCCGAAGAGAACGTGGCCATCGCCATGGTGCCGCGCGAGTCCTCTCACGTGAAGCGCATAGCGCGTGCCAGTGATCTGCTGAGCCAGGTCGGCCTCGCCCATCGGCTCGGGCACCTTCCGTCGCGACTGTCCGGCGGGGAGCAGCAGCGAGTGGCCATCGCTCGAGCACTGGCCAATTCACCGGAAGTCATTATCGCCGACGAGCCGACCGGCAACCTCGACTCCACAAACGCGGGCGAGTTTCTGGCCCTACTCGACGACCTTCAGCGGCAGTTCGGCGTGACGATCATCATTGCGACGCACGACGAGGACGTCGCCGCGCACACCGGGCGCCGAATTCGTATTCGTGACGGATCCATTTCTTCGGATACGACGAAGTCACTATGACCGCCGCGTAATTCTTCGTGGTGTGATGGCCAGCGAGGAGCGATTCTCCGAGTGTTTGGCATCAATGCTTGAGGAGTTGTTGATGCTCGGGCCAACCACACCATCGCGCGACTGACACTAAGAGTCGCGGTGTCACGAACAGTTACTTCGTAGAATCGATCGGTTCCTTCCAGAAGACAAACTCCGGATCTCCGTCATCCAGCCCGGTCAAGGTTCCGCTGAATGTCCAGCCGTCGTGCGCAAGCAGTGATCTCATCACGACATTCGATTCGTTCGTCGAGATGAACACGGTTTTCGTTGTGCACCGAGCAAGTGCGCTAGCCAGCAGTGCCGTCGCAACTCCGAGTCGTCGATGACGGTCCGAAACCTCGAGGAGGCGCACCAGGTCGCGACCGAAGAACGCTTCCTGCGAGAGGACGACGTAGCCAATCACGCGTTCAGAACCGTCAGTGCTTACCAGGCAGTCATGGGCGGCAGTGGCGGCATCGACAATTTCACGTTCTCGAATTTGCGTGAGACCGGTTATTTGTTTCTTCAAATTGAGTATGCCATCGAGGTCGCCAGTAGTGGCCTCACGAATGATGAACGGACCTGTCACGGCGAGAGACCGTCAGTCGACAGCGGGTGGAGTGGTGGTCGAGCCTTCAGCGAAGGCGTACTCCGGACGTTGCCCGACTTCGATTTCAAGGCGAACGAGGAGTTGGGCGACGGCAAGGTCCTGGGCGTGAGTGACCCCGATGCAACGTGAACGCGTCTGAAGCACATCGAACCGAGGTTTCTCGGTCTTCAAGAGTTGACCCACGAATGTTGAGAGTTGGATCTCGGACTCTTCGGAGAAATCGTGCGCCTCGATGGACTTGTGCATATAGGGGACGATGGATGGTTGGAATCCCCAAAGATTCATCGAGACCGTCGTGAGCGGGGAGAGCGACTCGGGCTCGAGGCCGTCGTCGGCATCGTAACCCTCGTTGGTGGCGTGCACGTTGCGACGTTCGATGATGTCGGTGAGGACACCGTCTTCGACCATGCACGTACCGCGCGAGACTTGCAGGTTGCCCACCAGGGCTCGGTCGAGCTCGAAACCGACCAGGCAGTGCTCGGGACTCTCGGCGAGGTGTGCGCCAAGTCGCATGAATGCTTCGCGGCCGTAGAGGTCATCAGCATTGGAGACGCCGAAGGGCTTGGAGAGGTCCAGACTGCTCTCGGCAGCAAGGACCGCCTCGACGGTGCCGCGCAACTTGGACTGGATTGCAAAAGTGACCTTGCGGCCTTTAGGCCAATGCCACGAGACGTGCTGTTCGATCATTGGACCGGTGTCCGCGTTGACGACGATCACAATGTCGTCAAAGCCCGCGGCGTACGCGTCGGAGGCCAAGAGGTCGATGACGCCCTCGCCGTGCTTGCCAATGGGTGCGAGTTGCTTGACGCCGCCGTAGCGACGAGCGCGACCAGCGGCGAGGATGACGAGTGACGGACCGCTCAACGCGACCACCGCACGACCGCCGACGCCCACGTCATCCCGGCGCCAAACCCCGTCATCAGTGCGTACTCACCGGATTTGATTCGACCGTTCTCACGTGCATCGAAGAAGGCGAGGGGAATCGACGAACTCGACGTGTTGCCGTATCGGTCGAGCGTGACGACAGTGCGCTCCATTGGAATACCGAGACGTTGGGTGGCCGCCTTAATGATGCGGACGTTGGCCTGGTGGGGGATGACGAGGTTGATGTCGTCGGGACTGACGTCGGCGATCTTCATCGCCTGTTCGGCCGAGTCAACGACAACGCGCACGGCCCGGCGAAAGACCTCCTTGCCATCCATCTGGAAGTAGCCACCGTGCTCGCAGGTGAGAAGATCGGCCGCCGAACCATCGGAGCCGAGGACGAAGGACAACACGTCAGTTCCCGTCTCGTCATACTCAAGGACCGCGGCGCCGGCGCCGTCGCCCAGCAGCACGGCCATGTTGCGGTCACTCCAGTCGACCCAGCGCGAGAGGTTCTCTGAACCAATCACGAGGATCCGACGGTTGCCTGTCTCGAGAAGACCCTGCGCCGTGCGCACCGCATACATGAAGCCGCTGCAGGCGGCGTTCACATCCATTGAGGCACAGTTGAGACCCAATTCGTTGGCGATCATTGGTGCCGACGCCGGGCAGAGTCGATCGGGCGTGGTAGTTGCGAGGACCAAGAAGTCGATGTCGCCGACCAGAAGCCCGGCATCTTGAATGGCGTTGCGCCCGGCGATGACGCCCAGCGACACTGCGGAACCCCCCACGCGGCGCTCACGAATGCCCGTTCGCTCGGCGATCCACTCGTCGGACGTGTCCAACGTCTGGGACAGTTCATCGTTCGTAACGATTCGATCGGGCAGGCCAATGCCCCAGCCCTTAAAGCGAACGCCCATAGCCAGCTCCTTCGCGAATACCTTCGAGTCAGTCTACGACTTAGGTCTTCGCCACTGGGGGTGCCTTCAGCACCTGCAGTGTGCAGCGCGAAATGCAGATCATCCGGTCGCTCTCGTCGGTCAGCTCAATCGCCCACACGTGCACCGTGCGTCCTTTGCGGATAGGGGTCGCCGTCGCGGTGAGGACGCCGCTACTCATCGAGCGAAGATGCGAACAGTTGAGTTCAGTGCCGACGACGATCTCGTCGGGACCGACGCTGATGGCGCCACCGAGCGACGCCGCGCCCTCGGCCATCAGCGCGGAGACACCGCCGTGCAAAATGCCGTAGGGCTGGTGAACCTTCGGTCCAACTTCGACCTGCAGCACGACTCTCTCCGGTGTCAGTTCAACGACGCGGATACCGAGCTCCTTGTTCACGTTCGTTCCTTCGCTGAATCCGGTGGTGATCTCGTCGCGCATCGGGCCAGTGTAGAAGTCGACCGATAACCTCGGTCCATGACTCGACGAGTGGACTTGCGAAGTGACACGCTGACCCAGCCAACGCAGGAGATGCGTGACGCGATCGCGACGGCGGTTGTCGGGGACGACGGCTATGGCGAGGATCCGACGATCCGTGCGCTGGAGGCACGCTTCGCTGCATTGGTCGACAAGGAGGCGGCGATCTTCGTGCCATCGGGCGTCATGGGCAACCAGATCGCCGTTCGCATCCTCGCTAACCCCGGCGACCTCATCGTGGCCGGACGCGGTCAGCACGTGGTGAGTTTCGAAATGGGCGCCGCGGCGAGGAACTCCGGCGTACAGTTCGCCGCCGTCGATGACACCAGCGGCACGCTGGCTCTTCGCGATGTCCTTGACATCATTGACGCGGAAGAGGACCACCAACCGCACGTTGCGATGGTCGCCCTGGAGAACACGCACATGCCTTCAGGCGGAACACCGCTCGATGTAGGTGACATCAACGCACTCGTGCGCGCCATTGGTGAGCGTCCCCTCCACCTCGACGGTGCACGGCTTTTCAACGCCGTCGTCGCGACCGGCACGACCGCGGCGCAGTACGCCGCGTCGGCCACGACCGTGATGACCTGTCTCTCCAAGGGTCTGTGTGCACCGGCCGGTTCGTTGCTGGCCGGACCGGCCAATTTGATGGAGCAGGGACGCATCGAACGAAAACGTCTCGGTGGGACAATGCGCCAAGCGGGATTCCTCGCGGCCGCGGGACTAGTGGCACTCGACACGATGGTTGATCGGTTGGCCGATGACCACGTTCGGGCCCGGTCGCTGGCGGGGCTCTTCGCGACGGCGTTCCCCGAAGCGCAGTACGACCCCGAAACCTGTCGCACGAACATCGTTGCGTTCAATCACCCCCAGGCCCGTCAACTGGTCCAGGAACTCGCGAACGTTGGTGTCGACGGCGGCACCATCGGACCACGAAGGGCCAGATTCGTCACGCACGCCGGAGTGAGCGACGACGACGTTGCGTTCGTGGCCGACGTACTGGCGCACTTCAGGCCAACCCAGTCCTAGGCACGAACTCGTTCGCGTTGCGTTCGCCGAGATTTCACCTGCCGCTGAAGTGGTGAATGGTCCGAAGGGGTAACCTACTAGGACCATTAAAGGCAACAGATGACTGAATTTCTTCACCTCTCCACGTTCCTGCACCGACCAATCTTCGATTCGGACGGCGACCGGATTGGCCGCGTCCAGGACTTCGTTGCGCGCCTCGGGGACAACCCTCATCCACCCGTTGTTGGTGCCGTCATTCGTATCGAAGGTCGCGACCTCTTCGTGCCAATCCGCAAGATCGGCGGACTGGCCGAAGGGCGCATGACCTTCGAGGGCAAGCGCGTCGATCTTCGTCGATTCGAGCGTCGCCCCGGTGAATTGCTACTTGCAGAAGACCTGTTGGCACGGCACCTCATCAACTTGGTCCGCGGTCGTCTCATCACGGCGAACGATATCGAGATTGCCCAGGTTGACGGTAAGTGGGAAGTGGTGGGTGTTGACCCCGGTCGTCGACCACTCCTGCGCCGGGTCCTTGGACAGAGCATTGGTCAACGCGTGAAATCTGAGGCAATTGTCGACTTCGCGTCTATCGAGCCCTTTGTCTCGCACGTACCGACCGCGCGACTTCGAATTCCCTATCGGAAATTGGCCAAACTGCATCCCGCCCAGATTGCCGACCTCGTCGAGCAGGCAAGCCACGAAGAGGGCGAGGAGATCATTGAAGCCGTTGGTCTGGACCGTGAGCTCGAGGCCGACGTCTTCGAGGAGCTCGATGTCGAACACCAGCTCGAATTCCTCGAAGGGCGCTCTGATGTCGACGCCTCGCGACTGCTGTCGCGGATGGAGCCCGACAACGCTGCCGACCTCATAACTGAGATCGACCAGGAACGTCGTTTGCCAATTCTCGAGGGTCTCGGCGCGGACCAACAGACCAAGGTCCGCCAACTTCTCTCCTACAACGCCGACACCGGCGGCGGT
The DNA here is from genome assembly GCA_036511575.1 of Acidimicrobiales bacterium. Taxonomy (GTDB): domain Bacteria; phylum Actinomycetota; class Acidimicrobiia; order Acidimicrobiales; family RAAP-2; genus RAAP-2. Next base: position 15,019 of record DATCCA010000024.1, read on the forward strand.
CTTATGAACACCGACTTTGTCTCAGTACCGGCGACCGCGACCGCGGCCGATGCCCTCGAAGCCATTCGAACGTCAATGGTGCCCGCGGAGTCGTTGCACGCCGTCTTCATTCTTGACGACAGTGGACAGCCAATCGGCGCGGCGTCCATTGCGCCGCTGGTGCGCGCTCGAGGCACCGACCTCGCCTTGACGGTCGCGCGCACGCAACTCGCGCACGTCCATCCTCACTGGGACCTCCACCGAATTTCGCGCAAGATGAGCGACTTCAATCTCACGGTGTTGCCAGTACTCGACGACGACCACGGAAAAATGGTCGGCGTCATCACGGTCGACGACTTACTCGAAGAGCTCCTGCCTCAGGGCTGGCGACGCGAGTTCGGCATGCACGCGGTGGAGGAATGATGCCGCGTCGCCAGAGTCACGTTCTAAGGGGGCTTTCTGAAACCCCCTAGTACCAACCTCGCGGTGAACGCCGCACTGTCACAACCTCGAACGACTGCCTCGACGGGCGCATAGCCACCCTTCTGGTCTCGCCGTGGTTGTTTCGCCTAACGACCACGCAGAGACGAAAGGAGGTGGATCGTGCAAAGCGAGCAGGCTAAAGAACAGCAGATCAGCGGTGCCTTCGGCACTATTCGTGAACACGACACCGGCACTCGTCACGGTGCTCGAGCACGCTTCCTCACTCTCATCGCGATCATCGGACCCGGACTCATCGTCATGGTCGGCGACAATGACGCCGGTGGCGTCTCGACGTACGCCCAGGCCGGTCAAAACTTCGGTTACACGTTGCTGTGGACGCTGCCACTCTTAATCCCCGTGCTCATCATCAACCAGGAGATGGTGGCCCGTCTCGGTGCGGTCACCGGCGTTGGTCACGGTCGTCTCATCCGCGAGCGGTTCGGAAAATATTGGGGCAACGTCTCGATCGGTTCAATCTTGCTGCTCAACTTCCTGATCATCATCACCGAGTTCATTGGTGTTTCGCTTTCCATGGAGTACTTCGGCGTCAGTCCCTATATCTCGGTGCCGGTCGCGGCTGTTGTTTTGTTCGCAGTGACGGCATCTGGATCGTTCCAGCGCTGGGAGCGATTCATGATGCTCTTCGTCGCGATCAACTTCGTCATCGTCCCGCTCGTTATCATCGCCAAGCCCCACTACGCCTCGCTGGTGAGTCACTCCGTTATTCCGGGAATCCGAGGCGGCGCGTCGTCCGCCGCGGTTCTACTCATCATCTCGATCATCGGCACCACCGTGGCGCCGTGGCAGTTGTACTTTCAGCAGTCCAACATTGTTGACAAGAAGATCTCGCCACGTTGGCTCAACTACGAGCGCGTCGACACCATTCTCGGCTCACTGATTGTCGTTGTCAGCGCTGGACTTTTGATGGGCGTGACGGCGGCCGGACTCTCCCAGCATGGCAATACCAACGCGTACACCAACGCCCTGGGTGTGGCGAAAGGGCTCGAACGTTACGTGGGCGCGGGTTCGGGAACGTTGTTCGCCATCCTCCTGCTCAACGCCTCCGTGATCGGTGCCGCCGCGGTGACCTTGGCCAGTACGTACGCGCTGGGCGATCTCGCAGGCTCGCGTCATTCACTCAACGCTCGTCTGCGCGATGCCAAGGGATTCTTCGGTTCCTTCGCCGGACTCTTAGTGGTTGCGGGCGTCGTTACCTTGCTGCCCGGCGCGCCGCTGGGACTCATCACCTTGGCGGTCCAAGCGATGTGCGGACTCATGCTGCCGAGCACCACCATCTTCGTGCTCCTGCTCTGCAATGACCGCGAAGTGCTCGGTCCGTGGGTCAACGGCAAGTGGCTCAATGCCGCAGCCTCCATCATCGTGACGGTTTTGGTGGTGCTCTCCATAACCATGATGGTCTCCACGTTGTTCACCTCCGTTAACGTCGTTGCGTTGTTGCTCGCACTCGCCGCCGTGGCCGTCGTTGGACTGGTCATTGGACTTCCCATCGGGCTGCGTCGGGCCGGTGCGAAGGTCGTGTACGACATCGACAAGCGAGACTGGCGCACTCCTCGATTGACGCTGCTCGCGCCATCGCCGACGTCGCTGGCGCGCCGAGTCTTACTGCGTTGTGTCGGTTCCTACCTTCTGATTGCCGGGACGTTGCTCATCGTGCGCATCGTCCAACTAGCGACCTCATAGTCTTTCAAGATGACGTTTCACCCAACGATGGTCTGCGTACACGCGCACCCCGACGACGAGGCCATCTTCACCGCGGGCGTCACGTCGCACTACTCCGACCTCGGGTACGACGCGGTCCTCGTTACCTGCACGAACGGACAGTTGGGTCTCGATCAACACGCTCGCCCCGGCTCGGATCCTCTGCACGACGTTGAATGGACTCGCGCGACCCGAGCTGGCGAACTCCAACGCGCCGCCATTGTCGCCGGATTTTCCCGAGTCATCTCGCTCGGCTTCGACGATTCGGGTATGGCCGGATGGCCCCAAAACGCACGACCGTCGGCCTTCATGAATGGTGAAGTTGATGCAGTTGCAGTGACGTTGGCGGCAATCTTCGACGAGGTCCACGCGAGCGTTGTCGTGACCTATGACGAGAACGGGTTTTACGGGCATCCGGACCACATTATGGCGAACGTCGTGACTCGTCGAGCACTCGACTTTGCGACGAGCCCGCAGCGTCTTTACTATCCAGTGGTACCGACGAGCGTCCTCCAGGAGTTCATCGAAGGTGCGAGAGCGAAAGACGTCTTCTTGCCGGCTTGGGTCCTCAGTGCTGGACTCAATGTCCCCGACGAACTCGTCGCTTCGACCATGGACGTGCGCGCCTTCGCCAAGCGCAAGCAGTTGGCCATTGCGACGCACGCCTCCCAAGTTGACAACGCGGAGTTGGTCACCATGAGTGATGAGTTGTTCGCGATGCTCTTCGGCATTGAGTACTACCAGCGTGCCTGGAGCCGAGATGTGACAGCGGACGACAAGACTGACCTTTTTGGAGGACTGTGATGGAACAACTGACTTTCCTGGCGGTGCACGCCCATCCCGACGACGAGGCGAGCTCCTCCGGCGGTCTCTACCGTCTGCTCGCCGACCAAGGCGTGCGCACAGTACTGGTGACGTGCACCAACGGAGAGTGCGGCGACGGTCCCGACGGATCCAAGCCTGATGCCAGTCACCACGACGGCGACGAGGTCGCAAAGACCCGCGCCATCGAACTCGACAACGCCGTCAAGATTCTGGGCATCAGTCGACTCGTGCGCTTGGGTTATCGCGACTCGGGGATGAAGGGTTGGCCCCAGAACGATGACCCCGACTCCTTCTGGGCCACGCCCGTGGACGTCGCGGCCGCGAAACTGGCCGAGACCTTGATGGAGGAGCGTCCTCAAGTGATTATGACCTACAACGAGCACGGCTTCTACGGGCACCCTGACCACATTCAGGCGCACCGCATCACCCTCGCCGCTCTTGAGATGATCGACTATGAGCCGACCCTCTACTTCAATGCGATTCCCGACTCGGTCATGGTGAGTTGGCGCGCGCGCTGGGAACAGGAAGACCGCGAGCGCCGAGAAGCCGATGCCGCGAAGGAGATCGTCCGCGAACCTGAGCGTGAGGATTCGGATGAGGAAGAGTTCGAGATGGGCACGCCCGACAATCAGGTGTCGGCGGCGATCGACATCAGCGAAGTCAATGGCGCCAAATTTGACGCACTCGAAGCGCACATTTCACAGATTGGCGATTCGTTCTGGATGAAGATGGGCCGCGAGAAATTCATGGAGACGATGAACATGGAGTGGTTCGTGCGCGTCACCAATCCCATGCACGTAGAAGGGCAAGTGAACGACATCTTTGCCGGGTATCGCTAAGCGAAGTTTTCCGTCAGATATCTTCGCCGCACGTGGCGACGGTCGCTCCGATGCTTAACAAGTCGACGCCATCTGAATGTCAAAGGGTTCGATGGCGACGACTGCCGAGTGGCGAAAGAACATGTATGAGTACGTCACTGGCACTTGGCTGTAACCGTTTATGGAACCAGCTTCGTCAAGTTGGCAGTGCTGTCTGTATGTGATCAAGACTGTCTGAACGTGATGGGAGGGCAGCGTAAAGGCGTGAAACATTGGTCCACCCCGCCATCCGGCAGAGCCGTCATCGCGATTCGTACCGTCAAAACGTACGTGGGTGTCAAATTGCAGAAATGAAGAGGGTGATCCCACGGAGTCGATGACGATGGAAGACGGACCGTCGTTATACAGCGACGCAAGGATCTTGACGGTAAACGACTTCGCTATCGGCTCTTTAAAAACCGTGGGCGCGCCATTGTCCATTTGAGCGCTGTCGGACACGATTTGCGCGGGGGTTCCGTTAGGTGCGAGAACCTCAGTTCCCTCCTCTCCGCCTGGGGAAAGTGGTCGATACAAATCAGCAAAAATCATTGCGACGACGACGAGCACCGCGAGCAGCCCCACCGTCGTGAGCCCAATGACCCGCGCCAATCCAGTGGCGGCGACACGTCGTTGCCACCAGTTGCCGCGATGCTGTCGTTGCGCGGCGAGGAGTTCATAGGCGAGTGCATCAGGGTTGCCAAGGTTGTTGAGCAGCTCACGTACACCTTCCGCATCGTCGGGCGCGAGTTGCAATCGGGCTTCACCAATGTGCTCCTTGATCTCGTTGAGGTACTCGAGACGCACTCTCGACCCCACGATTCGTAGCGCGAGGTTGAGGTTGACGAGGTAGGTGCTCACAAGTTCATCACTGGCGGTCATCGTGGGCATCGCTAGCCCCTCCTCGCAAGGATTGCGTCGACAGAATCGCGGAAGGGCTTCCATTGTGCGATGAACGATTCCAAGGCCTGGCGTCCGACTTTCGTGATTCGGTAGTACCGACGTTTGGGACCTTCGGTGGAGTCCTTCCAGTAGGTATCAACGAAACCGTCGTTACGAAGTCGAGTGAGCAGGGGATAGACGGTACCTTCACTCGTGACGAGACCGCCGGCACTCGCAAGTTCCCGCGTGATATCAAAGCCGTAACGGTCTTCGGTTTCGAGCAAGGCGAGTACGCAATACTCAATCGATCCACGGCGCATCTGGACCAATAACTTGTCCGTGTTGACCACTACCATGCGTCACATAGTAGTTTCAGATCGTCCGCGAATCAACAACGACGAGCTCGACGCCAGGCTTTGCTAGCTGGGTCTCGCGTGCTCACTGGGCGTCAGCGCGCG
>DATCCA010000025.1:0-13958 GCA_036511575.1 Acidimicrobiales bacterium
ATTCCCGCGTCGGTTAAAGGGGAGAAGTGGGCGCGACTCGGCATTAACGTGAATGATCACTTCAAGCCCGTCTACGTCGTCTCGAGTGACCGCAAGAAGATCGTCGCGGAACTCAAGGCGGCCCTCAAAGAGGTAGACGAGCTGTACCTCGCCACCGACGAAGACCGAGAGGGCGAGGCCATTGCGTGGCATCTTCAAGAGGTCCTCAGTCCCAAGGTCCCCGTCAAGCGGATGGTCTTTCACGAGATCACCCCGGCCGCCATTGCGAAGGCCGTCAACGAAACGCGTGATTTGGACCTGCGCCTCGTCGACGCCCAAGAGGGTCGCCGTTTTCTCGACCGACTCGTGGGCTACGAGGTTTCGCCGGTGCTCTGGCGCGCCGTTGACAAAGCGCGGTCGGCCGGACGCGTGCAGTCGGTGGCCATTCGACTGGTGTGCGAACGCGAGCGTGAACGTATGGACTTCACGTCCGCCACGTGGTTCGACGTCACCGCGACACTGAGCGCCAAGAGTGCGACGTTCGAGGCAACGGTCGAGTCGCTCGATGGCGCGTCCCTCGCCACCGGCAAGAACTTCGACGCGTCGGGTGTACTCGACACGAAGGCCAAGGTGCAGGTTCTGAGCGAACCATCGGCTCAGTCCGTGGCCCGCGGGTTAGAGAGCGCCGAGGTCACCGTGCGCTCCATCGCCTCGACGCCACGTACCCAGCGACCCCAACCGCCCTTTATGACCTCATCACTCCAGATCGAAGCGAGTCGCAAACTGCGCTTCGACCCCGAGCGAACGATGCGCGCTGCCCAGCGACTCTACGAGCAGGGGTGGATCACCTACATGCGTACCGACTCCACGACGCTCTCGGACGAAGCAATCCGAGCGGCGCGTGCCACTGCGGCGTCGATGTTCGGCGACGACTACGTGGCGGACGCGCCGCGACGCTACGACCGCAAGGTGAAGAACGCCCAAGAGGCGCACGAGGCGATTCGCCCGGCCGGCGAGGCATTCCGCTCCCTCGACGAAGCGCAGTCCCAGTTGGGTGGCGACGAGTTGGCCGTCTACGACCTGGTCTGGAAGCGCACCATTGCGTCTCAGATGGTTGACGCCCGTCTCACCCAGGACCGCGTACGCCTCGACGCGACCTTGCCCAACGTCGTCGGGTTCAACGGTGACGTCCTCGTGGGTCTCGGCGCGACCGGACTGCGCATTGAATTTCCCGGCTTTCGTCGAGCCTACGTCGAAGGGACCGACGACCCCGAGGCCGAACTCGCCGATCAGGAACGAATCTTGCCCGCGTTGAGTGAAGGCGAAGTCGTGCCGGTGCAGGGTGCGGAAGCGAAGGGCCATGACACCCAGCCGCCGGACCGCTACTCCGAAGCAACGCTCATCAAGAAGCTCGAAGACCTCGGAATCGGGCGACCCTCCACGTACGCGTCAGTCATGAAGACCATCGACCGCCGTGGCTACGTCTGGAAGAAGGGGAAGTCGCTGGTCCCGGCCTTTCGGGCCTTCGCCGTCGTGAACCTTCTCCAGATCTACTTCGCTGACCTCGTCGACTACCAGTTCACCGCCGCCATGGAAGATCAACTCGACGAGATCGCCCAAGGCACCCAGGACCTAGAGCCGTGGCTCCAGCGCTTTTACTTTGGTGACCCCAATGCCACGACGGAACTCGCCAAGGCCGGTCTCGAGAAGATGACCCACGAACAGCACGAGTTCGATTTCGCAGCCATCAACTCCATTCCCCTCGGCGTGGCGCCCGATGGCGTGGCGGTGAGTGTTCGCTCCGGCCGTTACGGTCCGTACCTCGTGCACGGGGAGGATCGGGCTTCCATTCCCGAGGCGACCGAGCCCGATTCGCTCAGCGTCGAGAAGGCACTGGAACTGCTCGCCGCGCCGAGTAACGACCGCGAGCTCGGAGTGGATGAGGTGACGGGCCTCACGATCTTCTTGAAGGCCGGGCGCTACGGCCCTTACGTGCAGGTCGGCGAGTTGACCGACCCGAAGGAGAAGCCCAAGACCGCCTCTCTCTTCACGACCATGTCGCCCGAGACGGTCACGCTCGAGGACGCACTGAAGCTCCTGTCGCTGCCGCGCGTCGTCGGCGAGCACCCCGAAGGTGGTGAGGTCGTGGCCCAGAATGGCCGCTACGGCCCGTACATTACGTGGGGCAAGGAGACCCGCTCCTTGGAGGACGAGGACCAGATCTTCACCGTCGACCTCGCTGGCGCACTTTCGTTGTTGGCCCAGCCCAAACAACGCGGACGTCGCGCGGCGGCCGGTCCACTGAAGGAACTCGGTGAAGACCCCGTCACCAAGAAACAGGTCGTCGTGCGCACCGGTCGTTTCGGTCTCTACGTCACCGACGGCGAGACGAACGCCACCCTGCGTCTGGGTGACACGCCCGAGACGATTTCGTTGGACCGAGCGTGTGAGTTACTCGCCGAACGACGAAACGCCGAGCCCTCGACGCGACCGCGTAAGGCAGTGAAAAAGGTGGCGAAGAAAACCACCAAGAAGGCGACCAAAAAAGCGCCCGCGAAGAAGGCGACCGGTGTCGCCAAGCGCGACGCCGTGGCGAAGGGCGCAAAGACCAACGCGGCATTGCTCGCGGCGACGCGGACGGAGGAATCGTGACCCGGGGGCTCTTCGTGGTCTTTGAGGGCATTGACGCGAGCGGAAAGAGCACGCAGGCGCGACGGGTTGCGGACCTACGCGACGCGCACTTCACGTTCGAACCTGGTGACACGCCACTCGGCGTTGATCTGCGCCGATGGGTACTCGACGCCTCGACGCCAATGACGCCGATTACCGAGGCACTCCTCATGCTCGCGGACCGCTCGCACCACGTGCGCACGGTCATTGAACCAATACTCGACAGTGGCGGCTCGATTGTGAGCGACCGATACTTCGCCTCCACGCTCGCCTATCAGGGCTACGGACGAGGTGTTGACCTCGCCCGTTTGGAAGCGGCGACGGAGCTGGCGATTGGATCGTGTCTGCCCGACCTGACGATCTTGATTGATACGCCGCCAGAGTTGGCCAACGACCGTCGTGCGCCGGACGCGCGCGACCGCTTCGAGTCCGCGGACCTGGCGTTCCACCAGCGAGTGCGCGAGGGCTACCTCGAAATCGCCCGAAAATGGGAAGGTCGATGGTGCGTCATCGACGGCTCGAAGAGCGAAGAGGAGGTCGCTGACGCCGTCGACAACCGACTCACCTCTTTACGATGGTGAGATGACTGACGTCTTCACTTCGCTCGTAGGTCAAGACGGCGCGGTCGCCGCGATGCGACAGTACGCCAAGAATCCGGTGCACGCCTACCTTTTCAGTGGACCGGTCGGATCGAGCCTGCACGATGCGGTGATGACCTTCGCCGCGGCGTTGCAGTGTCCCAACAACGGCTGCGGCGAATGCGACATTTGTCGCCTCGTGTTGAGTGAGAACGACGCTGACATTTACGTGGCGCAACGCGCTGGCGTGTCGTGGCGGATCGACGAATTGCGCGAGGCCGATCGAATAAGCCGTCGCCGTCCACTCGGCTCGGGCTATCAGATCGTCATTCTGGAGGAGGTCGAACTCACGACGACGGGGGCCTCACCGAGCGCCGCGGCCCTGTTGAAGTCACTCGAGGAGACGCCCACGCGGACCATCTTCCTTCTGACGGCCGAGGATGTGCCACCAGCCCTCGACACGATTGCGTCGCGCTGCGTCGAGTTGAAGCTGAGGGGCTTAGGACCCGACGACATTGCCGAACTGCTGGTGCGCGAAGGCGCCGACGTGGTTGCTGCTCGTTCGGCGGCGAGTGCGGCCAACGGAAATCTTCGTCGCGCGAGGATTCTCGTTCGTGACGCGGAATTGGCGCAACGCATCGCGCAGTGGCGATCGGTTCCCGAGCGCCTCAACGGGACACCGGCAACGTCAGCCGTCCTGGCGACAGAGATCGCGCGCTCGCTCGATGTTGCAATTGCCCCGCTTCAACAGATGCAGGACGAGGAGATGGAACTTCGAATTCGCGAGTCACGTGAGATGGGCCAGCGCTCGGTATCGAACCGCAAGGACAGCGAGGCGCAGTTCAAACGTGAGCAGCGAAGGTTTCGCATTGACGAACTCCGCTTTGGACTCACCGCGCTCACCAATGAATATCGCGCGCGAATGACTGAAGGACTCGAAGGCAGCGGGGTGCGCGACGCGAGGGCCGAGTACCGAGTCGGTGCGTCGATGAAGGCAATCGGCGTTGTCTCGGAGGCATCACGACGACTGTCGTCGAACGTTGATGAGACGTTACTTTTGAACGATCTGATGCTTTCGTTAATGGAGTTTTAGGACAGTTGCGCCGATGGGCTCATCGAGCAATCAAGTAGAGTTGCTGGTTGCGCCTGGGTAGCTCAGTCGGTAGAGCAACGCATTCGTAATGCGTAGGTCAGGAGTTCGAATCTCCTCCCAGGCTCCATATTTACAACGGTACGCTCGAAGGTGATCGAGTGATTGAGCCCTCTTCGACCAAGGAGCATTGATGCCGCTCAATGACAGCGTGCAACAGAGAACGACGCCGGCGACCCCCGGTTCGCGCGTTCGCCTGATGAATTCGCAACTGTCGCGCAGTCGCACGTACACGCTCGTGGCGGTGGCGCTGGTCGTCATCGTGATCACCGCCTCGTCACTCGCAACGTCAGGTGTCCCAAAGTCGCTGGCAACGGCGCAACACCACTATCTGACCGACGTCACTCCCGTCGAGGAGGCGGACGTCATCTTCAACGGAGGTGCTTCGACGCCGGCCGATCATTCGATGACGAGCACTCGTTCGCTGGTGCAAGCGTTGGGCAAAGAGTTCAACGAGCTCAACGCGCAGAAGTGGCCGCAAGTGGCCGCCCTCAACATCGACCAACTCGCGGCCTACACGCGAGATGAGGAGCATCTCCTACAATCGCTCGAGAGTGCGCCGAGCGCCAAGCGTTCAGTGATCCTCGACAAGCAATCAACCTTGCTAAACGATATTGAGAATATAAACGTGAGCATTCTCAAGCAGTTGAAGTTGCCCTCGCCGACCAACGTGAGTAGACCCGTCTCTCCACCAAAGTTGGTGCCGTAATTTAAGGTTTCGTCTCGGCGACCATCAACGTGAAGTCAGCGGAACGCTCTTCCCAGTTTCGATAGAGATCAAAACTCGGCGCCGCCGGTGAGAGGAGAACGACGCCGCCGTTTGGTAACGAGGCGCGGGCTCGTTCAACCGCCTCTCGCATCGTCGTCACGTGTTCTTGGGTGATGTCTGGTCGAAGACGCTGTAGGGCCTCGCCAATGCGTTGGCCGGCGTCACCGGTGCAGACGAGCACCGTGTCAGGCGAGCGTGCACTCAGGGCCGACGCGAGAGGTTCGTAGTAGACGCCCCGATCGAAACCACCAACGATGAGTGCCAACGGGGCGTCGGCGAAGACTTCTAACGCGGCGATCGTTGGCAGTACGGACGTCGCGAGTCCGTCATCAATGAATCGCAGCGATGCACCGTTGACGCTCTCCGTAGCGACCAGCGTGAGGCGCCCCGGAAGCGGTTCAAAGGTTGCCGCGTGCGCCGTGATTCGCTCGTGCAAGTCGCTTGGATCAAGACCCGTGAGGATCGCGACGCAACGAAGCGCCAGGGCGACGTTCGAGTGGCTGTGCGAACCTTGCAGTCCGAGGGACTCCGCCAGCGACGTCGTGTCCGGAGTGACGTACGACACGGTGCCGCCGAGTTGATGGGCGAGTTCACGGAACAGTGCGCTCTCGGGAACGAGTGTCTGGTGGACGCCCACTGCCCGAGTGAGCGAGAGTTTGTCGCTTCGATACTCATCGACACTCCCGTGCCAATCAACGTGATCCTCGCCCAGCGAGGTGACGAGAATGTGTCCGGGTGCCACGTCGATGTCCACGCATTGGAAACTCGAGACCTCAAGAATGAGCCATCCATGCGTCGTGTCAATGTCGGGGTCGTAGGGCGGTTGTCCGATGTTGCCCAGCTGAAGTGCGCGCTCACCAACACAGTGCAAGAAAAAGGTCACGAGGGCAGTCGTGGTCGACTTGCCTTTGGTGCCCGTGACGGCGACGACGCGGGATCGATCGACGTCATGGAGCCACAGATTCAACGCCGACGTGACGACAACGCCGCTTCGCTCCAAGTCCAGCACGTCACGGCGACGACGCGGGATGCCGGGACTTTTCAGGACGACGTCGCAAAGACGAAGTGCATCGAGGCCACCTTCTGCCGTAACGAGTACATCGTCACCGAGACCGGGCGCATCGTCAACGAGGACGACCGATCCGGCAAGGCCCGCGAGACGACGTTGCGTCGCGCGACCTTCGACGCCGTAGCCAAAGATGCCGACCCGTTTGCCGGCGAGGTCAGCGAAGCCAGTGGGTCGGAACACGACTCGGTCCTTGTCGAGTGAGCAGGTCGGCGACTGATCGATCGCAGTCAAGATGTTTCGCCAATTCGTCAAGGAATGGCACGTCGGACCACTCTTCATCGTGGCTCACCTCGCACAGTGCGACGGCGCACTCATCGGGGTCGCCGACGCACTCGAATGGTTTGTGTTCGACGCCAATACCCACGAGCGTCCGTATCTGCTGCGCCCTGTTTGGGTCGCCTAGCGGTTCGCTGTTGAAGATCTCTCGCAGCGATGAGCGCGAAATGAATGGGGCGAGAATGAGGTTGATAAAGACGCACTTGTCGCATTCGCCGCACCACGTCGTAGCCCGATCTTCGGCGCGCTGCGTGAAGGCGCGATTGCAACTTCGAAACACATGGTGATACTCCTTGCGCAGCGCGAAGTCCTGCGCGACCCACAACTCGCTTCGGTCACGCAGATAGCTGGCGACGACCAATTCATCGCCGACGCGCTCGGCGATGGCGTCAGCCATGAGCAGTTCCGCGGCCCATGATTTGCTCCACTGGTGGTTGATGTCCGCGCTGTACCAACGGAGATTTGGCACCGACGCCGAATGCTCGTTTGCGAGTGCGACGCCGCCGCGCCCCGCCGCGACCGCCGCGATCGCGCTAAGGAGTATGACCATCGCGGTCACCGGGACGTGCCCGTTGAAGAACGACTCGTCGGGAACGAGAATTTGAGGGTCGAGTGTCCTCGTCGCGCGGACAATGTCCAATCCGGTGACTGCAGCCGTTGCCTCGAGGGGGGCGAAACGTCCACTCGAAGGACTCACGATGAAGAGCGATTGATTGACGAGTCCGCGAAGTCGCTCGACGGTCACGACCGAGTCGATACCGCCGCCAAACGGCGTCAGTACTCGTAGCGGATCGAGGAAGGGGTCAAATGGCTCAACCGCTACTCCGCCTTCAATCGTGACCTCACTCAGCGTGAGTTGGTTGTTGAAGGCGAACTCGCCGAGACCGTCTCGCAACGCCGCTTCAAAGAAACGGCGGCCCTTCTTTCCCAGCGGTGTTGTGCCCACGTCGATACGTCGCGCTGCACCGGCCTTATAGTACGAGAGTCCCGCGATGAGATACCACAGTTCAGCGAGTGACATGATCGCCGGCGCGTCGAGCGCTCGTACGCCCTCAAAGGTCACGGTCTCCACGAAACGACGCCCTTCGAGTTCGTAGTGTCCCGTGAGCGTGTCATCGCTGACGTCCAGTCCGACGTAGCGAAAGAGCTCGGCCCGGGTCTTCAAGCGATGACACGTTTCGCGACGAGGCCGAAACGCCCGCACGGTCGCTGGGCGCGGTCACTGAAGAATGTTTCGCCCCCATCGGTGGTCTGACGACTGACGACGATGTGGCCATCAGTCACGCCGTGATCGAGCAGTTGTGAGATCGCGACGTGACGAAGGTCGAGTCGAGATCGATCGGTGCCGTCGGGCGTGAGGGCCCCCGACACGGTGGCGAAGTAGTTCGCAACCTCGGGACCCACTTGGTAGGCCTCGCCGGAGATACACGGTCCAATGAATACATGGACCGATGCGGGATGGTCGAAGTTGCGCAGTGCGTTGACGATGACACCGCTCTGGAGTCCCCGCCAACCGGCGTGCACGACGGCCACGGTCGGAGAGGCCTCATCGACCAGAAGGAGGGGAACGCAGTCGGCCACGAGGACGGCAATGGCGAACTCGTCGCCAAAGTCCACAATGACGTCGCCGGTGCTGTCCGGCGTTGCTTCGTTGGCGGCCACGACGTCAGTCCCGTGGCTCTGGTGCACAATGATCAGTCGCGACGGGTCAACATTGATGGCTTCAGCCACGAGGCGACGATTCTCCTTCACGTGCTCGGGGTCATCGTCGACGTGGTCGCCCAGGTTGAGTGACTCGTACGGGGCGGCGCTCACGCCGCCGAAGCGGTCCGTGACGAACGCGCTCACACCGAAATGACGAGCGAACTCGATTGGGTAGACGCTGAGTGACCCGTGGACTTTGGGGGTGAGGGTTATTTCGTTTGGCATGATCCACAGATTCCGGTGAACTCAACAACGTGGCGTAGGTCGCGGTAGTGAAAACGTTCGCCAATGTCATGTGCCCACTTCTCAAGTTCGGGGGCGTCGACTTCAACGGTCGCACCGCACACGCGACACGAGAGGTGATGGTGGTGCGACTCAACGACGCAACGTCGATACAGACTTTCGCCGCGGTCGGTCATCACGACGTCGACTTCGCCGTTTTGGGTCAATTTCTTCAGTTGCGTATAGACGGTCGCCAGCGCGATTCGTCCGCCGTCTCGTTCGATGAGCGTATGCAGTTCCTGGGCGCTCACGAAGCCCTGCAGCTGACTCAAGACGCTGACGACCTCTCGTCGCTGCACCGTATTTCGGGTCGTGGTCACGAATTCATCGTAGTGGTTGCCGGTTTGCTTTCTAGAACGATTCTTATTAACGTAGTTGGAATCATTCTAGAAAGGAAGAGGCAATGTCGTACGTGCGCAGCTCCGGTCCTCGGTGTGGACGTCGCCGTCGAGGTGGCGCGACCGCAGTCGGACTGCTCACTGCGGCCCTCGTGCTGAGTGCCTGCAACGCTCCGGCGGCGAAATCCGGGGCCAAACTTCGTGCCGTCGGCGCCGAGAACGAATACGCCAACGTGATCACTCAAATTGGCGGCCGCTTTGTCAGCGTCGACGCTGTCATGAGTAATCCGAACACCGATCCTCACACGTTCGAAGCGAGTGCGTCGGTGGCGCAGGAAATTGCCTCCGCGCAACTCGTCGTTCAGAACGGCGTGGGCTACGACACATTCATGCAGCAACTTGAGTCGTCGACGCCCAATTCGTCACGGCGCGTTATCGACGTGCAGCAACTCCTCGGTCTTTCCCTGAAGACCAAGAACCCTCACCTGTGGTACGACCCGAAAACCATGCCGGCGGTCGCGACGCAGGTCGCGCACGATCTAGCGTCCCTGGCACCGAAGCACGCGGCGTATTTCACAGAGCGCCTCAATGCGTTCCTTGCTTCCTTGCAACCCGTCGAGTTGGCAATAAAGACCTTCAAGGCTCGTTTCGCTGGCGTCGAGGTCGCGACGACCGAGCCGGTGGCTGACTATCTCTTGCAGGCACTCGGTCTCGACAACGTGACGCCATTTCGGTTCCAGGCCGACATCATGAACGGCGTTGACCCCTCACCGGAGGACATTGCCTTTCAGCAGGGTCTCTTCACGAGCCATCGCGCCAAGGTGTTCTGCTACAACGCGCAGGTCAGTAGCACCGTGACGGTCGCGATGCGCTCACTTGCGGAGTCGTCGCACGTGCCCGTCGTCGCCGTGTACGAAACAATGCCAACGCCCGGCTTCGACTATCAAACCTGGATGCTCGCCGAGATCTCGGCGCTGACCAAGGCGCTGACAATGCACGTCTCTACCAAGGAGTTGTCATGACCACCCGCACGTCGCTCGACGCACCCACCGACATTCTGAACGTCAATGGCGTCGAGGTGGCGATTGACGGGCGCGTGATACTTCGTGACGTCGAGTTTCGTATCGAGGCGGGCGAGTTCACGGGACTCATCGGTTCGAACGGTTCGGGGAAGACCACGCTCTTTCAAGTGATACTTGGACTGCGGCCAACCGTGGCGGGCACGGTGTCCTTGCACGGCGAAGCGCTCGCGCGACGTAACCGATCCATTGGGTACGTGCCCCAAAAGGTGCTCTTCGATCCCGAGATGCCGCTGCGCGCCCGCGACCTGGTCGCCCTGGGCGTCGATGGGCACCGTTACGGACTTCGTCGTCGATCGCGCGCCGTACTCGCCGACATCGACGAGATGCTGAGCGCCGTTGACGCCAACGAATTTGCCGATCGCCGTGTCGGAGAGTTGTCGGGCGGTGAACAGCAGCGTGTGTTGATCGCTCACGCGCTCATCAGTCGTCCCGAGTTGTTATTGCTCGACGAGCCCCTGGCGAACCTCGATCCGGGGAGCGCGCAGGAGATCATCGGACTGCTGCATCGCGTGGCGACCGACAATCGAGTGGCCGTGCTGTTGTCGGCCCACGAGATGAACCCTCTGTTGCCGGTGATGGACCGGGTTGTGTACGTTGCCAACGGGCGGGTGGCCAGCGGCACGACCGACGAGGTCGTTCGTTCCGATGTGTTGAGTGCCCTCTACGGCCATCACGTCGACGTTCTGCGAGTCCACGGTCGGGTCTTGGTGGTGGCCAGTTCGAGTGATGAGCACGAACACCTGGTGAGTGAACACCCTGAACTGGTGGTCGAGTAACACGTGCACTGGCTTTTCGAACCCGGCCTGTTCTCCAATCACACGGTGCGCACTGCGCTCATCGTGGGTCTCATAGTGGCGATCGTCTCAGCGGTCGTGGGCGTGTTCACCGTGCTGCGGGGGCAGTCCTTCGCGGGTCACGCGCTCACCGACGTGGCGACCGCGGGCGGTGCCGGGGCGTTTCTGGCCGGCGTCGCACCAATCATCGGCTTCGTCGGTGGGGGCGTCCTCGGCGCGGGCGCCATGGACGCCATTGGCGTGCAACGAGTGAAGGGCCGCGACATCGCCACCGGCGTCGTACTCGGCGCGGCCACTGGCCTCTCCGCGTTGTTCTTATATCTTTCGGCAACGAGTAGCGCCTCGACCGGCGCGACGCAGTTGATTCTCTTCGGTTCAATCTTCACGGTCGAACCCTCGACGTTGCCCGAGGTTGCGATTCTCAGTTGCGTCGTGCTGCTCACCATTGCAGTCATCGCCCGGCCACTCCTCCTGAGTTCGCTCAGCATTGAGTTGGCGGCGGCGAGGGGAGTGCGTGTGCGCGTCGTCGGCCTGCTGTTCATGGTCACCCTCGCCGTATCCGTCGGACTTTCCGCCATTGTCATTGGTTCAATTCTCTCCACGGCGCTCTTGATCGGACCGCCCGCGAGTGCTCTGAAGGTCGTCAATCGATTCTGGTTCGGCGCGGCCATTGCCGTAGTACTCGGCATCGGCGCCACGTGGGCGGGCATCATCTTCGCGTACGACAGTTACTACTGGATCCCTTCACATCGAGGCCTGCCCGTGAGTTTCTTCGTCGTCGCATTTGTCGTGGTCGAGTTCGCGTTCTTCAGCGTGGTCCGTCGTCGTCGTGGGGGCCGCCCCGCCACAGCGATCGAGGATTCGTCGCACCACGTAGAGACGCAGTGGCACTGACGATGTTCTCGAGCTTCATGACCAACGCGTGGTTGAGCGGGACCATCGTGGCGATGCTCGCCGGCGTCGTCGGTTTCTTCGTTGTCCTGCGCGCGGCCTCCTTCGCGGCGCACGCGATTCCCAATGGGGCCTTCGCCGGGGCCGCGGGCGCCAATCTCGTCGGCCTCAATCCACTCTTCGGTTTGATCTCGTTCGCCATTGTCGCGGCACTGTCGATCGGCGCCACCAGTCGCCGATCTCGCAGCGACGTCGCGACGGCTCTGTCACTCGTGCTGATGCTCGCCTTGGGCGCGGCGTTCCTGACGCTCAGCACCGAGTACGAGCCCGCAATCAATGCGCTGCTCTTCGGTGAGATCCTCGGCGTGTCGAGCAGTCAACTGCTGCCAGTCTTTCTGCTGGCCGTCCTCTGTGTCGCGGTAATTCTCGTGCTCTATCGGCCACTCGTCTTCACGTCAGTCGCGCCGGACCTCGCCGCGGCGAAGGGCGTGAACGCCACGTTGGTTGAGATTTCATTTCTGCTGGTGCTCGCGTTGGCGACCGCGCTCACCGTGCCCATTGTCGGCGCCCTGCTCACCTTTTCACTGATGATCGGTCCACCGGCCGCCGCGCGTCTGCTCTCAAAGCATCCCGCTCGGGCGCTCACCCTGTCGATCACGCTGGCACTCGCGACCGTGTGGGCGTCCATCGCCTGTTCCTACGAGTTCAACCTGCCGATCGGCTTCTTCGTGGGCACCATTGGCGCCGTGCTCTACCTGTGCGCGAGAGTGAGCCACGCCCAACGGGCCGTGCGCAGCTTTGCGTAACCTACGAGCGATGCCCGACGCGCACGAACTCTTGGCGCAGTGCCACTTCCCCACGACGACGACGAGCGTCGACCTCGCCGTGTCGGGAGGTCCGGACTCACTCGGTCTCTTGCTGCTGGCACTCGACGCCGGTCTCGACGTTTCGGTCCACCACGTGAACCATCACACGCGGCCCTCGAGCGACGCCGATGCGGTCCACGTCGCCACCGTCTGTGAAGAGTTGGGGGTGCCCTTCTCGTGTCACGACCTTGCGATCGTCCCCGGCGGCAATTTCGAATCTCGGGCCCGCGCCGCGCGAAGGTCCGCAATGCCCGCGGGCGTCTTGACGGGGCACACGATGGATGATTTGGCGGAGACCGTGCTGCTCAACATGTTGCGCGGTGCCGGCGTTGACGGCCTATCGCCAATGGTCGAGGACCTCACCAAGCCGCTGCGTGATGTCCGGCGCATCGCGCTGCACGACTACGTCAATGCGTCGCCGTACGTGGCGCTTCACGACGAGTCGAATGACAGTTCGGACTATCGCAGGAACCGGGTCCGACACGAACTGATCGCCGTCATGAACGACGTCGCCGAGCGCGACGTCGTGCCGGTGCTCGCTCGACAGGCGAAACTCATGCACGACGAACGAATGTGGCTCGACCTACTAGCGCGCGGCGATGATGCGACGACCCTCGAAGAGGCGGACTGTCGCATCGTTCGAACATGGCCCGTCGCGCGCCAACGCCGATGGCTTCGCGAACAGCTGCGAAGCGCTGACGGGGGCGATGGCACGCATCCGCCAAGTGCCGACGAGGTCGAACGTGCGCTCGCGGTCATCGCGGGAACGGTCGTCGCCTCCGAAGTGAGTGGGGGTCGCCGACTGTCACGACGGGACCAGCACCTGACTCTCGAGTAGCGCCAACTACTACGCTGGCGAAGCATGGGTAGCCATTCTTCTGAGGATTTCACCGCACTTTGGGCGCAGCACGACCTTGGCGAGGTCGTGGTGTCAGCCAAGGAAGTACACGACCGCGTCCACGAGCTGGGCCGTCAAATCACCGATGATTACGCCGAAAACCCACCACTTCTCGTCTGCGTCTTGAAGGGGGCCATCAACTTCATGTCCGACCTCATGCGCACGATCGAACTGCCCGTCGAAGTCGACTTCATGGCCGTGTCGTCCTACGGCGCCGCGACCAAGACGAGCGGTGTCGTTCGCATTGTGAAGGACCTTGACGTGGACCTACTTGACCGCGAGGTCTTAATCGTTGAGGACGTCGTCGACTCTGGGCTAACACTCAACTACCTTCGCCACTACTTGGGCGCGCGGAGCCCCAAGAGCCTCGAGGTCTGCACGTTGCTGCTCAAAGAGGGCGAGCAGCGCGTCGAACAGTCGATCAAGTACGTGGGCTTCACGATCCCATCGGATTTCGTCGTGGGCTACGGGCTCGACGTCAACGAGCGCTACCGCAACCTCGACGCGATCTACACCTTCACCGGCGAGGCCTAGACGTGGTCGATCACGAGCGGGTTCAAGCGCTCGTGCGTGAACTGCTCGAGGCCATTGGCGACGATCCCACGCGCGAAG
>DATCCA010000026.1:0-3868 GCA_036511575.1 Acidimicrobiales bacterium
GCGGCGTTCGACGGTCCTCGATACTTCCTCGCCCGACAATGTTGTCGACGTGGCGTGGGCCGGCGACCTGGTGGTGCAGCGCGACGTCGAGCCGGGTAGCGATCGCATGATCTACCTGCAACCTGACGACGACGCGGAGGACGCAACACTTGTCGATCCGTCGGGTTCGTGGCTTCGTGTGGCGTGGGATCGGTCCTTCGCTCCCTATCTCGGGATCTGGGCCGACCACGGTCGCTACACGAGTGGACCCGTCATGGCGATTGAGCCGACCAACGGATTCTTCGACGAGTTGGCCCGGGCGTCGGACAACAAGATGGTCACCCTCTTCAGACCGGGTGAAGCGACAACGTGGTGGGTCGAAGTCACCCTGGGCGAAGCGGCACGTTGATGCAAGAGTACGTAGGCGTTCCCTGCACCACCGATCCGTTTTTCCTGGGCGAGTGCTGTCGCTGGGACGACGTGCGCGAAGAGCTCTACTGGATCGACGTGACGACCGGGAGGTTCTTTCGCGCGAAGGCCGACGGCCCACAAGTCGATATTGTGCGCACCTACGACGTGGGAGGGTACGTCACCGCTCTCGCCCCACTCGAGTCGCGCAGCGATGGGTGGATTGTCGCGTCGGACCAGTCGCTCTCGCTGCTCGACGAGGCGGGCGTGATGCACGAGGTGGCCCGTCCCGAAGAGCGCAACGCCCCCGACGTTCGCACGAACGACGGCGCGGCCGATCCGTGGGGTCGTTTCTGGATTGGTTCGATGGCCTTTGACAAGGCCGCGCGACGTGGGAGCCTCTACCGGTACCACGACTCGACGGGCGTCGAGCTGATGTTCGGTGACGTTACGATCTCGAATGGCCTCGGTTGGAGTCCGGACCGGCGCACGATGTACTACGTCGACAGTGCCCCGGGCACCATCCATACCTTCGACGTCGACGAGGACGGCGATATCTCCAACAAGCAACTGTTCGCAAAGTTCGACGTCGAGCGCGAGGGCGCTCCCGACGGATTGAGCGTCGACGTCAACGGCGCGATCTGGGTGGCCGTGTGGGGTGGCTACGAAGTGCGTGCGTACACGGCCGCGGGTGAACAGTTCGCCCGGGTGAAGGTCTCGACTGCCCAGCCGTCGTGCTGCGCGATCGGCGGCGCGAACGGCACGACGCTCTACGTCACGACCGCGCAGGAGGACATGGACCAGGCGACGCTCGACGCTGAGCCCGACGCGGGCCGACTGTTCTGCGCCGACGTGGGTGTCGCGGGACTCGCGCTCCAGCCTTATCGCCCCACTCAACGCGAAGAAGGTTGACGTGATGATTCGTCACTGTTTCCCCCTATGGATTGGACCTCGATGAACGAACACGACGTACGTCCCCTCATTGTGGGCCTCGGTGAGGCGATGGTGCGGCTCTCGCCGGCGCACAAGGTACCTCTCATGATGTCCTCAGAGTTAGGACTCCACGTGGCCGGCTCTGAACTGAACTTGCTCGTCGCGGCGGCGCAGTTGGGCGCGCGCGGTCGCTGGCTGACCCGTCTTCCGGCGAATGAACTCGGTGAGATGATCCGTCGTCACGCTCGCTCCTACGGCATCGAGGTCGTGTCACACGATGAAGCGGGTGGCAGAGCGGGGCTGTTCTTCCTCGAGGTCGGTCTGCCACCTCGTCCCTCCACGGTGCTCTATGACCGCAAGGACTCAGCGGCGAGCCATCTCGACGCCGATGAGTTCTCGTGGGACCAAGTCCTCGAGGGCGCCGACGCTGCACATGTCAGCGGCATCACGTGCGCCCTCGGTGATGGCCCCATGGCGGCGACCCTCACCCTACTTAGCGCCGCGAGGGCGCGCGGGGTGGTGACGAGTTTTGATATGAACTATCGCTCGCAGCTCTGGGATGTTGCTTCGGCGCGCGCGGGCTATCGGAAAATCTTGCCGCTGGTTGACGTCTTGTTTGTTGCTCCGAACGACCTCACGATGCTGAGCGAACGTGACGATGAGTTTGACGTCTTGGCTGGGGAGGTCGTCGAGGAGTTCGGAATGACGACGATGGTCATTCGAGAGCGCCAAGAGATCTCGGTCGAGGAATTAGGTGTGAGCGTGCGCGTCTTTGGAGACGCTCACCGCGCGGAGCTTGCGCGCGGCAGTGTGGTGGACGAGCTTGGCGCAGGCGACGCGGCCGCCGGAGCGTTTCTCATCTCGATGCTGCTGGGTGAATCGCACGCCGTCAGTGCACAACGCTGCGCTCGGGCGTACGCACGTATGCTCACCATCCCGGGTGATACGTGGACGGGTACTCTGCGCGATCTCACCGACGGCTACGTGTCGAACAGGAAGGTGGTGCGCTAGATGAACGATGCACTCGATCTGATGGAGCGCGGTCTGGAGCAAGCTCGACTCGTGGCCATCGTGCGCCTCAAGGATCACACCAACGCGGTCGAGATCGCCACCATTCTCTGCGACGCCGGTGTGCAGTTCTTGGAGTTCACGATAGAGCGTCCAGAGGGATTTCGTTCCCTGGAACGCGCAGTCGCCGCCGTCGGGCATCGAGCCACTCTTGGCGCGGGAACGGTACTTTCGACATCAGACGTGGCGAGGGTGGCCGAGATCGGCGCACGATTCATCGTGTCGCCCAATACCGACCCCGCGGTCATTGACGCGACACGCGAACGCGGACTGTTGTCCCTCCCGGGCGCGTTGACGCCCAGCGAGGTGGTGGTGGCGACCTCCGCCGGAGCGCGATTCATCAAGCTCTTTCCGGGAGGAATTGGCGGCGTCGAGTATCTGGGCGCGCTTCGCGGACCGTTCCCCAACGTGAAGTTCGTTCCCACTGGTGGCGTGACCAGCGAGAACGCTGCGTCGTGGCTTGACGCGGGGGCGGTGGCCGTAGCAATGGGATCGAACCTGGTTCACTCGTCGGGAGAACTCGATGGCCTGCTCGAGCGCGCTCGTCAATCCGTCGTCGCGACCGCACTGCGTGCAGCTGGGTGATCGTTTCTCGACCGTCGACGTAGTCGAATCACTCGCGGAAGCGGTGTTCTAGTTAGTAGAACACCGGCCCGTAAAACTTGCTGCTGGCTATAGTGAGGTCCGAGCGAGATTCGATTCAGAAGGGGCAACGATGGTCAACACGTCGGTTGATTGTGACTTCCTAGCACTTTACGGTCGAATCTTCAACGACTCGCTCACCTCGCTTTTAAGTGAAGGTGTTGTTCAACGCTGCTTGGTAAATCGCGTCCTCGTCACCGCACTGGACGTTTGATTGAGCATTTGTTGGCATCGTTCAAGAGCGTTGGTGTCGGACCAGGGGTGCCGCGGTGCTGGCTTTGGTGTCGACAGCGAGGGACGAAGTCGAAAGCGTATCCATTGGTGCGTAGCGTACTGAGATAAGGAAGACCAGGGTAATTATGGCATCCATCGCTTTGGAGAAGATATCGAAGGTCTATCGAAACGGCTTCGAGGCCGTTCATGAACTCGATTTGAGCGTGAAAGATGGCGAGTTCATGGTCATCGTCGGACCCTCGGGTTGTGGCAAGACCACGGCGCTTCGGATGGTTGCGGGCCTTGAGGAGATCTCCTCGGGAACACTCTCTATTGGTGACCGCGTAGTGAATGACGTGGCGTCAAAAGACCGAGACATCGCCATGGTGTTTCAGAACTACGCACTGTATCCGCACATGACGGTGGCAGAAAACATCGGCTTCGCGCTGAGCCTGCGAAAGATTAGTAGAGCAGAGGTTAAGACCAAGGTTGGCGAAGCGGCAGCGATGCTCGGACTCACGGAGTATCTCAACCAGAAACCCGCCCAGCTTTCAGGTGGCCAGCGCCAGCGCGTAGCAATGGGTCGCGCCATCATTCGCGACCCGTCGGTGTTTTTGATGGACGA
>DATCCA010000027.1:0-5639 GCA_036511575.1 Acidimicrobiales bacterium
AATGGCTTCTTCAATCGTTGACAGCGCCATCAGACCTCCACGTCTATTCGAACATCTTCCCCTACCTGCCGGACATCAACGACCCGGCCGCGGCGAAGTGCTGCAATTGTTGGGGTTGACAGCCCCGCTAGGGCGCCCAGCGTACCGGTCGCGCCCCCAAAACTTGCCGACTGATACCAGACAATGTGATTCACCAGTCCGGCCTCCAGAAAGGAACTGGCCGTCGTGGGCCCACCCTCCACGAGTAGTTGGAGCACGTCGTGTTGCGCTATTTCATCGAGCACGTGGCCGAGTTCGCCACTCAGTTCGAGGCACGGACGGACCTTCGCTCCCTCGGGCGCTACACCAAGTACGACCCGCAGCGGTTCGAGTACGAGGTCGCCGAGTCGTGCCGTGAGGGCGGGGTCGTCACTACGGACCGTGCCGGCACCCACCAGCACCGCCTGGCTCTGAGCGCGAAGCACGTGGGCGTCACGTCGCGCGTCCTCTCCAGTGATCCACTGACTCGTGCCGTCAGCCATGGCCACGATGCCGTCGAGCGTGCTCGCCACCTTCAGCACCACGTACGGTCGTCCGGTCACCCGATGCCATATATAGGGCGCGAGTTGCGCTCGGACCGCCCCCTCTTCGATGCCCACTTCCACGTCGACGCCCGAGGCCTTCAAGAGTTCAATGCCCGAGCCCGCGACGCGCGGATCCGGATCGATGGTGCCAATGATCACTTTGGCAATTCCGGCGGCGATAATTGCCTCGGCACAGGGACCCGTGCGTCCGTGGTGCGAGCACGGTTCGAGTGTCACGACCATCGTCGCGCCCCGAGCACCTTCGCCGGCACGACGAAGCGCTTGAACTTCGGCGTGGGACTCGCCGGGCACTTGCGTGTGCCCTTCGCTTACGACGACACCGCGATCGCTGACCACGAGCGCTCCAACCCATGGATTGGGTGGCGAGAGGAATCGCGCCTTGTCGCCCGCACTCATCGCCATCGTCATCAATTCAGTGTTCGAGAACCTCATGCCCGAGCGCTTCGTGCCGCGACCCGCAGGGCGTGCGCCGCCTCGAGGGGATCGGGTCGACTGAAGACTGCCGAACCGGCGACGAGAACGTTGGCACCGGCTTCAACGACAATGGGCACCGTCGCCACATCGATGCCACCGTCGACTTCAATATCGAGCGCCAGTTCGTTCGAGTCGACCTCACGACGGGCCTCGTTGACCTTGCCCATCACATCACCAATGAACGACTGGCCACCGAAACCCGGGAAGACCGTCATCAGCAACAGCAGGTCGATGTCGCCGAGGAATGGCGCCACCGCTGCGAACGGGGTGTCGGGGTTGGCGGCCAGGCCAACACGAAGTCCGAGCGAACGGGCTTCGTCGATCAATGTCGCTGTCCCCCCGACCTCCACATGCACCGTGCACCCGTCCGCGCCAGCGTCCTTGAACGCTTCGAGGTAGCGGCCGGGTTCGCTCATCATGAGGTGACAGTCGAAGAATCGGCTGCTGTAGGGGCGCAGCGACTTCACGACCGGCGGTCCGATAGAGACGTTGGGTACGAAATGGCCGTCCATAACGTCCACGTGCAACCAGTCGGTCTCCGCGTCAACGCCACGCACCGCATCGGCTAATGAGCCGAAATCGGCGGACAATATTGATGGCGCGATGCGAAGGGCTCCAAAGGGTCCTGCGTCAATCTGCGTCACGTGAGCAGCCTAGGCGCGCTCAGAATGCTCAAGCCCACATGGTCGAGTGCTCGTCGAGCCTCGCGCCGGCCCACCACGCGAGCGCGTCCATAGAGCCCTTGCCCTCCGGTCGCACTCGCAACAACTCCACGGCTCCCCCCGCTGCACCGAGAAGAATGCCTTCACCACGTCGAGTCACGTGTCCGACATCGACGTCAACCTCGGAGCTTCGCCCCGCCGCTTCGACGAGGAGACGACGACCATGAACGAACATGAAGGCCCGACCTAGACGAACAGTACGGAGCAACTGCTCGCTCGCCACTGACGGCGTCAAATGGAAATCCTCTTTGGTCAGTTTCGCCGCGTAGACGACGTCGCCGGACTGCGCCGTGGCGTGGGCCAACAGCGACGTTGACGCCAACACCTCGACGAGGGCCTCCGCGCCCACGAACGAGAGTTCGCCCAATAACTCTGTCAGCGTCTTCTCACCAACGGCGACCCGTCGCACTTCGTGCACGGGGCCGGTGTCGAGTTCGACCTCGAGCGTCATGACGCTCACGCCCGTTTCCGTGTCACCGGCCAGGATCGCGCGCTCCACCGGTGCCGCGCCGCGCCAGCGCGGCAACAAGGAGAAGTGAACGTTGAGCATCGGTGTGCGCTCGAGCACCGCGCCGGGAATCAGCGCACCGTAGGCAACGACGATCCCACGCTCAACCGAAGCACTTTCGAGGTCGCTCAGACGATGCGCGACGCGAAGACCGAGCGACTCAGCAGCCACCTTGACCGGACTCGGTGAACGTTCATTTCCTCGACCGCGACGCCGGTCCGGTCTCGTAATGACGATGTCGACGTCGTGGCCCGCCTCAATGAGAGCACGGAGCGTGGGTACGGCCGCCTCAGGTGTGCCGAGGAACGCGAGGTGCATTTACTCACCCAGCAGAAGGTGCAATCCGTCGGGATCGGAACTCGAGACGTCCAGATTTCGCTGACGAAGTATTTGCTTCGCCTCCCGGCGTTGATCCGCGTCCAGCCGCTCAATGAGCAGCACGCCGTCGAGGTGGTCCATCTCGTGTTGGAAGATTCGACCCTCGTACTCGTCGGTCTGAATGTCGATCTCGTTGCCGTCGAGGTCGAAGCCGGTCAGGTGCACCGCATTCGCCCGGGTGATCTCCCAACTCAGTCCGGGGACTGAGAGGCATCCCTCCTCGTACGTCCACTCGCCGTCGGTCTCGAGAATCTTGGGGTTGACGACCACGAAAGGTCCGTCGCCCTTGTCGTAGACGAAGAGACGCTTTTGCACGCCGACCTGATTGGCGGCGAGGCCCACGCCCGGAGCCTCATTCATCGTCTCAATCATGGTTTGGACCAACGCGGCGATCTTTCCGTCGATGTTCTCAACGTCGGTCGTTACCTGGTTCAGCACCGGGTCGCCGTACATTCGAATTGGCAGCGTTGTCACT
Source organism: Acidimicrobiales bacterium (assembly GCA_036511575.1). GTDB lineage: Bacteria > Actinomycetota > Acidimicrobiia > Acidimicrobiales > RAAP-2 > RAAP-2. The sequence goes on from DATCCA010000027.1 coordinate 3,142, forward strand.
CCCCCACTTTACCGCCGGATTATCTCCTAGGGATCGCGCGAACCGTGTGCACTACTGCACCGCGATGCGCAGTTTGCCCGCCGGTCTCGTCGCCGCGCGAAGCTCGCCAGTAAGGGTCGCGACGTCGCGCGCGCGAACCGTAAAGCCGTCCGCGAAGTGATGCACCGACACGTCGTTGGTCAGTTGAGCCACGAACTCTTGCGCACCCTCTCCAGTGACCTCGGCCTCTGCTCCGTACGGCGCGAGACCCAAAAGACGGGCCGTCGCGATCTCGTCGGCGATCAGTTCTGCGAATTGTGCGTGCACCAATGCGTCGACGACCGGATCATCGCGACGGCGCGTCTGAAGAACAACTTCACCGCGACGTTCTGTTCGCGACCCCACGAGGCGCCCCGCCTTGCCCACCGCCGTGACGGCACTTCGCCGCGCTGAGGCTCGTGGTGCGAGCAGGTACTGGTCGAAGTCAACGAATATGACGACGCCACAGCGGCGCACTCGCTGCCACACTGCTTCGGTACCTACGACGACCCTCGAGAGTGGGGCATCAATGTCGTGTGACGCCGTCACCTCGGTGACCTCTTGGCTAAGTTGCGCCGCCACGTCGCGCGAGAGCGTAGTGACGCCGGCGCGTACCGGCTTTAGGTTCGTTGCCGTGCAGTTACGACAGAAGTTGGCGCGAAGTTCGTGTCGGTCACGGCACGTCAACTGACCGTCGACTACTTCTTCACCCTGCCCGCATACGGCACATCGCGCCAGCTCTCCGCACTTTTGACAGGCCACGAGTCGGCCCGAGCCGAGTCGTTGCAGTACGACGACCACCGCCACACGTTCGGGTCCCTCGAGCGCTCGGTGCGCCGCGAGCAGGGCTTCGCGCGAGAGGACGCCATCGTGAGGGTCACTAAGGCGTCGATCAACGACGTCCACGCGGGGCCATCCCGCGTTCGTTGGGCCCCACTGGCGATACGGTTCGTTGTCGAGCAGCGACGGAGACGGCAAACTCGATGTGCACCACAACGGCGCACCATCTCGTCGACACCGTTCTCGTAACATCGTGACCGCGTCCCACGTGGGCGCCCCTTGCGAGCGGTAGGACTCGTCGTCGGCGTCGATGATGATCGCGCCACTGACTTTCGGCACGGCCGCGAGTGCCGCACCACGAGCACCAACGACGACCGGCCAACCGGCGCGCATACGGTCCCACTGCGACTCCCCCGACGCCACGGCGCAACCACGCTGTTCGAGTCGACCTCGAAGGCGCTGCCCCCACGACTCAGTGGGTACGAGCACGAGGAGCGATCCCTCACGCGCACGGCAGGCCTCGTACGCGGAGAGAATCAGCGACAACGGATCAGTCGTGGGAGCGACCTCGAGGACGCCTGGCGCGACGTCGGTGACCTCTGCGAGGGTGGACTGCGCCAGTGCCGCGGCTTTGGGCGCTGTAGGAAGTGCTGTGACGAGACGCTTTGGCGAGCTCGCGAGGAGGAAACGGCTGAGGGGGCTGTACCATCGCTCGCTCGCCCACGTCAGCAACGCCAACAGTGACGGCGGCGGTCCGAAGCCGAGCCACTTCGTCAGTGGCTTAAGGTCACCGGTCGCTTCGACCTCACCCGTCACCCACCCGCGTACCGATCGGTGATTGAAGTCGACGCGTACCCGGTCGCCGACACCCACTTTGGCGGCTCTCTCGGTGACGAGATAGTCGAATGGCCGATCGACCGCGGCCACCTCAGTGACGATGCGGACTGCGCGCTCGGCGCTCACGCTTACAGCGACAGTTCTCGGCGCAGGTCGTCGACTCGCGGCGTCTGCTCCCAGGTGAATCCCTGGTCGCTTCGGCCGAAATGTCCGTAGGCGGCGGTGCGCTGGTACAGCGGGCGACGTAGGTCTAGGTCGCGGATGATGGCGGCTGGTCGTAGGTCGAACAGCGCATCGACCGCCTTGGCGATGGTCGCGCGGTCCACGCGCTCCGTACCAAAGGTGTCGACGAGCACCGACACCGGTCGCGCGACGCCAATGGCGTAGGCCACCTGGACTTCGCAGCGCTCCGCCGCACCGGAGGCGACAACGTGTTTGGCGACCCAGCGCGCGGCGTAGGCACCGGAGCGATCGACTTTTGAGGGGTCCTTGCCCGAGAATGCACCGCCCCCGTGTCGAGCCATGCCGCCGTACGAGTCGACGATGATCTTTCGACCGGTCAACCCGGTGTCGGCGTGGGGGCCGCCGAGGACGAACTTGCCCGAGGGGTTGACGAACACTCGCATTGACGAGGTGTCAAGGTCCGCGGGCAGCATGGGCCGGATGACGTGTTCGATCACATCGTCCTTGATCGTCGTGAGCGAGTCAATGCCATCCTCATGCTGGGTCGAGATAAGGACCGTATCGATCGCGACCGGTCGACCCCTTTCGTACGCCACGGTGACCTGCGTCTTGCCGTCCGGTCGAAGATAGGGCACCAGTCCCGAGCGTCGAACCTGCGCCAAGCGCATCGCGAGGCGGTG
>DATCCA010000028.1:0-15927 GCA_036511575.1 Acidimicrobiales bacterium
AATAGGACACGGACGTTGAGCGGGAGAGCCTTGTTCGCGGCCATCAAAGATTCGAGGGCCTTCACTTGTGCCCAAACCTGACCCTTGTCGTCAGCGGCGCCACGCGCATATATGTTGCCATTGCGCTCAGCAGGCTCGAAAGGAGGCGACAGCCATTCGTCGATGGGGTCGGTGGGCTGGACGTCGTAGTGGCCGTAGACCAGGATCGTCGGTTTGGTGGGGTCGCCGAGCCACGCGCCACGAACGACCGGGTGACCCTGCGTCGCTTCGACCCGGCCGTCAGCGAAGGCCAGTTGGTCCACGAGCCATCGCGCCGCCTGTGCCATCACCTCACTCGATGCATCACGCGAGACGCTGGGGATTGCTACGTAGCCGGCGAGCTCATCGATGTAGCGCTGATCGTCATCGTTAATAGAGAGCATGGCCGCCATCGACCGAAAGTGTCTGTCCACTCACCCACGAGGTGTCGGGGCTCACGAAGAACCTCACTCCGTTCGCGATGTCCTCGGCCAGGCCGAGTCGACGCGTCGGGATCGCGTCGAGGAGCTTGCGCTGGCCCGCTTCGCCGTAGCTCTCCCACTGGGCGATCGACGTCGGATTGGAGAGCACGAATCCTGGCGCCACGCAGTTCACCGTGATGCCGAAGGGTCCCAGTTCGTGGGCCATCTGGCGCGTGAAACCGATCTGGGCCGCCTTGGCGCTGGCGTAGGCCTGGATGCCGGTGAGACTGACGCTGCGTCCGGCGCCCGAGGAGATCGTCACGATCCGTCCCCAGCCGCGTTCCTTCATCGCCGGTACGACCGCGCGCACACAGATGAAGGCGCCGGTGAGGTTCGATTCGACGACGTCGCGCCACTGTTCGTCGGTGACCTCTTCGATCGGGCGCCCGACCTGACCGCGTACGCCGCCGGCACTGTTGACCAGAATGTCAGCGCCGCCGAGGTCGGCGACGAACGCGTTCACCGCAGCGGAGTCCGTCACGTCGACCGAGTCCTTGTCGATGCCGTGGACCGCGGCTCCCTCCGCCTGCAGCATGTCCGCGATCGCACGGCCGATCCCCTGGGCCGTGCCGGTGACAAGGGCGATCTTTCCCGCGAGGGGCCCGTTTGTGTTCTCGTTCATCTACTTCACCCACCCTGACTCGATAAGCTCGCGCACTTCGGCGACACCTGCGGCCCAGACGGCCTCCATGACCACGTCGGGCGCCTCGTAGGCGCCACCCATGGCACCGTCCGGTGCGAGTTCGCGTATGGCCTTCGGGCCGAGATTCATCAGTAACTCGCGGGGCACGACCGCTTTTGGTTCGGGCACCTCGACGCCTTCGATGCGAGTCCACGCGAAATTCTCCACCCACGCACCGTGCATCTGGTCGTGGTGGAATGCGTTCGCCGCGACGACGGTCTTTGGTCCGTTGAACCAACTGTGGAAGAGCACCTGCATTTCGACGTCACGGGGCTTACACAACCACTCCCTGATCATTCCGGCGACGGGCGCGTTGCCACCGTGGCCGTTGATGACGGCGATTCGACGGAATCCCTGCATCTCGAGACAGTCGAGGAGGTCCCGCAGCACTTCGATGTACGTGCTGAGTCGCAGGCTCATCGAACCGGGGTAGGCCGTGAAGTAGGGAGCCATCCCGAAGGGCAGCACGGGCAGGACTGGCACACCAAGTGGTTCCGCTGCGTCGACGGCCACACGTTCCGCGCACAGGGCGTCGGTGCCGAGTGACAGGTATCCGTGCTGCTCGGTGGAGCCGGTCGGCAGGACGATTCGGTCGTCGTGTTCCAAGTACTCTTCGATTTGCATCCAATTGGTATCGAACACTCGCACGATCTCCACCCTTCCGGGCGCCGCGACGGCCGCTGCGATCCCTAAACGACGAGTACGGTCGTGCGTCACGTAAACGCTATCGCGCTTTCACGGGGGTGACGCAAATCGATGGTGGGACGATGTGTTCACGCGCCATTGCGTGCGAACGTACACTTTCCTTACGCTGTTGCTGAATCACCATTGAGGGCAGAGCACGCTGACCGTTGGTTCGCTACGCTCGGCGAGCAGGGGAGACCGTGAGTCGAATACTGGACATCAAGGACTTGGCGGTGCGCATCGATATGCGAAACGCCGCGGTCACTCCCGTCGATGGTGTGAGCCTTCACATTGATGCCGGAGAGACGCTCGGCATCGTCGGCGAATCGGGCTGCGGCAAGTCGATGACCGGACTCTCCATCATGCAGTTGCTGCCGACGGGGGGACACATCGTCCAAGGCAGCATCGAGTTCATGGGACGGGACCTGGCCCCGCTCAGCTACAACGAGATGCACAAGATTCGCGGCAACGACATTGCCATGATCTTCCAAGACCCGATGACATCGCTCAACCCGACCAAGAGCATCGGCGACCAGGTGGCCGAACCCGTGCGCATTCACCGAGGCGCCAGCCACAAGGAGGCGCTCGACCGCGCGGTCGAGGTGCTCAGTCTGGTCGGCTTGCCGCGGCCCAAGGAACGTCTCGGCGACTATCCCCACCAGTTGTCCGGGGGCATGCGCCAGCGCGTGATGATCGCGATGGCGCTCGCCTGCGAGCCCAAACTGCTGATCGCCGACGAACCGACCACGGCCCTCGACGTCACGATCCAGGCCCAGATCCTCGAACTGTTGAGCGAGCTCAAACAGCAGCTGGGAATGGCGGTACTCCTCATCACACACGACATGGGTGTCATCGCCGGGCGTACTGACCGCGTGATGGTCATGTACGCCGGCAAGGCCGTAGAGGCGTGCTCGACCGACGCACTGTTCGACGAGATGCGTCATCCCTATTCTCAGGCTCTGCTGGCGTCGATCCCTCGGCTCGAGCAGGACAACCAGCAGCGCCTGTACAGCATCTCGGGCCTGCCGCCGGACCTGACCAGACCGCCCGCGGGGTGCCGGTTCGCGCCGCGTTGTCATCGAGCGACGGATCAGTGCCGCAGCGACGAACCTCCGCTCGACGGCGCGACCGACAGCCACACCTTCGCCTGCTGGCACCCAATCGACGGTCCACTGGACATCTCGTCGTCGAGACGTAATCGCGGTGCGGACGAGGAGAGTGAGGCCCCGGTGCTGCTCGAGGTCAACGACCTCGTCAAGGAGTTCCCGATCGGCGGCGGTCTTTTCTCACGGCGTCGCGCCGGACGGGTTCACGCGGTCTCGGGTGTCTCCTTCAGCGTTCGTCAAGGCGAGACCTTTGGCCTCGTCGGCGAGTCCGGTTGTGGCAAGACCACCGTCGGGCGCCTCGTGACCGCGCTCGAAACGGCAGACTCCGGATCGATCGTCATCGGCGGCGAGGACATCACGAAGCTGAACCGAAAGACGTTGCGCGCTCGGCGCCGTAACTTCCAGCTCATGTTCCAAGATCCCTACGCCTCGCTCGATCCGCGCATGCGTGTTGGGCGGATCTTGCGCGAGCCGCTCGCTATCCAAAAGATCGGGACCCGTGAGGAGCAGCACGAGACGATCCAGGTCCTCTTAGCCGACGTTGGACTCGCTCCGGACGCGATTGACCGCTACGCCCACGAGTTCTCCGGCGGACAGCGCCAACGAATCGGGCTCGCCCGGGCACTGGCGCTCAACCCCACGTTGGTCGTGGCCGACGAGCCGGTGAGCGCTCTCGACGTTTCGATCCGCTCCCAAGTCCTCAATCTCATGAAACGGCTCCAAGAGTCACACGACCTCACGTACATCGTGATCTCGCACGACCTCGCAGTGGTCAAGTATCTCGCCGACACGATTGGCGTCATGTACTTGGGGAAGATCGTCGAGACGGGTCCGAGTACCACGATCTACGAGCATCCGGTGCATCCCTACACCGCGCGTCTCATTGAAGCAATCCCCTTGCCGTCGCCTGAGCTCGAACGTACCAAGAGTGGACAGGTCGTGAAGGGGGAGTTGCCGAGTGCACTCGACCCACCGTCGGGTTGTCGCTTCCGCACGCGTTGTGATCGCGCGAGTGACCTCTGCAAGGAAGAGGAGCCACTCCTTCGGACCTTTGGGCCACACCACATGGCTGCGTGTCATCACCCCCTGGAACCGGTCGCGGTCACCATTGCCTCGACGTCGACAGGTGACGCCAACGATTCGCCCCACTGAAACGCGACGTGGCGCGACGTTTCGATCACTAAATGTTCGGTGCACCCGAACGTGTGAGTTTTCCGCCAAATTACACGCTTTTATATGGCGAAACGTCCGGCCAGTTGTTAGGGTGAGCCAAAGTTCAACTCTGGTCGTTTGACCACTGGGAGGAGTTACCAATGAGGAAATTCTTTACGCGTCGCGTCATCGCGTTCGCCGCGAGCCTGATCACCTGCGCGAGTCTTGTGGGTATCAGTGCGGGCGGACTCGCGACCAGTGCGTCGGCGTCCACGAGCGGCGACGTGACCTTCGCGTTGCCTCCGGCGGTCATTCCGAACTACATCTTCCCGATCATGAGCGGGACCTACTACAGCAACGTCAACCTCTACCAGTTCCAGGCGCTCATGTTCCGCCCACTGTTTTGGTTCGGCACGGGTACCCAACCATCGTTCAACGAGTCGCTCTCGCTCGCCGACACCCCGACCTTCTCCAACAACGGTAAGACCGTGACGATCAAGCTCAAGAACTACAACTGGTCCGACGGCACGCCGGTCACCGCACAAGACGTGATCTTCTTCATGCAGATGCTCAAGGCCGAGACCAGCATCTGGCCCGTCTTCGTGCCCGGGGAGTTTCCCTCCAACGTGGTGTCGATGTCGGCACCGAACTCCAAGACCGTGGTCTTCAACCTCACCCAGAAGTACTCGTCAACGTGGTTCCTCTACAACGAGTTGAGCCAGATCACCCCGCTCCCCCAACAAGCGTGGGACAAGGAATCGGCCTCGGGCAAGGTCGGCAACTACACGACCACGACCGCCGGTGCCAAGGCGGTCTTCAACTACATCTCGACCGAGGCCAAGAGTCCGACCACCTACGACACGAACCCGATGTGGCAGGTCGTCGACGGACCGTTCAAGCTCAAGACATTCGAGACGACGGGCTACACGGTCTTCGTGCCGAACACGAAGTACTCCGGCGCGGTGAAGGCGACGTACTCGCAACTCACTCTCGAGCCCTTCACGACTGACGCCGCGGAGTTCAACGCCCTGAAAGCCGGGTCGCTCGATTACGGGTACACGCCACCTGAGGACTCGAGTCAGATTCCCGTCGTCGCGAGCCAGGGATACTCGAGTTCTCCGTGGATCGGGTGGGGCATCAACTACTTCCCGATGAACATGAACAACCCAACGGTCGGCCCGATCTTCAAGCAGCTCTACTTCCGACAGGCCTTCCAAGAAGAGGTCAACCAGCCGGTGGACGTGAAGAAGGCACTCTACGGATACGGCTACCCGACCTACGGGCCGGTTCCGATCGAACCCAAGAGCAACCTCTCGACACCACAAGAGAGCAGTGACCCGTATCCGTACAGTCCATCGAAGTCCGCGGCACTCCTCAAGGCCAACGGCTGGGACGTGAAGTCGGGCGGCACCTCGACGTGCGCGAAGCCCGGTACGGCGACGGGTGACTGCGGAGCCGGGATCACGAAGGGTGAGAAACTGTCCTTCAATCTGCAGTACAACAACGGCTTCACCTACGTCACCCAGTTCATGCAGCAGTTGAAGTCGAACCTCGCGGGCGATGGTATCCAGATCGCCCTGACGACCGCTCCCTTCAACACCATTCTGGCGAACGCCGTCCCTTGCAAGGGCAAGACCTGCACGTGGCAGATGGAGAACTGGGGTCAAGGTTGGTCGTACGGACCCGACTACTACCCGACGGGTGAGTCGATCTTCGAGACCGGTTCGGGCATCAACGAGGGCAGCTACTCCAACCCGATCAACGACGCCAACATCAACGCGACCCACACAGTCACGGGCACGTCAGTGCTCTACAAATACGAGAACTACCTCGCCAAGCAGCTTCCCGTCGTGTGGCAGCCGGACCCGGACTTCCAGATCTCTGAGATCAGCAAAAACCTCACCGGTGTGACCCAAAGTTCGCTGTTGAACTACACGCCGGAATTCTGGAAGCTGAAGTAACGGCGTCATGCCGGTTGAGCAAGACGAATTGTGAAGAGTTCGATCATCCGAGTCGACGGGGCCGAGGGGCTCGTCGGCTCGGAGGTTCCGATGCACGTCTACGGCGATCCCTCACTGGGTCCCACGATCTCGCTGATGGCGGGTGTTCACGGATGTGAGTACACCTCCATGCTCGGACTTCGCCGATTCCTCGACGGTCTGGTCGAATCGAACCTGCGGGGCTGCCTGCGGGTGGTGCCGATGGCCAACATCGCTTCGTTCCACGCCAGATCGGCGTTCGTCGTGCCCCATGACGGGCTCAACTTGAATCGTTTCTTCCCGGGCAATCCGAATGGCGGCTTCACCGAACGCTTGGCGTCGGCTCTGTTCGAGGAGGCGATACGACCCGCCGATTTCCATATCGACATGCACGCCGGCGATCAGGTCGAAGAACTCGAGCCCTTTGCGATCTATGACGTCTCGTCGGTCGAAGAACAGTCGCGAGATCTCGCGCACGCCTACGGACTCGGGTACGTCGTGCGTACCGAACGTTCGGCGAGTCCCATCGCCGGTACGTCCAGCACCGCCGCGGCGGAGGTGGGAATCCCCGCCATCACCGCCGAGGCCGGCGGTTGCGGTCTCGTCGACTCGGCCTCGGTCCAGCTGCATGAAGAGGGCGTGCGCCGAGTGCTCGCGACACTCGGGGTGCTGCCCGGGACCTTCCCTGCGCCGAGAGAAGCGGTGGAACTCAGCCACTGGGTGTGGCTGCGCGCCAGTCAGTCAGGTTGGTGGTCCGCGCGCGTGCGCGCCGGAGAGCAGGTCGGCGCCGGTTCGGTGGTGGGCACCGTGCGCGCGCTCGAGGGTGATCTCATCGAGGAGATCGTCACGCCGGAGGCCGGCGTGCCTCTCTTCGTGACCACCAGTCCCGCGGTCGCGGCCGACGGGCTGCTCATCGGCATCGGCATTCGATAGGGTTCGAATCAGTGTTCAGTCCGATACGCTCCTCGACCGCGCGGACGCGCGCACTTTGATGAGACTTCGTTGACACGCTTTCTTGTCAAGCGGATTGGTCAGGCGATCGTCGTCGTGTTCCTCGTCTCGGTCGCGACGTTCACGCTCTTGCATCTCTTGCCCGGTGGCGCCGCGCGCGCGGAGCTGGGCGTGCGGGCTTCGCCTGGAGCCATTCGATCCTTTAACATCGCCAACGGCTACAACCGCCCCGTGATTTCGCAGTACTTCTTCTACTTGAACCAACTGCTGCACGGTCACCTCGGCTACTCCTACAAGCTGAACGAACCGGTGTCGACGCTGCTCTCCATGGACCTTCCCAAGAGCGCCTACCTCAGCGGCCTGGCGTTGTTCTTCACTGTGTTGATCGCCATCCCTCTTGGGATCTACCAGGCGGTGCGCCGCAACAAGCCCGACGACTACGCCCTCACCGGTCTCTCATTCATCGGTTACTCCATGCCGACCTTCTGGCTCGGCCTCCTACTCATCGGTCTCTTCTCGGTGACCTTGAAGTGGCTGCCACCATCGGCCCCGCAGTCGCCCACGGTGAGCGGCGCCTTCGCCGATCCGAGGGCGATGATCTTGCCGTTGATGACACTCACGATCGTCGGCGTGGCGTCGTTCAGCCGCTACATGCGCTCCTCGGCAATCGAGAGCTTGACCCAGGATTACATCCGCACGGCGCGGGCGAAGGGCGTCACCCAAAGAGGCGTACTGTTCGGGCACATGCTCAGGAACGCCGTGCTGCCGATCGTCACGCTGTTGGGACTGAGCGTGCCGGCGTTGCTCTCGGGGAACCTGATCACCGAGTCGGTGTTCAACTATCCCGGAATCGGCCTGCTGTTTTGGACCTCGACACAGACCCGTGACTACGCGACGTTGATGGCGCTCACGCTGGTGGTCGCGATCTTCACCGTATTGGGGAATCTGATTGCGGACATCGGCTACGGCCTCATCGACCGAAGGGTGCGCTTCGCATGAGTGTTCGAAACAGCGAGCAACGCTCATGAGCGAGGAGCAGGGTGTCGACGCCATCGCGCTCGAAGAGCCCGACGAGATCTCCCAGATGGTCCGGCTCCGGCGCAAGCGCGGGGCGAGCGTCCTGGAAGTCTTCATGGAGAACAAGCTCGCCATGCTCGGCGCGGTCATCATCTTCATAATCGTCGTGTTCTGCTTCATTGGGCCGCTCTTCTATCACTCGAACCAGATCAGCTCGAACCTGAGCATCGCGAATACCGCTCCCGTTAAGGGTCACCCGCTCGGCACCGACAACGTCGGCTACGACGTGCTGGGTCGGCTCATGATCGGCGGGCAGTCGTCACTCGAGATCGGTTTTGTGGCGGCGATGCTGGCGGGCGTCTTCGGTGTCCTGTGGGGCGCGGTCTCGGGTTTCTTTGGCGGCATCATCGACACGATCATGATGAGGATCGTCGACGCGCTGCTCTCGATCCCCGTGTTGTTCGTGCTGTTGCTCATGGCGTCCATCATCAAGGTGAACCAGTTGAACCTCACGTTGGCGGTCGCGTTCTTCGCCTGGCTGGTGCCCGCTCGACTCATACGTGGTGAGACGCTGACGCTGCGCACGCGCGAATACATCCAGGCGGTCAAGGGAATGGGCGGCGGCGCGAACCGCAGCATCTTCTTGCACATCATTCCGAACGCCATAGGAACGATCGTCGTCAACATCACCTTTCAGGTGGCCGATGCGATACTCGCCCTCGCGGCGCTGGGCTACCTGGGCTTTGGCATCCCGCCACCGGCGGCGAACTGGGGGTCGATGCTCTCTCAGGGCGTGACCTACATCTACGCGGGCGAGTGGTGGCTGATCTACCCGGTCGGCATTCTCATCGTGCTCACGGTGATGGCCCTCAATTTCATCGGCGACGCGCTGCGCGACGCCTTCGACGTTCGTTTGCAGGGGCGATAGTCGGCGGTCGCGCGACAAAAGATCGTCGCGAGTCGTCCCTACGTCGTCGTGGGTAGTGAAAGGCGGAACCTCCGGTGAGTGAAAGTGAAGTGAGAAGAGGTGACGCGATGAACTCGGGCGCCTATACGTCGTACGGATACCTCGACGCAGGTGTCGACCTGGCAACGTTCGAGCTCGCGTCTGAGTTCGATCGCGTGCCCCCCTACGACGGCGCGCTCAACGCGGGCGATCAGGCGAGGGCGAACGAGCTGATGGCGAACAACATCGTGATCAGCCTGCACGACCATCCGGTGCGGTTCCCCAGGGACATGCGCGAGACACCCGAGTACAACCGCACAGGGCGACAGCACACCGGCTTCGCGGGTCTCGCGGCGTCGGGGATGACGGTGGTGTTCGACAACATGATGGACGGCACGGCGTGCGTCACTGGCAACGCGCCGTGGCGATGGCTCGATATCATCACCGACCTAGGTATGCGCCAGGCCGACCTCGCGCACCAGGATGACGTGATCGTGATCCGAACGCTCGCCGATATCTACGCCGCGCACCGAGACTCGAAGGTCGGCTTGGTGTTCGGCCTCGAGGCCGCGACGCCGATCGAGAACGAGATCGACCGGCTCGACGTCCTCTACGGATTGGGTCTTCGACAGATCGGCATCGCGTACTCCGATGCGAACGCACTCGGCAGCGGCCTGAGTGAGAGCGTCGACGCCGGCCTCACGAATTTCGGACGTCGTTGCGTGCGTCGGATGAATCAGCTCGGCCTGGCCATCGACGTCTCTCACTCGTCGGACCGCACCGGTCTAGAAGTCTGTGAGGCGAGTTCGCAGCCGGTCTTCATGACCCACGCGGGCGCGCGCGCCGTGTGGGCGACCTCGCGAATGAAGTCCGACGACGTGCTTCGCGCGGTCGCCGGGACGGGCGGGGTGATCGGGATGTCCGCCGCGCCGCACACGACCCTGTCACACGATCATCCGCGACACAGCATCCTGTCGGTAATGGATCATTTCCTCTACTGCGTGGACCTCGTCGGCATCGATCACGTGGCGTTCGGGCCCGACACCCTGTACGGCGACCACGTGGCGCTCCATACCGTCTTCGCTGAGATGCTCAAGATCGGCCAGATGGCCGGGCCGAAGTTTGAGAAGGTCGAATACGTTGATGGTCTGGAGAATCCCACGGAGAACTTCGCCAACATATGCGGTTGGCTGGTTAAGCGGGGATTCAGTGACTCCGAAATCGCGGCAGTGCTCGGCGGCAACATCATTCGGGCGCTCGAAGGCATCTGGGTCGGGTGACGACGACGGATCGAAGAGGCATATCGCTATCTACTCCCCATCGAGAAGACGTCCAGGCGTTTGACGATGGACGGCTCCAGCCTGCTCGACGAGTCCTAGACGATGTCTCGCTCACGGGGTTGCTCGTTGGCGAATACACGTCGATGACTTGGGAGCACCTGCTCCAGCAAACGTCGATGTGGCAGGGAACACTCTGGGGGAAGCCGACGTCTGTCGATTGACAGAGTCGGCGCGAAGGCGATGAAGCAAACGGCGGTCCACCTGGCTCGAGGTCGGCGTACAACGAAGTCCGCGTCAATCTTTTGTGTCTAGCGTTAACCGGACTGTGGAGGATGCGACTTGAACATTCGCGATGACTTGAATATTCAGGGACTGATATTGTTCGGCCACGATGAATCGAAGCGATTCTCAATCACCGCTTAACGACAACCTGTTAGCGCTACCGAGGTGGGCCGTGTTCACGGCAGTCGGCCTACTAGCCGCTGGCGTCTCGGTTGGTTTCATCTTGTTGTTCGCTCCTGGGCTGAGCGATACGCTCCGCAGCGCCGGTGGTCAAATGTTGGTCGTCTCGCTTCCAGCACTTGCCCTTACAACAGGTCTACTCGGAGCCACCTGGGCGCGAACGCAGCGCATTGACGACATGGTCGCCTGGTATCTCACGCATACCGTTGGCGACAAGCTTGACAACTACCTAGTGGGTTCGCCGAATCTGCAAAAGACACCAAGTCAATTTCCTCCGTTGTTCATCCGTATGGAAAGAATCTGGCAAAAGCAATTCGGTTCGTTTTGCACTTATCGCCTATTTGACACGCAAGGTCGACGTTTTGACATGTTCGTGAAATCAAATGTATTCAACTTTGAAATTTCCTATTGCCTCCACGTATCAACAACTATGACCACGGCAGCTCCCGCGGCGACGAGCCATTCATATGCCATTCTCTCTCTCGCTGATTGGCCTTCGTACTCAACACACCCTCTCGTAGAACTCGTCACCGGCACTCTTTATGGCAGTTTGTCCGAGGGTTACTCCGTGTACTTCGACGTGAAATCCGAAGCAGGTGGTCAATGCGTGAACTACAAACTGCGACAAAAGCTTGAGTCCAACTTCTTGGTTTCTCCGTACCAACGACGATATTTCGCTGAGGACGCCGCAATTGCCAGTTATTTCTTTTACGCCGAAGCCCTCGCGAAGGGTAAGGGAGACATTTTGGGAGGCGAACTGTGATTCAGCCATCGGGCTCCGCGTAAGAAGCGACCGTATCGATACGACGGTCTACCGCCTTTCTACGCTGCGAGTAGGCCCGGCGCTTAACGAACGCCATCATTGATTCGCCGCCCCGTCGGGGCGGTATCGTCGCGTTCCTACGACGGTCAAAAGGATGATCGAAGCTGATTGAAGTACGAAAACGCCTTGGTTGGTTCTCCGTGCCGCCGGCGAGATTCGAACTCGCAAATCTCCACCTTCGGAGGGTGGCATGTTATCCAATTACACCACGGCAGCGTTCAGCCAGACTACTTGCGACCGAGATTGGCATTCTGCCCACGATCCGCCCATGATCAAAGAATCCGGCTGAATCTGACCAAGTCTGGCGACGCTTCGTAAGGCAGTCACGCCCGCGAGATCCATGAGTGCGTTGGGGTGACAACACGGTTTTCGCGACGTTCTGCCTGCACGCAACATGGCTTCGAGGGCAAATGTCCTGTCCACCGAATTACGAGGACCATGACGTCATTCTGCCTGTGGGCCTTTTGATTACTTTTTCGAAGCGCGTTGCCACAAACCCTATTGTTCATCTATGACTGCAGAGCCGATCCTCGCATCGTTGCTACCAGACACGGCGGTTCTCTTGGAGAACGACGTGCTCGTTGGCGGCGTGTCGTTACGCGGTCTTGCGGGCATTTACGGCACTCCACTCTTCGTCTACGACGAAGAGACGTTGCGTACTCGCTGTCGAGAAGCGGCGAGTTCCTTCGACGACGGGGTCGCGTTCGCGTCCAAGTCGTTCCTCTGTGGTGCCATGGCACGCGTTGCCTTCGAAGAAGGCCTCTGCATTGACGTCGCGACCGGGGGAGAGTTGGACATCGTGCTTCGTTCCGGTGTGCCCGCGCGCCGCGTCATCATGCACGGCAATAACAAGTCCGCCGAAGAGCTCGAACGAGCGATTGCCGTTGGGGTGCACCGAGTGGTGGTCGACAACTTCGAGGAGATTGCGTTGTTGAAGTCGCTCGTGAGCGAGTCGACGCCGCTCGACTGTCTGGTGCGCGTAACGCCCGGTGTGGAAGCGCACACGCATGAGTTCGTTCGCACGGGCCAAGAGGACACCAAGTTCGGCTTCTCTATTTCCTCGGGTGACGCGCGTACCGCGATCGAAGTCCTCCGCGAAATCCCCGGTCTCACACTGCACGGTGTCCACGCGCATATTGGATCGCAGGTCTTTGACCTCATTGGATTCACGGAGTCACTCGCGATCCTGGCGAATTTCATCACGGACGATGGTTTCGACGAGCTCTGCGTCGGGGGAGGACTTGGCGTTGCCTACGTCGCGGGCGAGACCGCTCCCTCGATCTCTCAGTGGGGTGACGCCCTACGGGCTGCGGCCATTGAAGTCGGCCTCGATACGAACGTGCGGCTGCTCGCCGAACCGGGTCGCGCCGTGGTCGCCCAAGCGGCCGTAACGCTGTACCAGGTCGGTGCGGTGAAGCCGGTCGCGCAACGGACCTACATGGCGGTCGATGGCGGGATGAGCGATAACCCCCGACCGGTGCTCTACGGATCGGGCTACGAGGCCTTCGACGTAGGCCAGCCACTGGCCGAGCGCCCACAGAACGTGCGACTCGTTGGCAAGCACTGTGAGAGCGGTGACGTCTTGATCGACGAGGCGTGGCTCCCGGTATCGACCGGCGCGCGAAGCATCGTCGCGACGCCCGTGACGGGAGCGTACGGCTACTCAATGGCGTCAAACTACAACCGAGTCCCGCGACCGGCGGTGCTCTTCGTGCTCGACGGCGAGACGCGCGAAGTACTGCGACGCGAGACCTTTGATGACATGGCCGTGCTGGAGATGTAGGGCCGGAGCAACCGAAACGTTGCGTTAGCCTTTAGTGGTGAACACGCCGGTCATTCGAGTGGGGATTATCGGTGCGGGCAACGTGGGCTCTGCGCTCGTCCAACTACTGGGTGATCCCTCGCGAAACGAGGCTCTCCTCGACGCCGCGACCGGTCCGTTTGAACTCGTGGGGGTCGCTGTCCAAGACCTCAACAAACGGCGCAAGGGCATCCCCAGGGAGCTCCTGACCGCCGACGTCAAAAGCCTCGTTGCGCGCGACGACCTCGACATCCTCGTTGAGCTGGCCGGAGGCATCAAGCCGGCACGCGTCTACATCGAAACGGCGCTGCGTCGCGGTGTCACGGTCGTCACGGCCAACAAGGCCCTAATGGCCGAGTGTGGCACCGAACTCGCACAGCTCGCGCATCAGAACGGTTGCGACCTCTTCTACGAGGCGGCCGTCGGGGGCGGCATCCCGATCCTTCGGGCCCTGCGCACGTCGCTCGCCGGAGAGCGAATTACTCGAGTCATGGGCATCGTGAACGGCACGACGAACTTCATCCTCACCAAGATGTCGAGTGAGGGGAGCAGTTTCGAGACCGCACTCAAGGAGGCGCAGTCGCTGGGCTACGCCGAAGCCGACCCGAGCGCGGACGTCGAAGGCTTCGACGCCGCCGCCAAAGTACAGATTCTCTCGTCGCTCGCATTCGGGACCGAACTGGCCGGCGATGCGATCACTCGCGAGGGGATTACGGGCGTACGTTCGGTCGACGTCGAATTTGCTCGACGCTCCGGCTACGTCATCAAGTTGCTCGGCGTTGCCGAACGAATAGGCGAGTCGGGCATCTCGCGCAGGGCCCATCCGGCGATGATTCCCGTGGAGCACCCACTGGCCTCGGTGCACGGAGCGATGAACGCGGTCTTCGTCGAAGGCGAGCGCAGTGGCCCCTTGATGTGGCTCGGTCAGGGCGCGGGCGGCGAGCCCACCGCGACCGCGGTGCTCGGCGACCTGCTGGACGCGATTCGCAATCGAGTCAGTGGTCGTCACAACGTACCCTTCAGTGTTGACCGAACACTGCACAGTGTGCCCGCCGGTGAACTCGACAGTGTCTTCTACATCAGCATCGACGTACTTGACAAGCCGGGTGTGCTCGCGGCGGTCGCGGGCATCTTCGGCGATAACGGCGTCTCCATCCAATCAATGGAGCAGTCGGGCTTCGGTAACGAAGCGCGGCTTTCATTCCTCACGCACATGGCCGTGACCGATCACGTCGCCAATACGGTGAAGGACCTCTCAAAGCATCGTTCGGTCGACTCGGTGGGTGCGTGCATTCGCGTAATTGACGGAGGTACCAAGTGATCGGTTGGCAAGGACTCCTGCACGAGTACGGGCAGTGGTTCGACCTCGACGGTGTCGACGAAATCATCACGCTACAGGAGGGTCACACACCACTCATCCACGCCGATCGTCTCTCGGAGCGACTGAACGCTGACGTGTGGCTCAAGTTCGAAGGACTCAATCCGTCGGGATCATTCAAGGACCGCGGCATGACCATGGCGATCACGAAGGCCAAGGCCAACGGAGCGAAAACCGTCATCTGCGGATCGACCGGCAACACCTCGGCCTCGGCCGCGGCGTACGCCGGGAAAGCGGGCATGGACTGCGTGGTGCTCGTGCCCGAGGGCAAGATCGCCCAAGGCAAGTTGGCGCAGGCCATTGTGTACGGCGCCAAGGTGCTGCAGATCCGAGGGAACTTCGATCAGGCACTCAACCTCGCGCGCGAACTGACCCAACACATGCCCATCACCATCGTCAACTCGATTAATCCCGATCGCATCGAGGGACAAAAGACCGGAGCATTCGAAATCGTCGACGTGCTGGGTAAGGCACCCGACATCATTTCGATTCCGGTGGGCAACGCCGGCAACATCACCGCCTACTGGCGCGGCTTCACCGAGTACCACTTCGCCGAACGGTGCAAAGGACTGCCCAAGATGTGGGGTTTCCAGGCGGCCGGAGCCGCACCCATCGTGCTCGGCCACCCCGTCACCAACCCCGAGACGATCGCGACGGCGATTCGTATTGGCAATCCCGCGAGCTGGGTACCGGCCCTCGAAGTCATTCACGAGTCGCTGGGCGACATCCGTGCCGTGACCGACGACGAGATTCTCGACGCCTATCGCTTCGTTGCGCGTCACGAGTCGCTCTTCTGCGAACCGGCGTCGGCGGCGTCGATCGCCGGCATCATTAAATACGGCGTACCGAAGGACTCGACCGTTGTCTGCATTCTTACCGGCAACGGACTGAAAGACCCCGACACAGCAGTCCAGACGAGCGTCACCCCCGACGTCGTCGACGCGACGCTCAAGGCACTCCTCGCCAAGCTTTCGTAGCGAAATCAACTTTTATTCGCCGCGCAGCACCTGCGCCGCCGAGGTCCGAGCGGCGCTTCGCCCCGGCAGCGCGGCGACCAGGTTCGCGAGCACCATTGCACTGAACGCCACGATGACGAGGGGAATGAAGGGCACCGTTGGTCGCGGAACGGCGTAGATGTTGTGCGCAAAGAGTGTCCACAGCCAACG
>DATCCA010000029.1:0-14383 GCA_036511575.1 Acidimicrobiales bacterium
CCGAGGGGAGGCGGGTCGCCATATCGGCGATGCCGAGGCGTTCGAGCATGGCAAGGGCGTCGCTGCGAAGTGCCCGTTCTGATCGGACCTCAGTGGGCAACGACAAGAAGCTGGCAAAGAAGCCACCGCTCGGGCGAAGATGCCCTCCCGCCATCACGTTCTCCAGCACGCTGCAGTGCGGGAAGAGGCCGACGCCCTGGAGGGTGCGTGCCACGCCGGCGTGCACAAGCTGGTTCGGTCGAAGATTTGATTTCTTCGCGGTGGGGTAGTGCACGTGACCCTCATTGGGCTTTACGAAGCCGCACGCCACGTTGAATGCCGTGGTCTTGCCGGCGCCGTTGGGTCCAATGAGCCCAACGATCTCTCCCGACGAGACGTCAAAGGAGACGTCGTTGAGCGCCCGGAGTCCTTCGAAGTGGACGGAGACGTGTTCAAGGGCGAGGAGCGGCAGTGCGGTGCCCGGCGACATAGTCCTCGACGTTACCTGTTGGTGAGGAGCGGGGGTTTTCGACCGGTCGTCTACGACTCAAGAGTGGAAGATCCATCACGTTGGTGATGTCCAAGCACCCTACTTTTCGAAGTCGCAAAGGATTTATTTTTTGATTGCCTTGACCACTCCGTAGTGAATCATTGAATCGGCCATCGAGGTGGTCATCTCGTCGAGATTCCTAGGTGACCATCGCAACACCGTGCGGATGCGTTCGTTCTTCACGGTCTGGGTCGTGCCAAGATCGTTCATCGCCAGACGAATGGTCGAATCGAAGAGAGCCATGATGCGAATAGCGATCGAGGGAAGTCGTTTCGTTGGAATCTTGTAGCCCTGCGGGCCTAAATGCCGTTGAAGGATGACCGCGACCTCCATCATCGAGTGGTTGCCTTCGACGCAGATGAACCGTTGCCCAGCCGCCCCGGGCGTCGTCAGCGCGCTCACGTGAGCGCTCGCCACGTCACGGACATCAACCATGGCGAGCGAGATGTCGGGGATCGCGGGAACGTCGTGGTCAACGATGCGTTTGACGAGTTCGCCCGACGTCCCCCAGTCCGCCGACAACAAGGGACCGAGCACCAGACCAGGATTGATGACGACGAGCTGCATAGCGGCGTCGGCACCGAGAGTGTCGATGAAGTTCCACGCTGCTCGCTCGGCAATCGTCTTTGACTTGTCGTAGGCGCCAATTCGTTTGCCGTGCAGGTTCGTCCAGTCCGACTCGTCGAAGGTTCTCGAACGGTCGTTGCCGTAGACGATTGCACTTATCGATGACGTCAGCACTACGCGCTCTACACCGGCCTCGTTCGCCGCACGAAGCACACGAAGTGTCCCGTCGCGTGCCGGTACGACGAGTTCATCGTCGTCCTTCGCGGCCGAGCGGGGGAGGGGGCTCGCGACGTGCAGCACGTAGCGACAGTCCGTCACCGCTTCTTTCCACCCCTGATCGTTCGTGAGGTCCACGGCGACGACGTCAAAGTCGGGCAAACGAACTTTGCCGGCTTCGCTGAGGTGCGGCTCAAGAATGTCCACGATCTCTTGGGTTCGACCTGAGGAGCGTGCGGTTCCCCGCACGAGGTAGCCAGCCTCGAGGAGTTGCAGAATGCAGTGCTGCGCAATGAAACCGGTCGCGCCAGTGACGAGCACTCGATCAGTCACGGCACTCCTTTGTCAGTATTGCGATGTTCGTCTCAATTGGGACGAACATCGGTCACCTTAGTGAAGGACGTTGTCGCCACTGATTGGATCGGCGTCCTCGAGAAGCTCCTGGATCCGTGGCTTCCAGTCGACACCTTCGGTACTGTCGCCGCTGGCGTGCAGCGCTGCGCGCTCGGCACGAAGTTGACGCGCAACGGAACCAAGGTGACGGGGAAGTCGCTCTCGGATGAGTGTTCGGATCACCTGAGCGAGCGCTGGCGATGCACCTTCGGTCGAGACCGAGACGAGTACTTCGCCGTCACGATGCACGGCCGTGAAGTAAAAGTCCGAGCGCGCAGGATCGTCGACCACGTTCAGCCATATGCCTTCGGATCGAGCTTCGTCAACGATCAGATCATTGATGGCGGGGTCACCGATCGCCGAGACCACGAGGGCGTACCCCTTGAGGTCACCTCGGCGATACGCGCGGGCCTCGTAGCAGGCGAGGCTGAGAGGGAGTGGCGCCAACTGCTCACGCGAAATCATGGTGACGCGCGCGCCAGCTTCGACGAGCAGCGTTGCCTTCCCTGTGCCAATGCGGCCAGCCCCGACGACCAAGACCGGCTTGTTGGACAACTTCATTGCCAGGGGCAACATGCTCACGCTATTGCGCCCGTGTCAACAAGGAGGTCACGCAGCGAGAGGGCAGCGCACGGCCCGATCACGATGATCGCCGGCGATGCAACGTCAAGGCGGCCGAGTTCGGTCAGCGTGGCGCGAGTCTCGCGCTGACGCTCCGTCCAAGCGTTTTCAATCACCGCGACGGACGTTGCCGGAGAGAGTCCGCCTTCGACCAGTTGACTCGCGATCGAGTCGCGACGAACGACACCCATCAAGATCACCAGCGTGATGTCGGGGTTCGCGAGTCGTCGAAAATATCCGTCATCGTCGTTGGCCAGATGACCGGTAACGACGGTGACGCCACGCGAAAGGCTGCGATGGGTGACGGGTATGCCCGCGGCCAAGGGACCCGAGAACGCCGAGGTGACGCCCGGCACGACGTCGCAGGCAACGCCCGCTTCACGAAGCGCGATCATCTCTTCGCCGCCGCGACCGAACACGAAAGGGTCACCGCCCTTAAGGCGTACGACGCAGTCGTAGTTTTGACCGAGCGATATGAGTAGGTCATTGATGATCGACTGCGAGGTGAAGGCGCCGGGCGCCTTACCGACGTCGATCAGATCGGCGTTGCTGTTGGCAAGTTCCAAGACGGAACGCTCGACCAATCGATCGTGCACGACGACATCGGCCCTTGCCAGCAGGCGCGCGGCGCGAACCGTCAAGAGATCGGCGTCGCCGGGGCCGGCGCCGACGAGAAAGACCGTCACGAGACGCCTACTCGGGTTACGAAGTCGCCGAAGGACTCATCCACGTCACTCTCGGATTCCCAACGATCGAAGAGCGGGCCGAGCACCGTTGAAATCTCGGCGAAGGGAACCTTTTCTCGGTAGAGGGTCGCCAGTCGATCGCCGCGCGGTCCTCCGCCGACGTACACGTCGTAGGTCGACTTCGTTCGTCCCACGATGCCCACTTCGGCGACGGCCGGACGGGCGCAACCGTTGGGGCATCCGGTCATTCGCAGTTGGAGCGACCGTCGACCGAGCTTGCGTCGTCCGAGCTCGCCTTCGATCGTGTCAACCAATTCGGGGAGTCGGCGCTCCGCCTCGGTCAGCGCCTGACCGCAAGTGGGAAGCGCGGGACAGGCCAGTGCCGTGCGTTCAACGACGCCGAGCGCGCCATCGGGTCGTACACGGTGACGTGCAAGAAGTGCTTCGACGAGCGCACGGTCACTGTCGCGAATCGTGCTCACGATGATGTCCTGCTGGGCGGTGATGAAGAAGGTGACGGGCAACTGTTCGGCAATTTCGCGCAATGCGCTACGAAGTGTCGTTCCACTCTCGTCGTCGCGAACTCTTCCCGCGGACACGCGTACGCCCACCTGCCAGGTACGGTCGCCGAGTTGACGCCACCCCAAATGGTCGTCGGCATCGAACCGTGTTGGAAGCTCGAGGGGCTCACGAACGTCGCGGCCGAGTCGCACCTCGACCTCTTTGCGGAACTGACCGATACCCATGTCGGCGACGACGTACTTCATGCGAGCGCGCTTGCGATCAGTGCGGTCACCGAGGTCGCGATAGGTGGCCACAATGGCCGCGATGACCTCTTCGAGCTCGTCGTAGGTGACGAAGGTCATCGGGTCGGCGAGTCGAGAAAACGTGTCGTCGTTGGCGTAGGAGCGTCCGAGTCCGCCACCAACGAGAAGTGTGAAACCGTCACCAGCGATTGGGTGTACGCCGGGGATGAGTCCCACGTCCTGGGCGAAGACGTCGACGCAGTTGTCATGTGGGTGGGCCACCGCGATCTTGAATTTGCGCGGCAGATACGTGTCGCCGTAGAAAGATCGCTCGGCGATCTCCTCACGTGAGGCCGCCTTGTCGCCATTGACGAAGATCTCCCAGTGTGCGTTCGTCGTTGCGCGAAATGTCTGTGCGAGCCGCGAGGTGA
This sequence comes from Acidimicrobiales bacterium, assembly GCA_036511575.1. Classification (GTDB taxonomy): domain Bacteria; phylum Actinomycetota; class Acidimicrobiia; order Acidimicrobiales; family RAAP-2; genus RAAP-2. Next base: position 4,190 of record DATCCA010000029.1, read on the forward strand.
TTTCGCGCAGCCGCTCGTCGGATCCGTCGGACTGCAGGCCAGGGCAGGACACGACATTGCGCACGACGTCGCCACAGGCGCCAAAGGATGTCATGAGCTGCGCGTCGAGGGAGCGCGCGAGGGGACGTAGCCCATCCTTCAGCACCCCGTGGTACTGCACGGCCTGACGGGTGGTGAGGCGAATCGATCCGTCGGCCACCTCGCTCGCAATGCGGTCGAGCGCGAGCCACTGCTCGGGAGAGACCCGACCACCAGGGATCGCGACGCGAATCATGAAGATGTAATCGAGTTCCTCGTGTTTGACGGCACGCTCGCGGCGTACGTCTCGGTTGTCTTGGGAGTAGATGCCATGAAATTTGAGCAGCTGTTCTGCGTCATTCGACACACTGGCGACGTCGTTGTCGAGTTCTTCGCTCAGGGATCCGCGCAGGAAGTTGCTGGAGCGCTTGATCTCCTCAACGGCAGTTTCCTGCTTCGTCTCGGTGGTCACGTCAATTTCCCCCATCGTCGTGTGGCTAATGATGACAAACCTTACCGGTTTAGTCATGTATTGGCAATAACACCGACCGAAGTAAGTAAAAAACTCTTGATCTGTTTCCGTGCGCTGTTGTATGCTCCTATCTATAACCCTGAACGGGTTATAGATAGGAAGCGTTTTGGAATGCCAAAGATCAATGTGTATCTGCCTGATGACCTCGCGGCGGCTGTTCGAGAATCGGGCATCTCGGTCTCGCCCGTATGCCAGCGCGCGTTGGTCGAGGAAGTGCGCCTGGTTGGTTCAATCAGGTCGACAGTCGCGGGGCTTCGTTCAATTCCCTTCGGCGTTGAAGGATCGTCCGTCGCGAGTGAACACGTGTGGGGTCACATGACCGAACGCCTGAGAGACGCATTGCGATTGGCGTACGGAGCGAGTGATGGCGTTACACGGACGGTCCAGCTGCTCGCCGGCATCCTCGACGAGGGTGAGAACCTCGGTGTGCGCGTGCTCCGAGAACTCGGCGTCGACGTCGACGAACTACGACGCGCCGCCGCGTCGGACCAGGCCAGCGAGGAGCAGGACGTTGCTGACGTCACGACACAATCCTCGTCACCCACGTTGGACGAGCAGAACCTGTGGCGAACCCTCAGCACGTCCGCGCGACTGGCGATCGCGTCAGCACTCGAGGAATCGGTTGCACTCGGCCACCGGTTCCTCGGTTGTGAGCACGTTTTGCTTGGACTCTTGGACGTCACTGAGAGCGGGGCCAGTCGGATCCTTCACCAGTTTGGCGTCGATGCGTCGATCGCTCGTCGGGTGGTGTCCTCCGCGGTCGTGGGCTTCGCGCACGCCCGCGCGAGAACGTCGCCGCTCGACGAGGACAAGCTCGACGCAATTCTCAGCCGGTTGGAGGTCCTGGAGAACCGTCTCGGCTGATTGAAGTCCGTACCGCTGTTCTCACGGTCGATGGCGCCAATCCACGTATCGTGAAAGCGTCAAGGAGCGTAATGAACAATCGCCAAGTAGTACTCGCACAACGGCCTGTAGGGATGGTCGACTCGTCGACCACGTCAATCGTGGAAGGTCCAGTACCAGTGTGCGGGGCCAACGAGGCGTTGGTCAAGGTTGGCCTCGTCTCAATCGATCCAACGATTCGTACCTGGATGAATGATGCGCCCGGCTACCTGCCGGCCATTGAGCTCGGCGACGTGATTCGCTCCGGTGGCACTGGCGTGGTGGTCGAGTCCAACACCGGGCGATACAACGTCGGCGACATCGTCTACGGCATGACGAACTGGCAGGAGTGGGCGGTTGCCTCAGAGGCAAACAGATTCACCGTCGTACCAACCGGGCTCGGACTCGATCTCGCGACCGTCATGAACGTGCTCGGGACGACGGGATTGACGGCGTATTTCGGACTGCTCGACATTGGCCAATTTAAAGAGGGCGACGTCGTCGTCGTGTCCGGCGCGGCGGGCGCGACTGGATCGGTCGTTGGGCAAATCGCGAAAGCTCGCGGCGCGTCCAAAGTGGTGGGCATTGCGGGTGGGCCGAAGAAGTGCGCCGAGGTGGTCGAGAACTACGGCTTCGACGAATGCCTCGACTATCGCGAGGACCACCTCAACAAGAGGATCCGCGCGGCGTGCCCGAAGGGTGTGGACCTGTACTTCGACAACGTGGGCGGTGAAATCCTCGACGCGGTGTTGGCGAACATTGCAATGCACGCGCGCATCGTGCTCTGTGGCGCGATCTCGCAGTACAACTCCATGGAGCGACCGAAGGGGCTCGTGAACACGTCGATGATGATTCTGCGTCGAGGGCGGATGCAAGGCTTCATCGTGTTTGACTTCGCCCATCGCTACGCCGAGGCGCAGATTGAACTGGCCACAATGGTGCTCGATGGTCGCATTGTCCATCAAGAGCACCTCGTGCAGGGTCTCGAGCACGCGCCCGACGCGTTGAACCTTCTCTTCACTGGCGGGAATCACGGAAAGACACTCGTCGTCGTCGACGAGAGTGTGATCTTGGGCTAACTGAGACGCACGTCCGCGACGAGGGCTCGGTGGTCGCTGCCGCCGTCACTCGCGAAACCGCCCAGACGCTCCCATGGACCGCGCACGAGCAGGTGGTCAATCTGTGAATGTGGCGTGCGCGCGGGCCAGGTGCGCGCGTTGACCAGTGAGCGCCAGCCGGGCAAGAGGAGTCGCAGAAGTGGTCGCCAGGAGTTGAAGTCACCGCCGAGAAGAATCGGCAGTGCCGGGTCAAGCGCGTTGACGATGTCGGTGACGCGTCGGTACTGACGATACGAACCGTGACTGAGATGCGCGCCGTGTACCGCGAGCGCATAGAACGTTCGATCGCCCTCGCGCAGTGTCGCAACGATCAGCGCCCGCTTGACTTTCTCTCGAGGCAGTCGACCGAGCGACTCGACGCGGATGTCGACGATGTCGAGGCGCGTCAGCAGTCCGAGACCCCACTCGCCCTCTTCGACCCCCTCGGACGTCGCACGGCGAACCCGTTGCGTTTTGCTCAGGGTGCGGTGCTCGTCGAAGAAGAGGCCCCGTTCGCCGCTTAAGTGGGCGAGGAGCGGCTGCCAGGTTCGTCCGCCGTTGCCCGAGGTCACGCGTTGGCCGGTGGCGAGCGGCACGAAGACACCGTCCATGCCCAGTCGGGTCTTCAGTGATTCGAAGAAATCCTCACCGTGTTCACTGCGCCACAGCTCAGGAAGGATCAGAAGATCGGCGTTGAGACTCACGACGTGGTCAAGGACCCGAGTCGGCCGACCCCATCCGTCGACACCAGCGTGAAGGTTAAACGTCGCGACACGCACAACGAAACCCTAGGTCGTTCGACGTGGACGTGTGGCAGGCTTTACTCGTGGACTCTGTAAATGTGGCGTTCGGTCACCGGCTCTGGTGGGTGGATGCGTTTACGGGCGACGCCGAGCGAGGCAATCCCGCGGTCGTCGTGCTGCTCGAGCGTTCGATGCCCGACGATGAGCTCCAGCAGATCGCGTTCGAACTAGGGGTCTCCGAAACGGCCTTCGTCCGAAGAGTGGGTGATCAATGGTCGCTGCGCTGGTTTACGCCCACCGTCGAGGTCGACATCTGCGGTCACGCGACACTCGCGAGTCTGCACGTGTTGTTGAACGAGCTGGGCGTCCCCGGCGGCGAGATCTACTTCCAGACGCGCGCCGGTCTGCTGTCGGGGCGGCGAATGAGCGACGGACTCCTCGCCATTGACTTGCCGCGATGGACTCTGGAACCGGCCGACGCATCGATGTTGAACAATACGCTCGGACCGGTTCGAGACGTCTTTCGTGCGGGGCCGCACAGTGTGTTGGCCATCATCGAGGACTACGACACCTTGTGCGGACTCGCCGTCGACTCGATGAATCTGTTCCTGGTGCCCTGTTCGATGGTCATCGCCGCTTGCGTCGGTGGACCCGGCGTTGACGCCGCGATCCGAGTCTTCGCTCCGCGTCTCGGACTGGCCGAGGACAGTGTCACTGGCAGTGCGATGTGTGCCGTGTCACCGTGGTGGGTCGAAAGCACCGGATCACCGACGGTCTCGGTACACCAGGCATCGGCGCGAGGAGGTGTGATGTTCGCGCGACTCTTCGAGAACGCCGTCGAGGTGGCGGGCATGGCGCGAACATTCTTCGGTGGTGACCTTCGCGGATGAATGGTGACGCACTCGGGCCGGGCCCGCATACGAGAGTTCGTCGACTCGCCACGAAGGCGCAGTACGAGAGCGAAGTGATTTTCGACATCATTGACGAGGCTCGGCTGTGCCACGTGAGTGCCATCGTGCGAGGAAGCGCCATGGTCATCCCGACACTCCACGCCCGTGAGGGCCGCACCCTGTACCTGCACGGGAGTCCTTCAAATGAGGTGATGAAGTCGGTTATCGAGCGTGGTGAAGCGTGTGTCGGTATCACGCTGTACGACGGGCTTCGACTCGCGCGCAGTGGATTCGAATCGTCAATTGCCTATCGATCCGTCGTACTGTTCGGCAAAGCGACCCTCGTCGCCGACGACGATGAGAAGGCGAGGGTTCTCGACATGTTCGTCGACGCCGTGCTGCCCGGTCGCGCTCGCGAGGTTCGACCGATGACCGATTCGGAGAGGCGACTGACAATGGTGATCGCGGTCGCCATCGACGAAGCGTCAGCAAAACTCTCCTCGGGGCCGACGGACGATCCGGACGAGGATCGGGAGCTCGCCATCTGGTCCGGAACCGTGCCCGCTCGCGTCGTCTTTGGTGCGCCGGTGCCCGATGCGAACGGCGCCATGGCGAAAGGTGACGTCGCGCTCCCCGAGTCGGTCACGAGGCTCTTGGACCTTCAGTGATTCGTTTCGAGGCATTACGAGAACAGATTGATCGCATCGAAGCGGTCGACGAAAAGGAGTCCCTCTCAATTGACGCGATAGTGGACCGACTCACGTGGCCCGGTGACCCCTTTAGTGAAACGGACAGCGAGCACCACGTCACGGCGTCGGCGTTCGTCGTCTCGTCGCTCGGCGTTATCTTGCATCGCCATCGTCGCCTGAAAATCTGGTTACAGCCCGGTGGCCACGTGGACCCCGGCGAGCTGCCCGAGGACGCAGCACTGCGCGAAACGCTCGAGGAGACCGGTCTCGTCACGCGACACCTGGTGCCGACGAACCTCTTTCACGTGGACGTGCATCCCGGACCTCGCGGCCACACGCACTACGACTTGCGTTACGTCCTCGTGGCACCACCACTCGATCCCACACCGCCCGCCGGCGAGAGCCCCGAGGTCTTCTGGTTTGACTTTGCCAGCGCGCAAGCGCGGTGCGAGCCGGGCCTGGCGCCGGCGTTGGCGAAGTTGGGCCGAGCCTACGAGACATTTGACGTGCGAGAATGATGCCGTGAACGAGACCGACAACCTGCGCGCGTTGATGGAGGCCGATCGCTGGATCGACCGGGTCACCGCGCAACGCAACCACCTGCCTGAGACGGCCGAACTCGTCACCGTCGAAGAGGAGTTGCGGGGCCTCTTGAAGGCTCTGAACGAAGCGCAGGCTGTACTCGCGCCCGTTCAATCGGCCTACGAAGACTCCCAACGCGAAAGTCGGCGCCTGCGAACTCGCGCCGAGGGCCTGGACTCGACACTCAGTTCATCGACCGCGAACGCGCGCGAGTTGGCGGCGTTGCAGGGTGAACTCGTCCACGTGCGAGAGCTGCTCGAGAGTAGTGAAGACCTTGAACTTGACTACCTCATCGAGGTGGAACCTCTCGATGAGGTGGTCAACGCCGTCAAAGCAAGGGCCCAGCCTCAGGTTGCACGGCGCACAGAGTTACTGGGTGTCATCGCAGCGTTGCAGGCCGGCCTTGACGATGAACTCGTGAGCCTGCGATCTGGCCGAACCGAGCGGACCTCAGCACTCAGCGCGGAGCTCCTCGCGCGCTACGACGCGGCGTTCTCGCGCGTCGGCACGTCGGGCGCCGCACAGGTGGACTCGGGACGATGCGACGGCTGTCGCATCGCGCTCTCGCCCCTTGACGTCGATCGCTGGAAGGGCCAAGCGGAGGGATCCTTCATGCCCTGTCCCGAGTGTGGACGGCTCTTGTTGCCGTGATCATCCTCATTCGTCACGGCCAGACGACGACCAATGCGCAGCGCCTCCTCGTAGGGCGCAGTGATCCCGCGCTTACTGAACTCGGCGAACGCCAGGCGATGGCACTTCGTCCGTTGCTCACACGTGTGCGCGACGTGTGGACGTCGCCGCTGCAGCGCGCCCGTTTCACCGCGGCGTTGGCGATACCGTCTGTTGCGGCGGTCGTCAAGGAGTCGTTCATTGAGGTCGACTACGGCTCGATGGACGGTCAAGCCTTGAGCGTCGTGAGCGAGGAGCAGTGGCGCGCGTTCGAGCACGATCACGACACCGCCTTCGGCGACGGCGAGTCGCTGGCCTCGGTCGACCAACGGGTCCACGCCGAACTGCAGCTGCTGCTGATGGATCCGACGAGTCTGCTGCACAGTTCGACGACGGACCTGGCAATCGTCACGCACATGTCGCCCATCAAGTCGGCGGTGACCTGGGCGCTCGGCGTACCGGGATCGGCGGCCTGGCGGATGAACCTGCGTAACGCTTCCATCACCACGATTACGACGCGTCTTTCGACGCCGACGCTCCTCAACTACAACGTGACTCCCGAAGTTGCGTAGTTAGCGCAGGGCCACACTTATGGCCGCGAAGTGAAGGCCCGCTCCAAGCAGCGTGAAGGCGTGGAACAGTTCGTGGTACCCAAAGACTCGTGGTGAGAGTCGCGGTCGCTTCGTACCGTAAAAGACGGCGCCGACGGTGTACGCGACGCCGCCCGCGACGATCAGCGAGAAGCACAGTGGCCCGCCACCGCGGTAGATCTGGGGCATGACTGCCGCGGCCGCCCAACTAAAAGCCAAGTAGGGCAGCGTGTTCGCCCATTTTGGTGCGTGCATGGCGAACTGGCGAACAGCAATGCCAATGACGGTACTGACACCAATGATGATCAACACGACGAGGCGAATCCTCCCGTGCATTGTCAGGCCCGCGATAGCAAAGTACGTCCCGGTGATGGCGAGATAGATCGTCGAGTGGTCGGCGCGTCGCCAGGCCTGGCGTTTTGACGGCGTCCAGTTGACTCGGTGCAAGAGGGCACTCGTGATCAACATTGCGCCGACCCCGAAGAGGAAACAGAGGACCCAGCCGACCTGCGCCCACGTGGCGCATCGCACAAAGAGGATGGGGGAGCACGCGAAAAGAACGAAGAACGCGATGAGATGGAGCCAGCCGCGAAGCAACGGACGTAGGAAGGGCACCTCGGCGTTCGGTTGCGCGACGACTTCACTCACCGTCTAACCCTACGGGCGCGACACACGCAATTGGTTTCGTCGGGATAAACAACGAAGCCCGCCTGCTCCGGTAGTCCAGAACAAGCGGGCCCTCGATGTTTGGCCCCCCCAGCCAATGACACAAAAATATAGTGGGCGCTCTCGCGCTACTCTGTCACGAGATGCCTGCAAACAAAGGGTTGTGAGCAATTTCACATAAGGGAGACGCGATGAAACGTCGAACGTTGGGTCAAGGTCTTGAAGTTTCGGCACAGGGACTCGGGTGCATGGGCATGAGCGAGTTCTACGGCGCCGGTAATGACGACGAGTCAACGGCCACGATTCACGAAGCGTTGGACCTCGGCGTCAACTTTCTTGACACCGCTGACATGTACGGCCCGTTCATAAATGAGGAGCTCGTTGGACGTGCCATTGCCGGGCGCCGTGACGAGGTCGTGCTCGCGACCAAGTTCGGAAACCAGCGCGGCGATGACGGCACGTACATCCGGGTGAACGGCACACCGGAGTACGTGGTGGCGGCGTGCGACGCGTCACTTCGACGACTCGGCGTTGACGTGATCGACCTTTATTATCAGCACCGCGTCGATCGAACGGTCGAGATTGAGGAAACCTGGGGTGCCATGAAGTCACTCGTCGACGCCGGCAAAGTCCTGCACTTGGGCATCTCAGAGGCCTCGTCGGCGACCATTGAGCGCGCCCACGCGGTCCACCCGATTACGGCGCTGCAGAGCGAGTACTCGCTCTGGACCCGCGACCCCGAGGACGGGGTGCTCGATACCTGTCGCCGTCTGGGGATTGGTTTCGTCGCCTACAGCCCACTCGGTCGTGGTTTCTTGACGAGCGAAACGAGCAACCGTGTCGGGAAGGATCCGGCGGACTTTCGCACCCACAACCCGCGATTCAGTGGGGAGGCCGGTGAGAACAACCTGGCCCTCGTTCAAAACCTCGAGGCGATCGCTTCTGAAAAAGGGGCCACAGTCGCCCAATTGGCCCTCGCTTGGGTGCTGTCGCGTGGGGACGACATTGTGCCAATTCCCGGGACCAAGCGACGCAAGTGGCTGCACGAGAACATCGCGGCCGACGATGTTCAGTTGAGTGACGCCGACCTGGCCGCTCTGGAAGCAGCAGTGCCACGTGACGCGGTCGCTGGTGACCGGTACCCGGAGCGCTCGATGGGCAGCCTCAACGGGTAACGCGTCGAAGTGTCGAGTCAGAAAGCTCGAACACTTCATCGCACCACCCAATGACCTGGGCGTCGTGCGATGCGATGACGATGGTCGCACCAGTTGATTCGAGCAGGGTCAGCATCGACGACGTCTCGATGACGCCCAAACCGCTGGTCGGTTCATCCAGCAAGTAGATGGAAGGACTCGTCAGCATTGCTCGCACAATCGCCACGCGAGCTCGTTCGCCTCGCGAAAGTTCCTCCCATCGCGTCGCCGTTTCGGTCTTCAGACCAAGGGTGGCGAGGTCGTCCAACGAGTCGCGCGTTGCTTCTCGACCAAGTCCAATCACGTCAATCGCAAAGCCACGAGTTAACCCCGGTTCGCTGGGCACGTAGGTGAGGAATCGCCGCAGCATCCGTTCATCAATGTCGAGTACGCGTGTTGCGCCAATGGTGATGTCGCCTGAAGCCACGGAGTCGAGACCAGCGATCGATCGTAGCAACGTCGATTTGCCGACCCCCGAATGGCCGGTAAGGGCCACCCGTCGTCCAGGCGTCACGACGAGGTTGGCGTTGATGACGAGCGGCTCACCGTCCTCCTCGAGCACCACGTGTTCCACGCGAATCGTCGAGTCACTCGGCCACGCTTCGCGGCCGAGTGCGACGCCGAGGTCGAGCGCATCGAGGCGCTCGGCCGCCGCACTCACGCCCAGTACGGTGTCCAGCGCATCGCGAACCGTTGAAAGCATCTCGTGGGTCGATAATGCCACCAGCGCGACGACGACCAGCCAGAGAGGTGACGTCGTCGGTCGAACCACGTAGGCGCCCAGTGCGAGCACGGTCATCACGGGCGGCACCACGTTCGAGAGTTGCTGTTGTCGCTGCTGACGTCGTTCCGCGCGTGCGAGTCGTTCGACGGCGAGCGCAGAGCGTTCCTCGGCCAGCGCGACACGCTGCAGAAGTGCAAGGTCAGGCGTGACCGCGCTGAGTTCGACGACTTCGGCGCGGTACAGGCCGCGCGCAGCGCGCACCGCTCGGTTACGACGAAGGAGCGGGCCGACGTTGGTGAAGAGCGCGATAACGCCAAGCAGTTGGACCGCGAAGAGGTCGCCCGCGTAGGACCACCACTCGCCCCGTGGCGGCAGCAGTCCAATGAAGAGGTCGCTCAGCACCATCACGACCATGGACGTGCTGAGCGGAATGACGCAGCGTAACCAGAGGTCCTGGAGTTCGTCGGTGTCACGCAGTGCGCGTTCGAGGAGATCGCCGGCTGCGAAGGACCGCCATTGGCGAAACGTCAGTCGTCCAATGGCCACGAAGAGCCAGCGACGCCAACGGGCGACGGCAGCGAAACCCAGGCGATGGGCGCTCAGTCGCTCGGCGAATCGGAGGGGCGAGCGAAGGAAGGCGAAAAGTTCTATAACGATCAGCACACCAAGCACGCTGCGAAGTCCCGGTCGACCGGCGCTCGTCACCAACAGACCAACGGCCCCGACGAGGAGGAGCACATTGACGAGGGACGCCACCAGTCCGGCCAACAGTGCACGCACCAGTTGGGTGCGCGGCGGCCGTGACCGTCGCAGCCAGCGCAGCAGCCGCTCGGCGTCGGCCCTCACGTCGCCAACTCGATGTGATGGGTGGCGCTCGTCAAAAGTGGCGTGTCAACTGTCGCTTCGACGACGGCCATGT
>DATCCA010000030.1:0-2698 GCA_036511575.1 Acidimicrobiales bacterium
TCGGCCATTGCCTTCGCCAAACTCCAGGAACTCATGACCGGGCGACCCGTGACCTACCCGGGCCAGCAGGTCATCAACGCGATCGTCGGTCTCGCCGCCCTGGCTCTGATCGTCACCATTCTTGTCACCGCCTCGACCACATTGCTCTGGGTCCTGCTCGCGCTCTCCTTCGTGCTCGGCGTGATCTTCGTCCTGCCAATCGGTGGCGCGGACGTGCCGGTGTTGATCTCTCTGCTCAACGCCTTCACCGGACTCGCCGTCGCGGCGTCGGGTTTCACACTCGGATCAAACCTGCTCATTGTCGCCGGTGTGCTCGTCGGTGCATCGGGCATCTTGCTCACCCGTCTCATGAGCAAGGCCATGGGGCGCAGCCTCTCCAATGTGCTCTTCTCCGCCTTTGGCTCGGTCGTCACCGCCAGTGGTGCAACGACGCGCGAAGATGGCCGAAGTGTGCGCTCGGGTACGCCCGAGGACATTGGGATCCTGCTCGGCTTCGCCAGCCGCGTCGTCATCATCCCGGGTTACGGCCTCGCCGTGGCCCAGGGCCAGCACGTGCTGCGTGAGTTGGCGGAGCTGCTTGAAGCCAAGGGCATCGAGGTCTTCTACGCAATTCACCCCGTCGCCGGTCGCATGCCCGGCCACATGAACGTCTTGCTCGCCGAAGCGAACGTCCCGTACGAACAACTCCTCGAGTTGGACGAGGCGAACTCCGAGTTGGCCACGGCGGACGTCGCGCTCGTCGTGGGAGCGAACGACACCGTGAACCCCGCCGCGACCGACGACCCGAGTTCGCCGATCTACGGTATGCCGATCATTCACGCCGACCTGGCGGAGAATGTTGTCTTCCTGAAGCGATCGATGCGTCCAGGTTTCGCGGGTATCGAGAACGAGTTGCTCTACAACCCCAAGACGACACTCGTCTTTGGTGACGCCAAGGACACGCTCACCAAAATGGTGGCGGCCGTCAAGGCGAACTAACGCGTTAATTCGTTGAGCCGCGCGACGACGTCGTTGCTCAGTGCACGAGGTGCCGTGGCGTTCGCGCGTATCTGATCGGCATTGGACGCGCCCGCGATAACACTCGAGACCGCTGCGTGGCTGAGCAACCACGAGAACGCCAGTGACAGGAGTGGAACCTCAATCTCGTCGCCGTAGTCGAGCAGGGCTGCGACCTTGCTCTGGAGTTCGTCGCCGAGCCAGTGGACGCTTCGCTCCGGTGCCATCTTGGCGAGGCGTGAGTTCTCTGGGAGCGGCTCACCGGGACGTACCTTCCCGGTGAGAAGTCCATTGGCGAGCGGATAGAAGGGCAAGAAGCTAACCCCGAGCGCGTCGCAGACGTCAAGGACGCCGTCACGCTCGGGCTCTCGCTCGAGTAGCGAGTACTGGTTCTGCACTGACACAAACGCTGGTCCGTCGCCGGCGGCACTCTTCGCCTCTTGCAACTGGGCGACGGTGAAGTTCGAACAACCAATCTCGCGGACCTTGCCTTGCGCGATGAGTTCGTGCAGCGCACCGAGGGTGTCAGCGATCGGCACCGTGTCGTCGGGATAGTGCAGCTGATACAGGTCGATGTGGTCGGTGCCGAGTCGACGCAGCGAGTCCTCGCAGGCTTGACGAACGTACGCGGGACTTGCGCCAAAGTGCGTGTCGTCGATTGGCATACCGAACTTCGTCGCGATGACGAACTCGTCACGCCATGTGCCGAGCGCGGCTCCGAGCATCTCTTCGGACTTGGTCCCGCCGTAAATATCGGCGGTGTCGAAGAAGTTGATGCCGGCGTCGATGGCGGCGCCGACGACGTCGTTCGTGCCGGCCTGGTCGAGTCGGCTCCCGAAGTTGTTGCAGCCCACGCCAACGACTGAGACCTGCAGTGATCCGAGTGCTCGCTTTTCCATTGTCCTCCTCTTTGACGACTCAGAGTGTAGGCAGCCGCATCGCGGATTGGACCGTCCTGAGTACGATGGGGAGCGTTCGTCACTTGAAGGAGTCCCTATGAAGGTTGTGGTCGATTACGACGCCTGCTCGAGCAACGCCGTCTGCATGGGCATCGCGCCCGAGATCTTCGAAGTGCGCGACGACGGCTTCATGTACGTGCTGAATGAGAACCCCGGCCCGGAGTTCGACGAACGTCTGCGCGAGGCTGTGGCGAGTTGTCCCAACGGCGCACTCTCTCTTGAGGAGTAAGTCGTGACCGGGCCCAGAGTCCGCATGGCGCCATCACCCACGGGTTTCTTCCACGTTGGTTCCGCGCGTACGGCTCTCTTCAACTGGCTCTTCGCCCGTCAAAACGAGGGCTTCTTCATCCTTCGTATCGAGGACACTGACGCCGCGCGCAACCTCGATGACGCGAGCGACGGAATCGTGACCGCCATGGCGTGGCTCGGTCTTGACTTCGACGCCGGGCCATTCCTCCAGAGCGAGTTGTTGACCGATCACGTGGCGAGTGCCGAGGCCCTCTACGCCCACGACTATCTCTACGCGTGTGACTGCACGCGCGAGCAGATTGACGAGCGCATCAAGGGCAACGCCAAGCCCGGGTACGACGGCTACTGCCGTGATCGACACGTCGTGCGCTCCGAGGCAACGGTGCTTCGCTTTCGCGTGCCTGACGATGGCGTGACCATTGTGCCCGACATCATTCGTGGCGACGTCTCGTTCCCGCACGACAGCTACGAGGACTTCATCGTGGTGCGCTCCA
>DATCCA010000031.1:0-3850 GCA_036511575.1 Acidimicrobiales bacterium
CACCGCCGTCGGGGGACCCGGCACACCGCTATGTGCACACGGTGCACGCGCTGGACGTTGCGCAGTTGGACGTCGACGCCAACTCCAGCGCCGCCGTTGTCGGCTTCAACCTTCGCTTTCACACGATCGCTCGAGCCCAGATCGTCCCCGTCTTCGGATCGTGATCTGGTTGTAGAGACGACGACGTCGGTCCGGACTCTGCGCGAAACGGGGCAGGAGATACGCGTGAGCCCTGCTGTCCACCATTAGCGTAAGTCGAACATGGCGATGGACTTCTGCGGGGACCGCACTTTCTCGCTTTAGGTTCGATGTTGATGACGTTCAGGGGATTCGATGAGTACTGATCAGAGCCCGGGCCCGTTGGCCCTTGTTGGGTCGGGGGAGTACTTGCCCCAAATGGCCGAGATCGAGGGATCACTCATTGCCGGTCGCCCGCCTCGCTACGTGCAGATCGCGACGGCCGCGGTGCCCGACGGTGAACCGACCGTCGAGCGTTGGCACAATCTGGGGATTGCACAGGCCGAGCGACTCGGCGTCGAGCCGGTGATTCTGGACGTCAAGAATCGCAACGATGCCGAGAGGGCGGACATTGCGAAACTGGTGGAGGGTGCCGGACTCATTTACCTCTCAGGCGGCCATCCCGGCTTTCTCACCGAGACATTGCGCGACACCGTCGTGTGGGCCGCGATCGTCGAGGCGTGGCAAAATGGTGCAGCGCTCGCGGGATGCAGCGCCGGCGCCATGGCCTTTTCGGCGTGGGTTCCTTCGCTGCGTCACCCCCGTGAAGGAGGGACTCGGGGACTCGGACTCTTGCCCCACGTGCGAGCGATTCCCCACTTCGACGCCTTCGTCTCGCGAATACCAGACATGATGACCCGATTCCTCTTGCCGCACGATCCCGCCATCACCGTGCTCGGCGTCGACGAAGAGACCGCCCTGGTCGGCGGGCCAAGTGAATGGGTCGTCAAGGGAAAATCGTCGGCGTGGCGTCTCACTGACTCGGGGCGCGAACAACTGGTGAGTGGAACGACCATCACGACGCCGATGTAGCTTCGCGTCAACTAGTGATCTTCAGGTCGGCCAATGGTCTTCGAGTTCACGTCCCTTCGTTTCGGGAAGTGCCCAGAACAGTGCGGCGACGAACATCGCGGGGATGAACGTCAGCGCGGCCGCTAACGCAAAGCGGTTACCAATGTCCGCAATCGCCCCGAACACGACCAGTCCAATCACTGCGCCAAGGACACCCGCGGCGAGGAACCAACCCGAGGCCGATGCGCGCATCGACGTGGGAAAGAGTTCGTTGACGAGTGCACCGACGGCCGGCGCGAAGATCGAGCCGAACATGACGCCCATCACGTAACCAGTGACGAGGGCGTACTTTGGTCCTGAGTAGGAGAGCACTCCAAAGAGCGCGAGTCCGGTCATGCCGAGTACGCCCGTCACACGTCGACCAAAGTGATCGGCCATGGCGCGTCCGAGCAGCAGACCGACGAGGCCCGTCGCCCCGGCCCCAACCACCATGACGGCCGTGGCGACGCCCGAAAGATGGTCGATGTTCTGGGCGTAGAGGAAGATGAAGCTGTTGGCCGGCCCCGTGATGAACGAAAGCGCGAACGCCACAATCGAAAGCAGAATCAGGCGCCGTCGAAACTGCGCACTCACCGCTCCGAGCGCCGAGTGAACATGTCCTGATGTTCGCTCCGCCAGCGCGAAGCGATCCGGTTCAGTGGCCCATCGATTGATGAGGGGCAGCAGCGCGAGGGGCACGACGGCGAGAAGGAACAGCCCACGAAAGCCGAGTGTCTTGGACGCGAGACTGTGGATTATGGCCGTCAGTCCAGCGCCGACGCCGTAGCCGGCCGCGACCAGAGCGAGCGCTTTGGCACGACTCGAGGTGTCGGTCTGTTCAGCGGCAATGACCTCGGAGAGCGCGCTCGTCGCGCTGAGCAGAGGGCGCCCGAGAGCGAAGATGACAACGAACCACCAGTAGCCGGGACTCGCCGCCGCGAGAACGGTTGCGCAGAGTCCTAGACCGACGCTCAGCACAAGCATTCGATGTCGACCGACGCGATCAGCCAGCGCGGTGAGGGGAAGTCCTCCGAGCGATGCCAACCTGATGATTGCGAGCCCGACGCCCAGCTTCGTGCCCGAAAGTCCGGCCTGGTCGGCGAGGGTGGCGCCGTGGACCAGGTGACCGAAGGTTCGCGCCACGTTGCCGAGTGCGCTCACGGCTCCGAACTGTCCAAATCCCGAGGCGAAGGACGCCAAGACCGCTCCGATTACCACGCGGTCGTTCCAGCGGTGCAGCCTCGGCCTGATTTCTACCGGATCGAACATCGGGGAATCCATCAGACGCGCATCGACTTCGTCGATGTTGGTGCATGACGGGTCGATCGGCGCGCGAGCCAGAAGGGGCTGTAAAGGATGATGAAGAGAAGGGGAACGATGATGACGCCGGTCACGAGATACCAAGGATACGGTCCCATCAGTCGAAGGAGCGTCCACTGTCGAGGTGCGTGACGAAAGAACATGTAGTTCGCGTTCAGTACGACATCCGCCAGGGCGACGACGACGGCGTAGAGATACGTAATGATCGACGCGCGAACCACCGATCCCGGTCGAGGACTTCGTCGCAGGCCGACGACGAGGAAGAGTGCGGCCAAGATGATCACGGTGTGACCAATGACGTATTCGAAGAACTCGACGTGGGGATAGGGGACGCCGAGATCAGGCGTCGCGAGTCCCTGCAAAGCGCCCGCCAGTCCCCAGTAGTACGTCAGCTCGATGAGTTGGGGCGTCAACCACCAGCACGCCGCTGCGCCAACCAGCAGAGTGAAGTTGCACAACGCGAGAGGCAGCGAAGTGTGTAGTGACCAGGTGTCGTCATGGACCTGGCGCACCGTGTCGACGACGCAGTCGCCGAGGAGCACGAGCCCGATGAACTTTGCCGCCAACTCGGTCCAGGGACCCGGCGAACGACGAGCACCAATCAGAATGACGGCGAAGGTGACGACGAGAACGCCCACGCACAGCCAGTAGGGCTGCGGAGAAATCGCGGCGGTAAACACTCCCATTCTCAACGGGTTTAGCAGGCTCACTGTCCGCACGAAGTCTGGGAACGCTACGTTCAAAGAGATGTTCGATCTGTCCATCCTTTTTGACGCGTGTGGATGGCTGTCGCGACAAATCTCGTCGTACGGCTCGAAAGCTTTCGCACGGTGAATAACGAAGAAAAAACATCGTCCGGGGCGAACCACCGCGAGGATGACGAACGCAGAGTCCTCGCCGACGTCAGGTCGCTTCTCGATCAACTGCACTTGGACGTCGCCCATGAGTTGTCCTTGGACAGTGATCTCTCGAAAGATCTCAGTGTTGACAGCCTCGCGCTCGTTGAACTCTGCGATCTTTTTGAACGCTCGTTCGACGTCAACCTCCCCGACGAAGTGTTTCTCATCGCGACCACACCTCGTGAGTGGCTGGCATCGATCCGAAAGGCAAAGGGGACTGACGCCCAGTCGGTTTCTTCTCCAAATGAGTTGCGAGGCGGCCACGAAGGCCTTCGTATCGGAGCACCGACCTGCGGACTCTTCAGGCGGCTGACCCAAGGTGTGCGGCGGCACCGCCGACCACGTCGAATCGGTCCAAATGGTACGAAAAAGTACGGACATGGCCGGGGCGGATCTCACATGGTCGAGGTGTCGCACCTCATCTATTCGTGGCTGCTCCTTGTTCCCTTCGCACTGACCGTATGGACGTTGGCGGTTCTCCCCATCTCTCTGAAGACGCGAAGACGCGTCGGACGATTCTTCGCACGTGGACTTTGTCGATCCCTGGGCATTTCATTGCTTCT
>DATCCA010000032.1:0-5407 GCA_036511575.1 Acidimicrobiales bacterium
CACCGGGGACTCCAGCTGCTCCACGCTGCTGTTGCCTTCGGGCGTTGAGGCCACGGCCGATGCAATCGGCAACTCGAGCCAGAACGTCGACCCGGTGCCCGGAGTGCTTTCCACACCGAGGGAACCACCGATAGCTTCCATGAGACCTTTGGAGAGTGCGAGACCGAGGCCCGTTCCTTCAATTCCTCTCGACTCCGCGTCAAGTCGATCGAAGGGTGCGAAAAGCCTGTCGTGAAGCTGTGGCGCGACACCAGGCCCCGTGTCGGTCACCGACAAACGCATGCGACCTTCGACGTCGCCACAGTCCAACGTGACTGTTCCGCCGGCGAAGTTGTATTTGATGGCGTTGGACAACAGATTCACGACTACCTGCTTCAGTCGCTGAAAGTCCGCGCGGACGTAATAGTCGCCATCACAGTTGTCGATGATCTCCACACCAAATTCCAACGCCTGCACCTTCACCATCTCGACACACTGGCGAATCAACTCCGCGGAGCTCACGACCTCGAGTTCAACGGCAATACTTCCGGATTCGACACGCGAGATGTCGAGGACTTCGTTGATAAGTTCCAGGAGATAGCCGCCGGACTTGACAATGTAGCCAATCAACTCGAGCTCCTCAGCGGACGACATCTCCATCTGAAGGATCTGGGCGAAGCCGAGCACCGAGTTGAGTGGTGTGCGCAGTTCGTGGCTCATTCTCGACATGAACTCGCTCTTGGCGAGGTTGGCGCGTTCCGCCTCTTCTTTAGCGCACTCCAGAGCCGCCGCCGCTTCGACCGACTCGGTGACGTCGCGAGAGATGATGACCGAGCCGGTTAGATTGCCCTCGGCGTCGCGCAGGGCGCGTCCCCGAGACTCGATGTTGACCCATCGGCCATCGGTTCGAAGTCCTCGAAAACGGACCCGGACGACTTCGTTCTTTGCAAAGCCGTGCGTAATCGCCTCGAGCACACCGGCCCGGTCGTCGGGGTGCACGAAGTCCATGCCTTGACGACCCTCGGTCTCTTCCTTGGAAAACGAGAAGAACGTGTCATTCGAAGGGCTGGCCTCGATGACTTTGAGGTTTTCGTCCAGAACGATGATGGAGTCGGCGGCGGCGTCAAAGATCGCACGTGACTTTTCAATGCTGTCGGCCAATGCGCTCATCGTCTCTTTGCGTAGCGAGATGTCATAGCCGACCGCGTAGTGCAAGTCGCCGTCGCGCCGGATTGTCCACTTCATCCAGCGGTAGGCGCCGTCGGCACATCGCTCTCGAAGTTCGAGCTCAACGGCCGAGGGGACGACACCGTCCTTGGGTTGGAATGACGACGTCACGTAAGCAAGGTCATCAGGGTGGATGAGGCTCGTGTAGGACTGACCAATGAGCTCTTCGGTCTCCCAACCGAGCGTCTGTTTGAACGCACCGTTCACGAGGAGAAAGTTCCCGTGAGCGTCGGCGACCGACATGAGGTCGGTCGAGTTCATGAAGAACTGCTCGAATCGCACGGGGCCCACGTCGGAACTCGTCACTGCAGTTCCGGGCGCGCGCGCGACGGCGCTAAAGAGAAGGTGGGAGACACTGGGGCCAGTATTCCACTTTTTGTATGGCTAGAGACTGAGCCTCGAAACTCCGTTACTCGTCCGCATTGCGGGGGTGGTGGCAGGCAACGAAGCGTCCCGGTTTCAGTTCCACGAAGGCCGGCGCGTCGCTTCGACAGATGTCCGTCGCGGCGGGGCAGCGGGGATGAAACGAGCATCCGGTCGGACGATCGGACGGGTCGGGCACGTCGCCGGTAATGAGAATCCGTTCGCGTCGAGGAGCGTCGGTGTCGTTTAGTTCCGGCACGACCGACAACAACGCCTCGGTGTACGGGTGCATCGGCGTTTGGTACAACGCTTCGGCGTCACCCAACTCGACGATTTCGCCGAGGTACATCACGCCCACGCGCTCCGACACGTGACGAACGACGCCGAGGTCGTGCGCGATGAAGAGATACGTCAAGTGCAACTGGTCTTGGAGATCGGCCATCAGGTTCAGCACTTGCGCCTGCACCGAGACGTCGAGCGCCGAAACCGGTTCGTCCGCGACGACCAGTGATGGATTCAGCGAAAGTGAGCGCGCGATGCCGATCCTTTGGCGCTGGCCCCCGGAGAATTCGTGGGGGTAACGGTGAATCGACGCCGGGTCGAGACCAACAGTGACGAAGAGGTCACGCACGCGCTCGAGGATCTCCTTCTCACCGGCCGTCTTGTTGATGCGCATGGGGTCGGCGACGATGTCGCCCACCGTTCGTCGGGGATTGAGCGAGGCGTAGGGGTCTTGGAACACCAACTGCATCTCTCGACGATGCGGTCGCAGCTCGCGTCGCGACAGTCCCACCAGTTCCACGCCATTGAATTCGACACTGCCCGAGGTGACAGGTAGCAGTTGCACGAGACAGCGCGCCAGCGTCGACTTGCCACATCCCGACTCGCCGACGATGCCGAGCGTCTCGCCCCTCTTCACTTCGAGCGATACGCCGTTGACTGCAGTGTTGACCGAATGTGCGCCTAATTTCTTGCCGCGCGAGGTGAATGACTTCACGACGTCAGTCGCGCGAAGAAGGACCTCGTCACTCATCAGCAACTCCGCGAACGGTCGCCTGCGATCGAATGGCTAAACGCTGTTCGTCACTCAACCAGCACGCGTCAACGTGCCCGTCGGCACCTCGCAGGATTGGTCGCTCATCGCAGATCGCCATCTTGTACTGACAGCGCGGCCCGAAGGCGCAACCGGTCGGTACGTCGAGCGGCGACACGGGCGTGCCGGGGATCGTGACGAGTCGTCGGTTCTTGACGTCGACGCGCGGCACGGCACCGAGGAGCCCCCAGGTGTAGGGGTGGCGCGGTAAGCGCACGACGTCCAGTTCCGGTCCAATTTCGGCCGGTCGTCCGGCGTACATGACGACGACGCGATCGGCCACCTCGGCGATCACGCCCATGTCGTGGGTGATGATCACGATTGACGAGCCGTAGGACTCCTGCAACTTGGACATGAGGTCCAGTATCTGCGCCTGCGTCGTGACGTCCAACGCCGTAGTCGGTTCGTCCGCGATCAATAGTTTGGGGTTGCACGAGAGCGCCATCGCAATCACCACGCGTTGACGCATTCCTCCCGAGAACTCGTGCGGGAAGTGATCGACCCGCGTCTTCGGGTCGGGGATGCCGACCTCGCCCAGCAGTTCGATCGCGCGCGAACGAGCCTGCGCCTTGGTCATGTCGGTGTGGGCGCGTAGCTGCTCAACGATCTGCCAGCCCACTTTGTAGACCGGCGTCATGGCGGTCATCGGGTCTTGGAAGACCATGCCCACGTCGCCGCCGCGAACGCTCTGGAGTTCGCGGTCCGAGAGTCCGAGAATCTCGCATCCCTCGAACTTCACGCTGCCGGTAATGGCGACGTTGGAGTCGCGTACCAGCCCAAGCATTGAGTACATCGCCACGCTCTTGCCAGAACCCGACTCGCCGACGATGCCGAGAACCTCCTTCGCGCCTACGTCAAAGGAGAGTCCGTCGACGGCGCGCAATGGTCCTTGGCGCGTCGCGAAGGTCACTGAGAGGTCGCGGACGCTGAGGACCGGTTCGTCGAGGGTCGCGTCAGACAATGCGCACCCTCGGGTCGAGCAGGGCGTAGACGACGTCGACGACGGCGCTTGCCAGCACAATGAAGAAGGCGCCGTACATTACGGTGCCCATGATGACGGGCAGGTCGAGATTCTCGAGCGCGTTGTAGGTGAGGAGTCCCACGCCGGGCAGGCCGAACACGACCTCGGTGAGCAGCGCCGCGCCGCCAACCAACGCACCGACGTCGAGTCCGAAGAGCGACGTGATGGAGATGAGCGAACAGCGAAGCGCGTGACGCAGGAGTATGCGTCGTTCGGACAGGCCCTTGGCGCGCGCGGTGCGTACGTAGTCCTCGTTGAGGGCGTTCACCAATTCGGCGCGCAACACGCGCGCGTAGATCCCGGCGTAGAGCGCCGCGAGGGTCAGCCACGGGAAGAGGAGATGCAGCGCCCATTCGCCCGGGTTCTGGGTGAGCGGCACCCAGCCCGGGGCCGGTAGCCACGGGAACACCGTTGAGTGCAGTTGGTTTTGGGTAATGAGGTTCACCACCTCCCCCAACCAATAGGCCGGTACCGACACGGCGGCAATCCCCAGAAACATAATGAGCGGGTCGATGAACTTCCCCTTGTTGGCGGCGGCGATCACGCCTCCGAAGATGCCGACGATGAGCCAGATCACCACGGCACCCGCAACGAGCGAGAGCGTGACCGGGGCGGCCGCCAGTATCTGCGGCACGACCTTGTCGCCGATGTTCACGTACGACGTGAGATCACGCTTGATGAACAGGTGGTCCATCATGAGCAGGTACCGGATCGGCAACGGTCGATTCAACCCGAACGCGATGCGCACCTGCTCGACGATCGCGGGCGAGGCACTGCGCCCGGCGATGCGCGCTGCGGGGTCGACACCGGGTGTCGCGAAGAAGATCAGGTAGACCATCACACTGATCGTGAACAGCACGACCACGGCCGAGGCAAATCGTCGAAGAATGAATCGGAGCATTTAGATGGAGCCCCGCAGTTTTGCCTTCGGGTCGAACGCGTCGCGGAAGCCGTCACCGAGGACGTTGAGTGCCCCGGCCGTCAAGACGATCATCAGGCCGGGCATGATGCCCACGACCGGCCTCGTATAGAGCAGGCCGAGTCCGTCGTTGATGATCGTGCCCCAGCTGGCCTGCGGCGCCTGGACGCCGATGCCCAGGAAGGAGAGGGCCGATTCGGTGAGCATGTTGAACGCGACCATGAGCGGGAAGAACACGATGATGGTCGGTGCGACGTTCGGAAGGATCTCCTTGCGCAGGATGTGTAGGTCCGACGCACCCGATCCAATGGCTGCCTGAATGAACTCGCGCTCCTTGAGCGACAGCACGATGCCACGAAGCGGGCGTCCCACGTACGGGATGAACACGGAGGCGATGATCAGAATTGGGATGGTGAGTGAGCCCTGCTCGATGTGGATGAAGAGAAAGTTGATGCCATTGGTTTCGAGGATGACCGACAGTGAGATTGCCAAGAGGTAGACCGGGAACGCCCAGATGATGTCGAAGATGCGCGAGACGATCCAGTCCACTGCGCCCCCGAAGTAGCCCGCCGCAACTCCGGCGATGGCGGCGACCGCCACGCAGATCACCGCCGAACTCGCACCGATGTAGAGACTCGAGCGCCCCCCGTAGAGAAGTCGGGCGAACACGTCACGGCCCTGGTTGTCGGCGCCCAAGAAGTAGTTGCTGAAGTGCCACGTCGGTCCGATCGGCGTCACCCCGAAGCCGAGGCCCTGCGTGTTCGCTTGGAGCACGTTCACCGTCTTCCCGTTCAGACGGATGGTG
>DATCCA010000033.1:0-29013 GCA_036511575.1 Acidimicrobiales bacterium
CGCAATTGATTCGAAGTGGTGCCACGACGTCGCGAGAGGTGATTGACGCCCATCTGGAGCGCATTGACGCGGTGAACGCAGCACTCAACGCCATTGTCGAGGTCCGCCCCGACGAAGCGCGAGCCGAAGCGGACGCCGCCGACGCAAAACAGAAGGCTGGTGAGCCACTCGGGGCGCTCCACGGGGTGCCCTTTACGATCAAGGTCAACCTGGACCTCACTGGTTACACGACCAACCAGGGTTGCGAGACACTGAAGGACTTCATGGCTTCCGCCGACTCACCGCCGGTGGAGCGTCTGCGCCAAGCCGGTGCCGTCGCACTCGCACGTACCAACATGCCCGACCTCGGACTGCGTATTAATACCGAGTCCTCACTCTATGGTTCGACGCACAACCCCTGGAAGCACGGCATCACGGCGGGCGGATCGTCGGGAGGTGA
This sequence comes from Acidimicrobiales bacterium, assembly GCA_036511575.1. Classification (GTDB taxonomy): domain Bacteria; phylum Actinomycetota; class Acidimicrobiia; order Acidimicrobiales; family RAAP-2; genus RAAP-2. The sequence continues at coordinate 440 of DATCCA010000033.1, forward strand.
GGCAGCGGCCATTGCGTCGGGAATGAGCCCGCTCGGCCTCGGCAATGACATTGGCGGATCGCTTCGCAACCCGGCCTACGCGTGCGGCATTGCGTCGATCAAGCCAACGAGGGGACGCGTCCCCCAAGGCAATCCCTCGTCAACCTTGGACATGTCGATCAATGACCAGATTCTGTTAGTGAACGGCGTGATGGCGAGGACCGTGGCGGACGTTCGTCTTGGTCTCGAGGCCGTCATGGGCGCGCACCGCCTCGATCCCCAGTCCGTCGACGTACCCCTGAACGGTCCGCCCACATCGCGGCGCGTGGCGCTCGTCCCAACACCGACGGGCGGCGACACCGACCCCGATGTGGCCGAAGGAGTCCGCATCGCTGGTCGCGCCCTCGAAAAGGCTGGCTACGAGGTCGAGGAGATCGATCCGCCAATGGTCTTCGAAAGCTACCTCGCGTGGTCGGAACTCATGATGACGAGCCTCAAGGTAGTCAATCCTTTGCTCATGATGATTCTCGGCGAAGGAGGTCAGCGATTCCTTGAACTCACCAACATCGAGTATCCACCCGCGACGCCCGAGTCGATGGCACTGATGCATGAGAGCCGCTACAAGGTGGAGAAGGCGTGGCGCCAGTTCATGACGATCTACCCACTCATCGTGGGGCCGGTGTGGACGCAGCCTCCTTTCGCGCACGGCTACGACATCATCGACGGGGATACGGCAATGAAGGTTGTGGAACTTTTTCGATTCGTCATGCCGGCGAACCTGATGGGACTACCGGCGGCCTGCGTGCCCACGGGCGTGGCCAACGGACTCCCGACGGGCGTACAGATCATGGGAACACTCTTTCGCGAGGACCTCTGTCTTGACGCGGCGCAGGCCGTCGAGCACGAGATTGGCGTGCTCACGCCAATCGATCCCCGGGTTTAGCGCGTGGCAGTGCGGATTCGACCGATCAACGAGGACGACCTCGCGGCGGCCGTGCGCGTCCTGATGGGTGGGTCACTCACGCCGGAATTTGAAGAGACAGACCATACGGGCGACTACTGGGCCGCGGTTGAAGAGACTCGTCGTCAACGTGGTGACGTTCTCATCGCCGAAGAAGATGGCGAAGTCATTGGCGTCTGCCAAGTGATTATCTTCCAACACTTCCAACACGCCGGCGGGTGGTGTTGCGAGCTCGAAAGTGTCCACGTGCGCGATGATCGGCGCAGTCACGGTGTCGGCTCGAAACTGCTCGAGGCGGCGGAGGCGTTGGCGCGCGATCGCGGCTGCTATCGCGTCCAGTTGACCAGCCGCAACGTCCGCGAGGACGCTCACCGTTTCTACCTCGCCAATGGTTACGACCAGACCAGCCGGGGCTTCAAGAAGTTCTTTTAGTTGACCTCGCGCAGATCCCCGTCGTCGACGTCGAACACGAAGCCCCGGATCTCCGTCGTATCGACGAACGGGCTCTCGCGAAGGGTCGCCAGCGTCGAGCGCACGTCGTCGTCGACGTCGCGGTAGGCCCCCAATCGAAACGGCGGTCGGACCCCGACGCTCGCTTCGACTTCGTCAGCGAGGGCTTGTTCTTCGAAGGTCTCCAAGCCGCATCGAGTGTGGTGGATCACCATCACCGCGAACGTGCCCAGCAATCGTTGACTGAGGAGCAATGAGCGAACGGCGTCGTCAGTGGCGATTCCGCCAGCGTTGCGTATCAAGTGCGCCTCACCAAGGTTCAGCCCGAGGGCACCGAAGAGGTCGAGTCGTGAGTCCATGCACGTCAGCACCGCCAAATGTAGTTGCGGCGCCGTCGCCATCTCGCGGTGTCCGTGTCGATCGACGTACGCGCGGTTATGGGCGATGAGTTCATCGATCACGGTCACCGGACAATTCTACGAAACCGAACGAGGAGTTCGATTTTCACGGTCGCTACGCTCATGCTCGGAGGTAGTTATGAACAGCATGGATGAGATTCGTGAAGAGCTGCGTCAGCCGGCTCAGGATTTGCGAGAACTGATTCCCGACGTGATGAAGAGTTTCGCGGCGTTGTCACAGGCGTCGTCAGCCGAAGGTGAACTTTCTCGACTCACCAAGGAACTTCTCGCCTTGGTGATTTCAGCCACGCGAGAGTGTGACGGTTGCATCGTGGCGCACGCGAGGGGCGCCCTTCGTGAAGGGGCCACTCGCCAACAGATCGCCGAGGCGATGGGTGTGTTAATCGCACTCAATGGTGGCCCCGGCACGGTGTGGGGTCCCCGGGCCCTCCACGCGTACGACGAAGCGGTGGCCGCGCGCACGTCCTAGCGGCGGCACCGTCCGTACGGCGCCGAAAGTAAATAGCTGTGCGTATCGCGTCTAACCACCGAGCGTGACGTCTTGATCTTGGTACCAAGCCAGTGCTTCGTGAAACTGGTCAAGTGAGAAGTTCGGCCACAGTTCGTCGACGACGTAAAAGTCGGCGTAGATGGACTGGACGGGCAAGAAGCCACTGAGTCGCCGACCCCCGCCCCAGCGCACGATGAGATCAATCCGTGAAATATCGGCGGACGCGATGCCGTCGGCGACGTTGCGAGGCGTACTCCCGTCGCCATTTTCGAGCGAATGGTTTAGGTCCCAATTCCAGCCGTAGTTCACGAGGAAGTTCACTTTGATGCGGCCTTCGCCAATTCGGGTCCGTTGCGTGTAGCGCAGGAGTTCCTTTGGGAAGAACACCGACTTGGTGTTACCCACCACCAGAAGATCCGCGTCGCGTTTCTCCAACTCCGCCACGGCTTCAACGCACGCGATGCGAAATGCGTCAATCTGAGGCCCAGGACGCTTCGTATTGTCGACGGTGAAGCCGTAGAAGGTGATCTCTGGGATTCCGAGCGCCAGGCACTCCTTGTACAACTCCAGACCGGGCTGCAGTCCGAAGTGATAGCCGTCCTGTTTTTGGAAACCTTGGTCCTGAGCCCAACGGCGATTGCCATCGGGAATGATGCCCACGTGTTGAGGGAGTCGCTTAGCGTTGGCCATTGCAATCGCTCTCAACTCGCACTACTCGCGCAGAAGGGTCACGACGCCACGATGAGAATTGACGACGAGTGTCGCTCAGATGGCATCCATTGCTCACTGGGAACTCGATTGAAATGCGCTCGATCACCGGCTCCTCTAATGCGAGATTGGTTGTTCGCGTCGCCACGCGGTTAAGGCGCTCTCACGCTCAGCCTACGGTCGACGCCCGTAATCCTAGAGACTGTACTGCAGGTGCTTGATGCCGTTTATGAAGCGCGACGCCAACTGGGACGGCGTCCCGGTGGAGTGGATATCAGGGTGTCGACGCAATAACTCGCGCATCATCACTGTGATTTCGCGTCGCGCGAGGTGGGCGCCGAGACAAAAGTGAGGGCCCGGCGCGCCAAAGCCGTAGTGGTCATTGGGCGTGCGTCCGACGTCGAAGACATCGGGGTTCTCAAAGATGTCCTCGTCGCGATTGGCTGAACTGTAGAACAAGAGGACCTTGTCGCCCTTGGCGAGTTCGAAGTTCGAAAGGGTGTAGTTCTCAGCCAGCGTGCGGCGCATCCAAATAACCGGCGACGCCCAACGAACGATTTCGTCGACGGCGGTCTTGGCGAGGCCATCGTAATCGGTGAGCAGTCGTGCCTTTTGATCGGGGTGTTCGGTGAGCGTGTGCAGACCATGAGCAATCGCCGTGCGGGTCGTCTCACTACCGGCCGTTACGAGGAGCACGAAGAATGACGCCAACTCTTGTTTCGTGAGTTTCTCGGTTTCAATCTCGGCGTTCACGAGTGCGCTCGTAATGTCATCGATGGGATTGTCGATTCGGTACGCCCCCAACTCCTCCATGATCGCCGTGAGCGCGGCGCCTGATTCGAGCAGGGCCAATATGGGATCCTGGCCTTCGGGAATTATGTCCGGGTCGCCATTGGAGAGGATGATGTTCGAGTGATACAGGACCGTCGCATACTCACTTGGCGGGACGCCCATCATGTCGCAAATGATCTCGAGAGGAAATGGCGCCGCGATGTCGGTGATGAAATCGCCCGTGCCGCTCGTTTGCGAACGTTCGATGATCTCATCGGCCTTGCGCTCAATTGAATCCTCCACCGCTCGGACATTGCGAGGATTGAATGCGTTCGACACAATCCGGCGCAGTCGCGCGTGCTTGGGGTCGTCCGTTGAGATCATGCCCGAGAAGTACTCGACCATCTCAGTCGGAAGGTCCATCTCTGACACCGCACCGGGTCCCGAAAGGAAGACTTCCGGGTGCCGCGACGCCGTTTGCACGTCGCGATATTTCGTGAGGGCGTAGAAACCGTTGCCGACTGGGAACTCGATTGACGTGCCTTCGATCAATGGTTCGTCGTAGTGGGTGATCGGGCTCTCTCGTCGCAGCGTCGCGAAGGCGGCTACGCGCTCCGCCCAGGGTCGACGCCAGAAGCCCATGTCTGACAGGTCGATGTCGTCCACATCCCAGTGCATGTCAGATTCCATGGATTGCATCGTATCGAGAACGCGAACGGCGTCACAGGCGCGTGATTTCACGGCAGACTGGACGGATGGAAGAACTGACCGACCAGGAACGCTCAAGCCGTTTGAAGGCGCTCAACGCGCTGCTTGACCTCATGCGTCCTTCGGTCCAAGCCGACGGTGGCGACCTCGTCCTCATTCGTGCCGACGTCGAGACCGGTGTCGTAGAAGTACAACTCCAGGGTGCCTGTTCGAGTTGTGCGATCTCCTCGGACACGTTGGCCGGCGGCGTGACGCGAATCTTGACCGATCGCTTGTCGTGGGTGACTGAGGTACTGGGTGGCGTGGATGACTCCATTGACCCCGAGGACTCGATGTCGCTCGGCGTCGGCGGCTACGTGCCGCGCTACCGCCAGCTCTGACGCGATTCACTCGTCAGCGTGTCACCCGAGTGAGATGAGTAGATTCGCACTGTCGATACTGGCGTCGACGATTTCGGCGTCGGGGAAGGGAGTCTCGTGAGTCGCTTTGGAAGTTTTGGAGGATTGGGTCGAGGCGGCAAGAAAGCGCTGAGTGAAGAGCAGATCCACAATCGCGACAATCTCCAACAAGAGAAGGTCGACGAAGTACTGTCGAAACAGGACGCACGTTACGACGCAATGACCCCAGAGGAGCGCGAGGAGTACTACCTCAAGCCGAGCCTGCTCACGAAACTGAAGAAAGCATTTCGAGGCCAGTGATCACGAGGGGCGCCTGAACACGAACAATTGGTCTCCGCATCCAGGGCGCTACTCTGCGCGAAGCACGAGGGCTGTTTCCGTTCGCGCGGCGCTTCGGCCGGGCAATGCTGCGACGGCGTTGACGAGTATGAGCGCACCAACTGCTACGAGCGCAATCGAAAGAACGGGTACCGTGGCGTCGGGCACGGCGTAGACCTCGCGGGCGAAAAGGATCCACAGCCAACGACCGAGAGCGACGCCGAGCGGTACGCCGAAGACGATTCCCACCACTCCCACGATCGACGCTTGCCACGCGACGGTGGCCGCGAGCTGGCGTTGGGTGAAACCGAGTGCCTTGAGCAGCGCCAGTTCGCGACGGCGACGGCGCACCGACGCGACGAGGGTGAACGCGAGCGCGACGACGGCACCACTCGCGAGACCGGACGCCAACAAAGTGGGTGAGACGCCGACGCTTCCGTAGTCGCGGATCTGTCCAGGCTTTTGCACTCCGATGACCGAAAGCATCAGATTGCAAGAACTGTTCACGGATGTGAATCGTGAGGTGGCCGACTTCGCAATTCGTTGAAGCGAGGACACCGCAACAGATGGACGAACTCCGGACTTAATCCGCACCAAGTCAATATTCGGTCCATTGCAAACTTTCGGATACCCGTCTTCACTGAGGTTCGCGAAGGCGGCGTTGGCAATTATTGCCCCCGTGCCCATGGAGGTGGGGAGGCCAGTTGAGTCGCTGCTGGCATCGACCTCCAAGGCAGGGAGCATTGTTGCACGCTCAGAGTCTTGCCAGTATTGGCGGCCAGGAGAGGTGTGGGACCATTGCTCTCCGTGGTAGTGCCACCTCTACGTTGTCGAACCCAGTCGATACCGTCATGGCCGTGAAATGAAACGCAGACGGCGGCGGAGTTGGGGCATCCGCGTTACCCTATCCAAGGTGGCCGAATTGACCTCTACAAAACGATTGTTTGAGCGCCTGCGCTCATGAAGAAAGAATCTTCGAAACTTCCCTAAGACGTTCCGGAACAATTCGCCACCACATCCACCGGCCACGCTTTTCACCGACGATGAGGCCCGCCTCCGCGAGAATCCTTGTGTGATGCGAGATGGTGGGTTGGCTCTTGCCCAGCGGCTCTTCAAGAGCGCAGCTGCAGACCTCGTTTTCAGCTGCGACGAGCGACAACATGCGCAGACGCACGGGATCACTGAGGGCTCCAAAGATCTGAGCGATGTCACCGGCCTCGACCTCGGACAATGCAATTGCCGTCAATGGGCTACAGCAACTTACGACGTTTTCGTCAATGGTGATGGTCTTTGGATGTGACATTGCTCTCATTATACTATTGACAATCATCGATTTGACAACTACCGTTCTCATTGACGAACGTCAATTTATAGGAGATCAAAGTGTCCAGACTGCAACTCGCTCTTAATGTGTCGAACCTCGATGAAGCGGCAGATTTCTACACCAAATTCTTCAAGACCGAACCGACGAAATTACGTCCCGGCTACGCCAACTTCGCCATCACGGAACCCCCACTCAAATTGGTGCTGTTCGAGAACTCTGGTGACCCAGGCACGATAAATCACCTTGGGGTCGAAGTTTCTACAACTGGTGAGGTGCAAGATGCCACTCGGTACCTCGCCGAACAGGGATTCGTAACCGACGTCGAGGACGAGACGACGTGTTGCTTCGCGGTGCAAGACAAAGTGTGGGTCGATGGTCCTGATGCCTCGCGGTGGGAGGTCTATACCGTGCTGGCCGACGCGAGTGACTCTTCAACGGTGGCGGGCGATGCGACCTGTTGCGAGAGCGAGTCACTCGTGATGTCCGACGCCGCCCCGTGCTGTTGAAACTGGCGCGAACGAGAGCAGCGCGGCGATCATGAGCGACACCGTCTCAGAGTTGACCGAGGGAGGCGTGGCCGCCCCCGTCATCAAGCGACTCTCGTTTCTCGACCGGTTCTTACCGGTGTGGATCGTTTTGGCGATGGTCATCGGCATCGTGTTAGGTCGAGCGATACCCAGCCTCAACACGCACCTCAATGCCGTGCAGGTCACGTCGGGAACGTCGTTGCCCATCTTCATTGGACTCCTCGTCATGATGTACCCCGTGCTGGCGAAGGTCCGCTACGACCGACTCGGCACCGTCACCAGTGACCGCAGGCTGTTGGTTGCGTCGCTCGTCCTCAACTGGCTCATCGGACCGGCGGTCATGTTCACACTCGCCTGGCTCTTGCTGCCCGATCTGCCCACCTATCGGACCGGGCTCATCATCGTGGGTTTGGCGCGCTGCATTGCGATGGTGCTGATCTGGAACGATCTTTCGGGGGGCCATCGCGAAGCGGCGGCGGTGCTCGTAGCGCTGAACTCTCTGTTCCAGATCGTTGCCTTTTCATTGCTCGGATATTTCTATCTGGAACTTCTTCCCAAATGGCTCGGGCTGAGCACACAGGGTCTTCACCTGTCCGTGTGGAAGATCGCGGAGACCGTGGCCATATTTCTCGGGATACCGCTCCTCGCTGGTTACCTCACGCGAACGATTGGCGAACGACTACGTGGTCGCGAGTGGTACGAGACCAGATTGTTGCCTCGGCTCGGCCCCTTCGCTCTCTACGGACTTCTCTATACCATCGTCATCCTCTTCGCCCTGCAGGGCCACACGATCACCTCACGTCCGGGCGACGTGGCTCGCATAGCCCTTCCGTTGCTTTGTTACTTCGCCATCATGTGGTTTGGGTCGTTCACTCTCGGTCGCTCACTCGGGCTTCCCTACGATCGAACGGCCACCCTCGCCTTCACCGCCGCCGGCAACAACTTCGAGCTGGCGATCGCGGTGTGCATCGGTGTCTTTGGCGTGACGAGTGGCGAAGCTCTCGCCGGCGTCGTCGGTCCCCTCATCGAGGTGCCGGTACTCGTTGCCCTGGTCTACGTGTCGTTGTGGGCGAAACGTCGATTCTTCGACCCAGTCGCCACCGTTGAAGGAGCCCCATGATCGAGTGTCCAGAAATCCTCTTCCTGTGCGTGCACAACGCCGGTAGGTCCCAGATGGCGGCGGGGTTCGCCCGAGAGATGGGAGGCGATCAAGTCGTTGTCCACTCCGCCGGCTCGGCACCGGGCGAAGTGCTCAATCCCGCGGTCGTCGAAGTGATGAGGGAAAAAGGCATTGACATTTCCAATGAAGCGCCGAGAAAGCTGACCAACGAGATGGGCCTGAACGCTGACGTCATTGTCACTATGGGCTGTGGTGACGCGTGTCCCGTGTACCCGGGCAAGCGGTATATGGATTGGGAGTTGACCGATCCGGCCGGTAAGGAAATCGACGTGGTTCGTCAGATCCGTGACGACATCGAGCAGCGAGTTCGAGGGCTCATCGACGGTCTTCTCAAGATCGCGTCTTAGCTGCTAGGTACGGTGAGTCAAGGCCTCGAGACGTCGATCGACTCACACCTTTTGCGGCTTCGGCTCCTTGGGCAGTCCGAGCGCTCGCTCACCGATGATGTTGCGCTGAATCTCGGCGGTGCCGCCCCAAATGGTCTCAGATCGCGAGAAGAAGAACGAGCCCTGCAACTCTGAGACCGGGTAGTCGGCTCGTCCGCGACGGCTTCCCGCCACTGAGCCTTCGACGCCACCCTTGCCGGTGAGAATCTGACCCTCCATTCCGAGCACATCGATGCCCAAGTTCATCATCGCTCGGTGCGTCTCGGACCAGAACATCTTGTTGCAGGCACCGAGCAGCGCAGTGTTGTGCGTCCCATTCAATGAGTCGGTGAGGGAGCGGTAGCCGTTGATCTGCATGATCTTGACCTTCTCCCACGCTCGGACGAGGTGATCGCGCACGAGTTCGTCATCGTTCTTGCCATGGCGCTTCGCTTCACTGACAATGTCGTCCCACTCTTTGAGGAACCGGCGGTACCCGGTCGTTGACGAAGAGCCCCGCTCGAAGCCGAGCGTCGTCATCGCCACCTTCCACCCGTTGTTCACGCCACCCACCGCGTTGTTCTTCGAGCAGCGCGCGTTCGTGAAGAAGACTTCGTTGAAGTCGCCCGAGCCGTCCACCTGGATGATCGGGCGAACGTCGACGCCCTCTTGGTGCATCGGCACGAGTAGGTAACTGATGCCCGCGTGTTGGGGCGCGTCGGGGTCCGTGCGAACCATCAAGAACACGAAGTCGGCGTGCTGCGCCTGACTCGTCCAGACCTTTTGTCCGTTGATGACCCACTCGTCACCGTCGAGCACGGCGGTTGTTTTCAGACTCGCCAAATCCGACCCGGCATCGGGCTCGGAGAAGCCCTGGCACCACGCGATCTTGCCCTGGAGGATGCCGGGGATGAACTCGCGCTTCTGCTCGTCGGTGCCCCACTGGAGAATGGTTGGACCGACCAGCGTGTCGCCGAAGAAGTCGGCGCGCATTGGCGCATTGGCTTTTGCGAACTCCTCGTTGAGGACGACCTGCTGGAGCAGCGTCAGTCCCTTGCCGCCGTACTCCACGGGCCATCCGGCGCAGATCCAGCCACCGGCGAAGAGCTTCTCGGTCCACGAGTCATTGAAGGTGCACCGCTCGTCAGACGTCATGGCGAAGTCCGGATCGAACCAGCCTTCGGGCAGGTTCTCTTCGAGCCACGCGCGTACTTCCTTGCGGAATGGTTCGGTTTCAGTGGGGTAGTTCAGGTCCATTCGAACAATGTACACATCGTGTGAACGGCCCGTTTTCGGACATTTGTGCGATTTGTCGAATTCGGCGAGAATGGAGGACTCACGAATCCGAAAGTTGCCCCTTGTCACGTACCCTGCGCCAAACCATTGAAGGAACCAAGGCGTCCTGGGCTCGTTCGAAGACGATCACGACGCCGGCGCACGTAACTGCGCGGCCAGCGGAGCCCGGCAAGTACCGCGTGGCGTTTCTTATCTACCGCGGCAACCCACGATGCGGCGGCCAAGGCGTCTATACCCGCCACCTGACAAGGGAGTTAGTCAATCTCGGACACAGCGTGGAAGTCTTCGCCGGTCCGCCCTGGCCCGAGCTCGACGAGGGCGTTGGTTTCACGGCGGTGCGCGCACTCGACCTCTACCGCGACCCTGACCCCTTTCGCATTCCCGCGCCGTCGGAGTTCACCTCCTTGGCGGACGTCGCTGAGTTCGCCGTGATGCTAAGCGGCGGATTCGGTGAGCCGCTGGCGTACTCCCTACGCATTGAGAAGATCTTGGCGCACCGTCGAAGCGACTTCGACATTATCCACGACAACCAGTGCATGGGCCCGGGCATTCTGAAACTGCACGAAGAAGGCTGGCCGCTGCTCGAGACACTGCACCATCCGATCACCGTCGACCGCTCGATTGCCCTCGACCACGCCGATACCTTCTGGAAGCGCTACGCCACGCGACGCTGGTTCGGATTCTTGCGGATGCAGGTGCGTACCGTGAAGCAGCTGCCCGCGGTCCTTACGGTGTCACATAACTCGAAGATTGACATCAACGCGCAGATGCAAGTGCCACTCGAGCGCCTCACGGTGGTACCAGTGGGCGTCGACCACACCGTGTTTCGTCCCTACGACGACGTGGTCAAGAAGAAGGGGCGCCTCATGGTCACCACGTCGAGCGATGTGCCCATGAAGGGACTCGTGCCGCTGCTCGAGGCGATCGCGAAACTTCGCGTCGAACGTGAGATCGACTTGATCGTCATTGGCAAGCCCCAGCCCAAGGGACGCGTCGCGAAGGCCCTCGATCGACTGGGGCTGAATGACATCGTGACGACGATTACCGGCGTCAGCGACGAAGAACTGGCCCGTTTATACGGCGAAGCAGAACTGGCCATCGTGCCCAGCCTCTACGAAGGGTTTTCGCTCCCGGCCATCGAGGCGATGAGTTGCGGCGTCGCGGTCGTCGCGACGACCGGCGGGGCGCTTCCCGAAGTCGTCGGCGTGAGTGGTGAAACCGGTCTGCTGGTCGAGCCCAACAATCCCGATGCGCTCGTCACCGCAATCAGCACGTTGCTCGACGATGCGCAGCTGCGAGCGCGACTCGGCGCGGCGGGACGCGAGCGGGTGATCGAGCGCTTCACGTGGCAGGTGACCGCGAGGGGTACGGCCGCCTGTTATGACGCGATCCTGCGCGGCCTCCCGCTGCCGGAATCGATGACGTTCGACTAATGCTCACCGCGAAATACGACCAGTTGGGCCTCGAGAGCGGCGACCGGATTCTCGACCTCGGTTGCGGCTTCGGGCGCCACGCCTTCGAAGCGGCCCGACGCGGTGCCGAGGTCATTGCCCTCGACGCCGGTCGTGACGAGGTTGAAGGCGTGAAGAACATGTTTGCGGCGATGGTGGCAGCCGGTGAACTCGACGCCAACGTGCTTCATGCGGTGGCCGTGCAGGGTGACGCCTTGCACCTTCCGTTCCCCGACGCGACCTTTGATCGGGTCATCTGCTCCGAGGTCTTGGAGCACATACCCGACGACCTCGCAGCGATGCGAGAACTGACGCGCGTCCTTCGACCCGGTGGCACCATGGCGATCACGGTGCCGCGCTTCGGCCCCGAACTGATCAACTGGGCGCTCTCCGACGAGTACCACAATGTGCCGGGCGGGCACATTCGCATCTACCGTCGACGTGTCCTCACCGAGCGTCTGCGTTCGGTGGGCATGAAGGACACTGGTCATCACTACGCGCACGGACTGCACAGTCCCTACTGGTGGCTGAAGTGCCTCGTAGGCACGACCAACAACGACCACAAGCTCGTCAAGCTCTATCACCGGCTCCTCGTCTGGGACATCATGAAGGCACCGTGGCCCACGCGTTTCGCTGAACGGCTGCTCGGGCCGATGATCGGAAAGTCAATCGTGGTCTACCTCGTGAAGCCCACCGCATCGTGACCACGACCATCGGCACGGTTTCGGGCGTCCCCGGACTGTTGAGCGGTGAGGAAGTAGCGCGCACGGCGAGTCACCTCGCGTCGTTGCAACTGCGCAACGGTCAGATTCCATGGTTTCCCGGCGGACACTGCGATCCGTGGAACCACGTGGAAGCGGCCATGGCCCTCACGGTCACGGGCTACGTTGACGAAGCCAAAGCGGCGTACCGGTGGCTCTGCGAGCACCAACTCGGCGACGGCAGTTGGTTCAACTACTACGTCGGCAACGCCGTGAAGGACGCCCGGCTCGACACCAACGTCTGCGCGTACGTGGCCGCGGGGCTGTACCACTACGTCGTGGCGACCGGTGACGTCGACTTTGCTGCGCAGTGCTGGCCCAGCGTCGAGCGTTCGATTGAATTCGTGTTGCGTTGGCAACACGACGACGGCACCATTGCCTGGTCCTTGGACGCACTAGGGCGCTGCGAGTCCTACGCATTGCTCACTGGCTCGTCGTCGATCTTTCACTCGTTGCGATGTGGCGTGGCGCTCGCCGAACGCCTGGGCTTCTCCAAACCGCAGTGGGAGTTGAGCGCGGGCCGTCTGGGCCACGCGGTCGCGCATCACCCCGGTGCGTTCGCACCGAAGAACGAGTTCGCCATGGACTGGTACTACCCGATCTTCTCCGGCGCACTGACGGGCGAGCGCGGTGTGCAGCGCATCAACGATGGCTGGGAACGCCACGTCATGGACGGCTACGGCGTTCGTTGCGTGTCAACGAGTGACTGGGTGACGGCGGCCGAAACAGCCGAGTGCGTGCTGGCGCTCGACGCACTCGGTCTCACGGGTCAGGCGCTCGGCCTCTTCAGTTTCACCAGACGTCACCGCCGCGAGGATGGTGCGTACTGGACGGGCATCGCGTACCCGAGTGAAGTCACGTTCCCTGATCGAGAGACGACGTCGTACACGTCGGCCGCGATCATCCTCGCCGCGGACGCGCTGACGTCGTCGTCACTGGCGTCGGGCCTCTTTCGACACGATTCGTTACCGATGCCCCTGGACCTCGCGGAACCGGGTTGTCCGCTCTCGCGCTAGGCGACACGCGTCAGTGCGCGCAGTGATCCCTGCTCCGCGCGTTCAATGAAGTCACCACTGTCCAGGGCCGCCCGAAAGATTTCGTAGGGTGGTCGCCCTCCATCCTCGGGATTGGGAAAGACGTCGTGAATCAGCAGAAGTCCGCCGATGACGACCTTCGGTACCCAGGCTTCGTAGTCGGCCCACGCGACGTCACGGGCGTGACCGCCGTCGATGAAGAGGATGTCGAGCGGTTGCGCGAAGTGCGCGGCGATCTGCGTCGACGGACCGACTAGAGCGAACACCGTCGCTTCGAGTTGCGCGTCCGCAATTGTTCGTTGCCACGTGGGCAGCGTATTGAGACGTCCGTCGACGGGGTCGACCAGCGTGGGGTCGAAGTGCTCCCAGCCGACTTGATTCTCCTCGCTGCCGTGGTGGTGATCCAGTGAGTACAGCACCGACGACGAAGCTTCAGCCGCGGCACCGAGGTAGACCGCGGACTTCCCACACCACGCGCCGACTTCAAGCCACGTGCCGCGGTGCGCACGGTCACCGTGCGCGTACGACAGTTCGTAGAGGGCCAGTCCTTCGTCGCGCGGCATGAAGCCCTTGACGCTCTCGGCGTACGCGAGGAGTTCGTCGCGGCGACTCACGACACGCTCACCGCTAACGAGATAAGCGTCCATAGGCCGAGCACCGCGAAGATGAGCCCACCGCCCAACCGAATCCGGTTGAGCGGAATGACCCGTTGGAGCGCCTTGCCGCCGTACGCGCCGAGGAACGACACACTAATGAGCGCCAGCGAGGAAGCGAGGAAGACTTCGAGTGGTTGGTGCAACTTAGCTTCAAAGTTGGCGGCCTGAATCTGTGTCAAGTCGCCGAACTCGCCGATGAAGAGGACGACAAAGGCCGTCGTGACAGTTTTCCACTTCCCACTCGCGTTCTCCAGTGACGCTTCGCGTTCGCCCTTCTCTTCCTCTCTCGATTCGGGAACAAAGAGAAGGTACGCGGCGCCAGCGACAAAGAGCAGGCCGACGACGAGGTCCTTCCAATGCGCGGGAAATAAGGTGAGCAGCGAGCCCGCCCCTACCGCGATGCCCATTTGGAGAACGAGGGCGACCGAGCCGCCGAGGACGATCAACGACGGGGGAGCCTTCGTGGCCATGATGACCGTCGCGACAAAGGTCTTGTCGGGTAATTCGAGGACGAACATAAGGGCAAAGATGCCCAGGAACGCCCCGACGGTCACGTCAAACTACCGAAGCTGGGCGCGCATTGCCGCGGAGAACGTGAGTCCAACGCGCATCCGCTCAATATTCTGCTCGACCGCCTTCTGTTCACCGCCCAGCGAGTGCTCGTCGTGGAACTTTTCGACGACGTCGGCGAATGCTGGGTCGTTGATGTAGGTCCGGACACCGTAAGTGAGGTACGACAGCGTGTTCATCGGAAACTTGGCGAGTGCCTCATCCCAGCGGGCCGTCGCGAACTTCCATACCGCCGGACCCGACGCCGCGTTCGTCGACAACATACCGATCAGGATCGACGCATCTTGACTGCGGAAGAAATGGAAGCACCTGTCCGCGGCGTCGAGCGCCACGCGCTCTTCGTTGAACCCCATGAGCCCACGCTGGTAGCGCTGCTCGTCCTGGGGACTCGGCGCGTTGCTGTAACGATCTATGAAGGTCTCGTAGTCGCCCGGTCGGTCCTGGTTGGCGACGATGCGCAGAATTGCGTTGGCGAGGTCGCCGGGCATGTCGTTCGCTTCGAATCGCCGGACGGCCTCGGCCTTGATGGCGACGTTGTCACCGGTCGTGCCGAGGGTACTGAGCACGATGGCGCGCATCTGCGGCGTGAGTTCGCTCTCACCCGGAGTCGGGTCCCAACCCAGTCGCTCGAACTGCGGCTCGAAGATCGAGCGTACGGTCTCTGCGAGCCCCGGCAACTTCTCGCTCGGCAACGCCCGATCGATGAAGTTGATGGCGGTCGCCAGTGTGCCCCACGGTGTGGGCTCGTCTTGGCTGCCGAGCCCGCGCGCAACGGTGAAGAACTGATCGGCGCTGATTTGACTGGAGAACAACAGCGCCCAGCTGTCGGACACGACGGTGGCGCGCTCGAGGGCGTCGAGTTCGTCCATGTGGTCGGCGAGGGCCGCGGTCTCCTCAACGCCGTAGCGCGAACGGTAGTAACCCGGACCACGTGCGTTGAGGACTACGGGTGGGTCGTCGGTCACGGCAACGGGACTGTCGCCTAGTAGGTGCACCGTGGACGCGCCGCCCTTGAGCGAGCGTGTCATCACGGGGATCTTCCACGACGTGCCGATCGAGCTGGCGCCGGTCGTTGGTCCGTAGGCGAAGGGGAGTTGCGTGATCTCACCGTTCTCCAACGTGACGAGCGGATAGCCGCCCTGGAGAATCCAGGTGTTCATCACGTCGCGCACGGGTTCGCTGGAGACTTCTTCGAGCGCGTCCCAGAGATCGGTGGTGATCGTGTTGGCGTAACTGTGCTTGCGCAGGTAGTGGCGGATGCCGTCGCGGTACACGTCGGCGCCGAGGTATTGCTCCATCATGCGAAGGACCGCGGCACCCTTTTCATAGGTGAGTCGGTCGAACATACCGCGGGTGTCTTCGGGTGAGACGACCGTGTACTCAACGGGGCGCGTCGCGTGCAGCCCATCAATCTCCAGCGCCAGGTCGCGCTCCGCGCTGAATGTGACCCACACTTCCCACTGCGGACGAAAGGCGTCCTGACAGAGGACTTCCATGAACGTGGCGAACGCCTCATTCAGCCAGATGCCCTGCCACCACTCCATGGTGACGAGGTCGCCGAACCACATGTGCGCAATCTCGTGCATGACGACCTTGGCCACGCGCTTCATCTCACCCAGCGACGCCTTCGAAGGGTCGATGAGAAGGTCGGGCATGCGGTAGGTGATGCAGCCAAGGTTCTCCATTGCTCCCTGGGCGAAGTCGGGAATCGCAACCATGTCGAGCTTGTCCCCGGGGTAGGGGATATCGAAGTAGTCGGAGAAGAATCGCAGCGCGAAGGCGCCGCACTCCATCGCGAGTTCCGTGAGGTGTCCGTTGCCGACCGGGTACACAATGCGCAGAGGTACACCGTCGACGTCGAGCGCGGCGGTCTCTTCGAAGGGGCCAACGACGAAGGCCACGAGGTAGGTCGACATCTTCATTGTTGGGGCGAAGCTGACCGTGCGCTGGCCGTTGCCGAGATCGGTGTCGGATGTGATCGCGGCGTTTGAGTATGCGGCGAGGTGGCTCGGCACGGTGAGGTTGACCTGATAGGTGGCCTTGAAGGCCGGCTCGTCCCAGCAGGGGAAGGCGCGACGGGCGTCGGTATTTTCGAACTGCGTGGTCGCGATGGTCTGTTTCACGCCCGACGGGTCGGTGAACGTCGAACGGTAGAAGCCGTGAAGCTGGTCGTTCAAGATTCCGTTGAAGGCAATCTCTACAACGGCGCTCCCGGTCGGCAGGGCCGTGTCGAACAGGAACGTGGCCGTCTCGTAGGTCTCGTCAAAGACAATGTCGTTCGATCGGTGCCCCGTGCCACCCACGGTGACGGTCGCGGCGCCCAAATCGAGCTCAATCGCGTTCAGTTTCAACTCATTGAGTGATTCAGCGATCTCCACGTCGATCTCCACTCGTCCGGCGAAGGTGGCGGCATCGAGATTGGGTGTCAGGTAGATGCGATAGGCCGAGGGGACGACACGACGATCGAGGCGATAGGGGTTGTTTCCAGTTGTCATATCTCTCAACCCTACGGGAATTTTCACTACGCTCGCTAGGTGACAGATACCCCCACGCCCGTCTCTCTTCGCGTAAAGCCCGGTCCGAATCGACTCGCCGTGACCGGCATTGGCAACGCCATGCTCGACATAATTTCGCAGGATGCAGATGAGGTGTACGCGAAACTCGGTCTCGTAAAAGCCGCCATGTCGCTGATCCAAGAAGACCAGTTGGACACCTTCTTCAACGCCATGGGCGAGACCATCCAGATGTCCGGTGGTTCGGTCGCAAACTCAATCGCCGGTGTGGCCGCGCTCGGCGGCACGTGTGGCTATATCGGCAAAGTGGCCGATGACGAATTCGGGCGAATCTTCACCCACGACCTCAAATCCATGGGCGTCGAACTCGATCTCGCCATCGCGGCGGCCAACGAGGGCGCGACCGGGCGTTGTCACGTTTTCATTACCAACGACGCCCAACGCACAATGGCGACGTACCTTGGCGCCTCGAACCAGTTGCACGTCTCGGATATCAACGAGACGTTGATTTCCCATTCGGAGATCACCTACGTGGAGGGCTATCTCTTCGACCTGCCCCCGGCGAAGGAGGCGATCCGCAAGGTCGTGAACTTCGCCCACGACTACGACTCGATGGTCGCGCTGTCGCTTTCGGACATGTTCTGCGTCGATCGACACCGTCGCGACTTCCTCGACCTGGTAACGAACGACGTTGATGTGTTGCTCGCCAACGAGTCCGAGATCTGTTCGCTCTTCCAGGTGACGTCCCTGGATGCGGCCTTCAAGAATCTCGAAGAGCTTGGCATCTTGGCCGTCGTCACCAGAGGTCCGGTGGGTGCTGACGTCCTGACCGTGACGGGCGTCGTGACCGTGCCGGCCCATGAGGTTGAGCACGTCATTGACCAGAACGGTGCTGGCGATATGTTCGCGTCCGGCTTTCTCTACGGACTCGCCCTCGGGGCCGACCCGGTTGAGTCGGCTGAACTCGGCTCACTCTGCGCGGGCGAGATTATTTCGCACTTAGGTGCCCGACCGGAGAACGATCTCGAAGAGTTGGCGATCGACGCCGGACTTTTGTAGTTAGATTCCCTGCGCGTCGAGGATCGCGTCGAGTTCGCGAGTGTGTACTGTCTCCCACTTGACCCACGCAATCGCGACGGGAATGCAGGCCAACAGCATTAACGCGTCGCCGCCAATCCACATGATCGCGCCGCCCAGGTGGATGTTGTTGAGGATCGACGACGACGTTGATCCATTCGGTGCCATCGCTCGATACGCCGGGAAGGGCGTGTGCGAGGACATGACGAGTGCGAGTCCCGTGAAGGTATCGACGGGCACCGCGGCCATGACAAAGACGAGGCGAAGTCCTCGATGAATCTTGGTGCCGCGCTCGAGCCCGAAGACGACGCGAAAGAAGAGGTAGCCCACCACGAGGAAGCCAATCTGCTCGATGTGGTGCACCCACTCGTGCTCCATCATCAGATTGAACAGGCCCGTCAGGTGAGTGAGGGGAATGAAGATGAAGTAGGCCGCGAAGCCGAAGAGCGGTTGCGTGATCGTCGTCGTCACCCTCCCGTCGAGGATCTGGCGAAGTCGCGACGATCCAGCCTCGTAGGCGAGGTCCAACGGTGCGCTCAGTGCGAAGAGCGGGGCCGCGACCATGATCAACATGAGGTGTTGGATCATGTGGTCACTGAAATACTCCATGTCGAAGGTACCGATGACGGACTGCGTCGCCAGAAACGTCACGATCAGTCCCGCGATGAAGGCGATGGTTCGACGTGATGACCATCCAACGGCGCGTTGCGCGGCGAACATGTAGAGCAGGAGAGCACCGAACAACAAGAGAAGTGGCAAGACACCGAGGTGCCACTGATTCCAGTCATGCCACGAGAACTGCTGGCGCGACGTGGACGACATGGCTGGCACGCTGCAATTGTAAGACTGCATTTTGGACTCAAACGCGCTGGGTAGGATGTTCCCCGTGAAGTCGAAGTATCTCTCTCGTCGGGCGCTGGGGCTCCACCTCGCGCTCGTCGTATGGGTCGCCATGTGCCTGGCGGCGGCGTGGTGGCAGGTTGACCAGGCGATCCTTGGAAACTCGCTCAGTTATCTCTACGCCATTGAGTGGCCCTCCTTCGCGGTGCTCGGCTTCTTTGGTTGGTATTCGTTGCTGAATATGGAGAAAATCACTGAACACCAGGAGAAGTCCCGTAAGGAGTACGAGGAAAAGATGCGCGCGGAGGCCCAAATCGCGCGCCGGGTCGACGACGACCCCGGGGATCCGGCAATGACTGCCTACAACGACCATCTGGCGGAGATCGCGACTCGTCCCAAGAAGCGTCTCTGGGGTCATTAGTGGATGCGGCATTCCGGCGTTACCGTCTCATGTCCTTCGTCACGGGCACGACGCTGCTTACGTTGTTCGTTACGTTGTTCCTCCACATCTTCTACTTGACGTTGTGGACGCACATCAAGATATTCGTGGATGTCGTGGGGATTGGCCACGGCATCGTGCTGTACCCGCTGTACATGATCATGTGCTTCAACATGGTGTTGAAGTTCCACCTCAACCTCGCGTTGCTCGTCCTCATGCTGTTCGCCGGCTTCGTCCCGGGACTCGCGTTCTATCTTGAGTACCGCATGCGCCGTCGTCTCTACCCGAACGGACTGCGCGCGAAATGACCAACCCCTGGCTGGAGCGTCGAGTAATTGCCTTCGCCCACCAGGGTGGTTCGTTCGAAGGACCGTCGTCGACACTCGCCGCCATTGAACGCGCACTCGCCGCCGGGGCGACCGCCATTGAGCTCGATGTCCACGCGACGTCGGATCGCCACATTGTGGTCTGTCATGACGAGACCGTGGATCGAACGACGAACCATCACGGGGCGATCGCCGATCTCACGCTCGCCCAGTTGCGCGAAATGGATAACGGCTATTGGTGGATTGAGGGCGCGACGGTGACGCCGGGTCAGCCCGACGAGGTGTACGTGGAGCGTGGTCGCGCACCCCAGAATCGAGCGTTCGGCATCGTGACGCTCGAAGAGGTCGTCGAGCGGTTCCCCCACGTGTTATTGAATCTCGACCTCAAACGGACCGACCCCGACGTTGAGCCCTACGAGGAGTTGCTGGCGAACGAACTTCGTCGCCTCGATCGTCTCAGTTCGGTGATCGTCGCATCGTTCCACGATCGTGCGGTGCAGAGGTTTCGAACAGTTGCGCCGAGCGTCGCGACGAGCGCCGCCACCAGTGAAACTGCCACGTTCTACTTCTCGATGCTCGAGGGCGCGCCGAGTGTCCCGCCCGCCGAGGCTCTCCAGGTACCGATGACGTTCGGCGACGTGACCGTGGTCGACGAGCGATTCGTCCAGGCAGCGCACGACGCGGACGTCGCGGTGCACGTATGGACGATCAACGACGCCGACGACATGCGCCAACTGCTCGATCTCGGCGTGGACGGACTGATCAGCGACCGACCGACGCCGTTGGCCCAGGTTCTAAAGGAACGGGGCTGCGCGTGGGACGGTGTGCTGTAACGAGACGGGGTTAGCCGCGCCCGCAGTTCGGCTTTTTGCCGTGGTTGGCCTTCTTCTTGGCGCGTAACTTGCGCTTCACGGTCCGCTTTGACATAGGTGACAATGTTAGTAGATAGCGGGCTCGATGAGCCAAACGAGGGGACGACCGTGCAGCAGCGTGAGACCACCAAAGGTCAACTCGTCGTCGTCGCGACGCCGCTTGGCAATCTCGGTGATATCTCACGTCGGGCGCTCGAACTTCTGGCGACGGCTGACGTTGTCTACTGCGAGGACACTCGGCGATCGAGCACATTATTTAGTGCACACGACATTCCCGTGCGCGGACGGCTTCGCGCGCTGCACGAGCACAACGAAGCGTCGCTGTGTGACCAGATCGTCGCAGAGGTGCTCGACGGCAGGGTCGTGGTGCTCGTCAGCGACGCCGGAACCCCCGGTATCAGCGATCCCGGCAGCCGAGTCGTGGCCGCAGTCGCGGCGGCGGGACTCGATGTGACGACCGCACCGGGACCGTCGGCGGTCGTCGCGGCGCTGTCTATCAGTGGTCTGCCAACCGAGCGCTTCATCATGGAGGGCTTTGTCCCTCGCAAGGCGGGGGAGCGCAACGTGCTCTTCGAACAGTGGCGTCACGAATCGCGAACCGTGGTCTTCTACGAGTCACCGCAGCGCCTGGCAACGACCTTGCACGAATTGGCCGCGTTGTTTGGTGACCGCCGATGCTGCGTTGCGCGTGAGATCACCAAACTTCACGAAGAGGTCGTGCGTGGGACCCTTGGTGAGCTCAGTGAAACCTTTGCGACGCGTGACGTGATGGGCGAGATCGTCGTGGTGCTCGAGGGCACCCACGACGTGACGGTCGTCAACGACCGTGACGTGCGCGCCGCGCTTCGTGAACAGGTGCGGGCCGGCGCCTCAACGCGTGACGCCGTCACCTACGTCGAAGAGACACTGGGCGTCTCGCATCGACTCGTCTATCAGATGGCGCTGGAGCTTCGAGCCGACGACAAGGCGTAATTCATTATCCTTGAACGATGGGTCGCTTCTACATCACAACGCCGATTTACTACGCGAACGACGCCCCCCACGTGGGGAGCGCGTACACGACGGTGAACGCCGACGCGATGGCCCGCTGGCATCGACTGCTGGGCGATGAGACAAAGTTCCTGACCGGGACGGACGAGCATGGCCAAAAGGTCGCCGACGCCGCCGCCCAGAACCACATGACGCCCCAGGACTGGACGGCCCTTAAGTCCGAGCAGTTCAAAGAGGCCTGGGAGACGCTGAATATCAGCTTCGACGACTTCATCCGCACGAGTGAGCCGCGCCACTACCTCACCGTGCAGAAGTTTCTGACCGCCATCTACGACAACGGCTACATCTTCAAGGACGTCTACCAGGGTCTGTACTGCGTCAGTTGCGAGGACTACTACACGATAGAAACGAGTCTCGAGGGAAAATGCCCCATCCACGGTCGAGACCTCATTGAGATGGAAGAGGAGAACTGGTTCTTTCGTCTCAGCGCCTTCGAAGATCGTCTCGAGGAGTACTACGCGCAGCATCCCGGTTTCGTCACCCCCGAGACGAAGCGAAACGAGGCCCTTTCGTTCATCAAAGGCGGTCTGCGCGACATCTCCATCACTCGCACGTCCATCAGTTGGGGGGTGCCCGTTCCGTGGGACGAGGCCCACGTGTTCTACGTCTGGTACGACGCGCTGATCAACTACCTCACGGCCATTGGTTACGGGAGCGACCACGACGAGGTCGCCAAGTGGTGGCCCTCTTCGCACCACCTGATCGGCAAGGAGATCATCCGCTTTCACTGCGTGTGGTGGCCGGCCATGTGCATGGCCGCCGGCCTCGAGCCGGTCAGTCACGTCCAAGTGCACGGTTGGCTCTTGTTGGGCGGACAGAAGCTCGGCAAGACCATGGTCGCCGACGGCGCCGTGAAACTGACCGATATTGCGCCGGTCGAACTGACGAACGAGTTCGGTGTCGATCCGCTTCGTTACTACCTACTTCGCGAGACCTCACTCGGCAACGACGGTGAGTTTTCGCATGAGGGCATCACCCAGCGCTACAACACCGACCTAGCGAACAACTTGGGCAACCTCGTGGCTCGGGTCTCAACGGTCGTCGCCTCCAAGTGCGGTGGCGTTGGACCGAGTCCGAAGGCCGATTCGACGCTGCGCTCGCACGCCGAGGTTGCGGTCAGAGAGACGGCGGCGGCGTGGAACGACTTCTCGCCCCAGGGAGCGCTCGAAGCCACCTGGGGCCTCATCGGAGCGACCAACGCGTACCTCGAAGAACACGCGCCGTGGAAGATGGAGTCGGGTGATCTCCTCGACGCCGTGATGGGTGACGCCCTCGAAGCCATTCGATTGGTGGCGATTCTGACGACGCCCGCCATGCCGTGGACGTGCGAAGAGATATGGCGGCGTATTGGACTCGCTGGCACGCCGAGTGACGAGGTCTTTGCCGCGAGCACGACGTGGGGGCAGTACGCCGCGACGTCGCCCATCGTGAAGGGCGATCCGCTCTTTCCACGAATGAAGAGCGACGCGTGAGTCACTGGACTGACGCCCACTGTCATCTCCAAGAGCAGTTCCTGCGCGGTGATGACGCGTCGCTCGCCGTCGTCACCGAAACGCTCTCGCGCGCCTACGAGGGGGGCGTCGACCGGGTCGTCGTCATTGGAACGGACCTGACGACGTCGCGCCAGGCACTCGACATCACTGCGCTCGAGGGACCGGTCGAGATCTACGCCACGGTAGGGCTGCACCCCCACGACGCGCGCCAGGACATTGGCCCGGTACTGGAACTGGCCCGCGAAAAGCACCAAAAACTGGTGGGAATAGGCGAATGTGGCCTGGATTACTACTACGAGCACTCACCCCGCGACGTTCAGCGACGGGCCTTCGCCGCTCAGATTGCCCTCGCGCACGAACTTGACCTGGCCTTGGTGATTCACGCCCGCGATGCCTTTGACGACCTTACGGACATCCTGTCGAGCGAAGGCGTGCCCGAGCGTACGGTCGTTCACTGCTTCACCGGCACGCCTGAGGACGCCACGAACTGTCTGGCCCTGGGATGCGACATTTCAATCTCGGGCGTCGTCACCTTTAAAAACGCCGAACTGCTCCGTGAAGCCGTTCGCATCGTCCCGCTCGACCGGCTGCACGTCGAAACCGACAGTCCGTTTCTCGCGCCCGTGCCCTATCGCGGGACAACGAACGAGCCGGCGTACGTGACGGTCGTGGGGGAGTTCGTCGCCGAACTGCGCGGCGAGAGCTTCGTCGATGTTCGTGAGGCCACGAGCGCCAACACGGCGCGGTTGTTCCGATTTCCTGCCCGTTAGGGCATCCTTTTCGCTAATTCCATGGACTTTGCGGGGTGAGTTGCCACCGCGGTCGCCCTCTCGTAGCGTTGCGGCGGGAGATTGCACGGACCTCGACGTTGAGGCGGAGGGTGGAGATCTGAGGGCATCAATGCTGCGGGCGCCGTGGCGTCCGTTGTCGGCAGTGATCGTGATCGCCGCAGTGGCGATGTCAACGGTGCTCGTCACGCCCCGCGACGTCGGCGCCGCAACCGGTCACGCGAAACGGCACATGCCTTCGCTCATCGGACGCAGTCGCGCTCAGGTGTTCTCGATCATGCGCGCCGACGCCCTGTTCTTCGTCACCGAGGGACCCGGAAGTGCGAACGGCACGTGGCGCGATGTCGTCGCGCAGTCGCCCAAAGCGGGCACGGTCGTTGACTGGCACTCCGAGGCAACCTTGACGGTGTCGAACGCGAACCCCCACGGCCCCCGGGCAGTCCCTCGACTCATCGGACTCTCTCGAGCGCGGACTTTCGCCGCCATGGAGCGCGCCCAACTGTTCTTTACTACCTCGGGACCAGGAAGTACGGACGGAAAATGGGTCGTCGTCCTGCACCAGACGCCCGCGCCGGGCACCAGGGTGGCTTGGCACGCCGAGGTTGCGCTCAAAGTAAGCACCGTGAAACCGCACCCAAAGAAAGTGGCACACCGACCGGTGAAGAAGCCGGTTACGACCACGACGAAGCCCAAGCCCAAGCCCAAGCCGAAGAAGACGTGCACGCCGACGACCACGACCTCCCAGGCGACCACGACTTCGACCACGCCCACCACGTCAACGTCAATGGCGGGGTCGACGACGACGTCGGCGCCGACGACCACGACGACTAGTCCGCGCGCAACGACCACCACCACGATCTGCAAGGTGCCCACGACCACCACGACGCTGAAGCCCAAGAAAACGAGGCCGAAGCGCTACCGGGTCGGTGACGCCACCTGGTACTCGTACTTTCCTGGGCGTTGCGCGACGTGGTACCTGCCCATGGGAACACGGATTGCGGTGCGCGACCTCGCCACGGGCAAAGTCATCCATTGCATCGTGACCGACCGCGAGGGGGCGCACGGCAACCGCGTCGTCGACCTCTCCGAAACGCAGTTCGCGCAACTGGCACCTCTCGCGAAGGGAGTAGTGGTCGTTAGAGTCTCTTGGTGACCCATACGCGCACCGAACTCAACGCGCTGCTGGACCAGTACGGACTTAAACCCTCGCGAGCGCTCGGTCAGAATTTCGTGGTCGACCCCAATACCGTTCGTCGAATCGCCCGGCTCGCGAATGTTGGAGCGGACGACCTCGTCCTAGAAATCGGCGCTGGACTTGGCTCCTTGACATTGGCCCTGCACGAAACGGGCGCCGAAGTGCAGGCCATGGAGGTCGACCGCTACCTGATCGAACCGCTTCGTGGCGTTCTCGAGCCGCTCGGCGTGCGTGTCCATCACGCCGATGCGCTTCACGCGGACTACGCGGAGATTCTCGATGGCCGTCCCGCCGTCGTGGTCGCCAACCTTCCCTACAACGTCGCCACGCCGCTCGTCTTGCACCTGCTCGAGAGTGAGCCGTTGATTACCCGAATGCTCGTCATGGTCCAAAAGCAGGTGGGCGAGCGCTTCGCCGCTCAGGCGGGTGACGACGCCTACGGCGCGGCGTCGCTGCGGTTGCAGTATTTCGCCGACGCCAAGGTGGTTGGCAAGGTCAGCCCTTCGGTTTTCTTCCCGAAGCCCAACGTGGACTCAGCCCTGGTCGCCATCGTGCGTCGCGCTTCGGTTCGAATTGACCCATCACTCGTGAGTGAATCGGCCCTTTTCGAAGTGATTCGCACTTCGTTTGGGCAGCGCCGAAAGATGCTTCGACGTTCGCTGGCCGGCTGGTCCAGTGACGGGGTCTTTGAGCGCGCCGAGGTTGCTGAGACACGCCGCCCCGAAGAGCTCACCATCGAAGAGTTCGCTCGATTGGCGGCGGCGCGATGATCGAACTGATGGCCCACGCCAAACTCACGTGGTTTCTCGAAATTACGGGCGTGCGTGAAAATGGCTACCACGAACTGCGAAGTGAAATGACAACCATCGCTCTGCACGACGTCTTGTTCCTCGATGAGACGGGCGACCACCTGCAGGTCCTCAATCCCTTCTTGACCGACGTTGCATCGGACGAGACGAATCTGGTGTCGAGGGCCCTTCGACTCGTCCAACGACGCGCCGCTGTCCGGGTGGAGAAGTACATTCCGGTGGGCGGTGGGCTCGGTGGCGGGAGCGCCGACGCAGCGGCAATTCTTCGATGGGCTGGCGGCGTGACCCCTGAGATCGCCGTCACGCTCGGAGGCGACGTGCCGTTCTGTCAGTTGGGCGGCCGCGCACTCGTCGAAGGGGTGGGCGAACTTCTCACGCCCCAGTTGTACGAACGACGCGATATCACCTTGATCGTGCCCGAGTTCGGCGTGTCAACGGCCGATTGCTACGCGGCCTACGACGAGATGTATGGCGAAGGCTGGCGGCCCGAGGGCCCCAATGCTCTCGAAATACCGGCCGGGCGCGTTGAGCCCAGGCTGAAAGCAACGCTCGAGTGGCTTCGCGCCGAGCTTGGCACCGACGTCCAGTTGGCCGGATCAGGCTCATCGATGTTCGTCGAGGGTCATCTCCAGGTTTCGCCCGATCGCTGGGACATGACGAGTCCCGACGGCACTCTCCAGTTGTCCAATCTCACTACCACGCCCAGATAGGCGTTCGAGAAGTCTTATTTACCGGCGGCGCGACGCTGGAAGCGGGTTCGCTTCAGCATCTTCTTGTGCTTCTTTTTGCGCATGCGCTTGCGGCGCTTCTTAATTAGTGATCCCATGGCTTTGTGAACCTTACTAGAAATTGCCGCCGACTCTTTTGGCCCATGGGCACATCGGACGTCGGCGCTTAATTCGAGCCGGCCGTTCGTTCGATGCGTAATGCCTGACGGGGACAGCCACGCACCGCGAAGCGGGCCGACTCGAGCGCGTCAGCGTCGCTGAGTGGGGTTGGCGTGGCCTTGATGATCGGATAACCCCATTCGTCGATCTGCACAAGTTCGGGGGCGAGTTCGTGGCAGTGCCCGAAGCCGTCGCAGAGGATTGGATCAACTCGCAGTACGAAGCCGCCGGCCTTGGGCTTTATTGCCATACCAACTCATCTTCATGCACGATGGACGGAACCGTCACCCAGTGCTCCCTGGCTTTCGCACCCTCGCACATCGAGCCCTGAGCGTGGCGCTCAATATCGACTGCGAAGACGGACAGCGCGGAGCGGACCATTCGCACGACGCCGTCGGGATGGCGACAGGCGCCTCGTCCCTCGATCACGCCGCAGCGCTCGATCAGTCGTGCGAGGACCGTGGGTCCGTCGGGGCGTGCGTGCAGGAGGTGGGTCAGATCCTCGGCGAGCGCCGGGAGGCCAAAAGCGCAAGGGCCGCACTGGCGAGCGCTCTCGTTGGCCATCCAGTCGACCACTCGTTTCGTTTCGAGGAGTCCGCAGCCGCTTCGAGGGAGGACGACGAGGACGCCGGTGCCCACCATTGCCCCCACGGGTGCGAGCGTCTCGTTGGCGTAGGGGACGTTGAGGTGGTTGCCGGCGAGCCACGTGCCGCCGTACCCTCCGGTGAGAAGAGCCTGCGGTTGCGCGTCGGCGTTGCCGGCGTCGAGGATTGCGGCCAGCGTCGTGCCGAGCGAAACCTCGAGGACCTTCGGGCGATCGACTGCACCCGTCAGCGAGACGAGCGCGCTGCCGGGGCTCGTGGCTGTTCCCAATTCGCGAAACCACGCCGCTCCGAATCGTCCAATCAAGGCAACGTGGGCGCAGGTTTCGGCGTTGTCGACCAGTGCCGGTCCGCGGCCCACGCGCAGCACGTGGGTTCGACTTGCGCGGTACTGGGGAAGTGACTCGTTGTCGTTAAGCCAGTGCACGAGCGCTGACTCCTCACCGGCGACGTAGCGCCACGGCGCGTCGTGCAACTCGAAGGTCGGTCCCTTGTGAGTGCGCAGGGTGCGTTCGAAAATGGCCCGTTTTAGATAGTGCACCACGGTCGGATTGTCGCGCGGCACGCAGACCGCGACGGTCTTGGCGCCGATCAACGCGGCCAAGTATTCCGCGCCGTCGAGCACCAGGTGTGGATTCGTTGACAGCAGTGTTCTGTCCTTATGGGCTTCGGGCTCACCCTCCATGGCGTTCACGACAACGACCTTGCCGTGACCTCGTTGGTTACGAATGAGCGCGACTTTTCTCGATGTCGGAAATGCGCCGCCTCCGCGACCCGTGAGACCCGACGCTTCGAGCTCGTCGAACAATCCGCTCGGTCGTACTGGTGTGGCGAAAGTCGACTCGTGCTCGGCGAGCGAGAGTGGACGACCGGTCGCACCGAGCAGGACGCGAGGCAGCGTTGCGTTCATCGTCGCGGATGCCTCCGCGCGGAGTCATCGCGGGCGTCGACCTCAAGCGACGCGACGGCCAGTGGCGAAAGTGCGGTGCGTCCGGCCGCCCGCGAGGGACGAGCGAAATAACGCCAGAGCGCCGAGGCGAGCGCCACCGCGCCGCACACCACGCCAAGCGCCAACCCCCAACTCGAACGACTATCCGTGCCCGTCAGAAAACTGTGCGTGATCGCGCTGGCGAGGGCCAGCCAACTGAACCAGTGGATGAACCGCCATGATCGATTCGCGATTCTCGCTTTCAAAAGACTTGAGACCCACAGCGCGAGGATGAGGTCGAAGGCGACCGCACCGAGCGCGACGTGCACGGGCTCGTACTTGGACGTGAGCGGTATGAATGGCGAGATCCAGCCGGTTGGTACGTAGCT
>DATCCA010000034.1:0-17077 GCA_036511575.1 Acidimicrobiales bacterium
AGTTTGGCGAAGGCAATCGCCGAACCGGCGAAGGAGACCGTGCCGATCAACACGCCGAGCAGCACTTCTAAGATCACGTACGTCGCGGGATGGGTCGACTTCACGTGGATGAATTCAGTCAGTGACACCAGCGACGCGGCGCCTCCGCCCACGCCGTTGAAGATCGCCACGAGTTGAGGTATGGCGGTCATTTTCACGAAACGCGCCGTCGGCACCGCGATGATGACGCCAATGAACATCGCGAGCAGTATGAGCCACAGGTGGTGCAGTGAGTGACCATCGACGTACTTGAAGAACGTCGCGACGACGGCGACGAGCATGCCAAAGGCGGCAACCATGTTGCCGCGTCGCGCGTGCTTGGGACTACCGAGACCCTTGAGCGCGAGGATGAACGTCGTCGCTGAAAACAGGTACAGCAGGTCAATCAGTGTTTCACGACTCACTTGGTGACCTCGTCACTCGTGGGAGCGGTTGGCTTGGCGCGTGGTTTGAACATTTCGAGCATGCGGTCAGTGACGACGAAGCCGCCCACGACATTGAGTGTCGCAAGGATAACGGCGAGAAATCCGAGTACTTCTTGAAGATTGGAGGTCGCTCCCCCGAGAATCAGCATCGATCCGACCAGGATGACGCCGTGAATAGCGTTGGATCCGCTCATCAGCGGCGTGTGCAGAATGCTCGGCACCTTCGCAATGATCTCAGTGCCGACGAACGCCGTCAGAATCAGCACGGTGAGGTACTGCAGCAGGACGTTGCTCATCAGACGATTTCCTTGGCGACGGGCGTAATCGCAACGTGCGCCAGACCAAGCGCCTCGGCCGTGGGCGCGTGATTGATTTCCCCATCGCGCGCAACCGTGACGCCGATAACGACTTCGTCGTTCCAGTCCGTCGCCAACTGACCCTTCGCGCCAAAGAGCGCGAGCAGTTTCAACACGTTGTTGGCGTACATGAAGCTGGCGCTCGCGCCCATCTCGGAGGGCGGGTTCGACATACCGACGATGCGCACACCCTTTTGGTCGATCACTTCACCGACCTTGGTGAGTTCACAGTTGCCGCCACCATCGGCGGCCATGTCAATGATGAGCGATCCCTCGCCCATCGCGTCGACCATTGCGGCCGTTACGAGAATTGGCGACTTCCGTCCCGGCACCGCCGCGGTCGTAATCACGACGTCGGAATTAGCGACTTCGCTCAACAGTGCCGCCTGTTGAGCGAGACGCTCCTCGTCGGTCAGTTCTCGCGCATACCCACCGGCGGCATCGGCCGTGACGGCGAGTTTGACGAAGACCGCACCGGCCGATTCGGCCTCTTCTTTGGCGGCGGAGCGTACGTCGTAGGCGCGGACCTTGGCGCCGAGGCGCTTGGACGTCGAGATGGCCTGCAGCCCCGCCACGCCGACACCCATCACCAAGACCTTGGCGGGACGAATGGTTCCCGCCGCGGTGGTGAGGAGCGGGAAGAAGCGGTCAAAGTAGTGCGCTCCGGCAAGCGCGGCACGGTAGCCCGAGACCGTCGCCTGCGACGAGAGAGCGTCCATGTACTGAGCGCGCGAAATGCGCGGCAGTAGGTCGAAGGAGAGCACGGTGATGCGCCGATCATTGAGCGCTCGCACAATATCCAGGGCCAAGAGCGGCGAGAGAAATGAGAGGTGAATTGAACCCTCTGGTAGAAGGGCGATTTCCTCAATCGTCGGAGGATTCACACGAAGATTGACGTCACCGGTTGGCGCGTCGCTCACGGTGGCACCGGCCGTCACATAGGTCTCGTCACTGAAATGGGCCGAGGTCCCGGCGCCGTGTTGCACGACGACTTCCCATCCCTCGCCTACGAGA
This sequence comes from Acidimicrobiales bacterium, assembly GCA_036511575.1. GTDB lineage: Bacteria > Actinomycetota > Acidimicrobiia > Acidimicrobiales > RAAP-2 > RAAP-2. The sequence goes on from DATCCA010000034.1 coordinate 1,835, forward strand.
GTTTTCACTGCGTCGGGAGTCAGCGCAACCCGTGTCTCGCCCGCGCGCGACTCTTTAAAGAGCGCAATCTTCATTTCCTGTTTCTACCATCCCACTCAACAGCCCTTGCAGGGTCAAAGTACCCTACGACCTGTTGACGGTCGCGACAAGTCGGAGTTCGTGCGTTCGGCTCTGGGGACCATTGTGTAACACGTACGTACTAAAAAAGAGTCATGAAATCATTCGTTGTGAACGTTAAATCACCCGTCGGTGTGTGGAGTGTTGTGGGCAGCGACGAAGGTGTGCAGCACATTCATTTGCCCCTCGACCAGTTGCCGCCATCAAAGGGTGTCGCGCCCAAGCCGGTCGCCGACGCCGCGCAACAACTCAAGGAGTACTTCGCCGGCACCCGGCGAACCTTCAAGGTCAAACTGAGCGATTTCCCCGCCACGAGCTTCCAAAGTGACGTGTGGAACGCCCTGCGAGCAATCCCCTACGGACAGGTACGCACCTACGGCGACGTCGCCGACGCGGTGAATCGGCCTCGCGCGCATCGCGCGGTCGGCAACGCCAACCACGTCAATCCGTGGCCCATCGTCGTGCCGTGTCACCGCGTCGTCGCGTCGGGTGGACTCGGTGGGTACGGCGGTGGCGACCACGTAAAGCGCTACCTCCTCGACCTCGAAGGTGTGCACTACGACTGACGTGTTATGCCGCGACTGCGACGGGCGCCTGTATCGCCGCGAACATCGCCAGCGCCCCGTCGGCGAGGTGCTGTCGCTCGTCATCGCTCAACACACTGAAGCACGCAGCCATCATCTCTGAGGTGCGGCGCTCGGCTTCACTCTTCTTCGCTTGCGTCTCGGGCGTGATATTCGGCGTTTCGTCCTCGACGTAACCGTGGAGGGAGAAGATCATCGGGTCCTGGAGGTAGCAGGCCTCCACTGGCGTGAGGCCAACCTCGTTGATCGCGTCGATGTGCACGCACCCTCGTAGTTCGCGCATCAAGATGGATCCTAAGTACGCGGCGTGCACCGGATTGGTTGGCACTTCGTATTGGCGATAGCCGTCGACGAGTCGGTGGTGGCCGTGTTCGACTGCCGCCGCGACCTGGTGCGCGGCCGTGGCGAAGTCGGCGAGGACCGCCTCGTCAATAGCGCCGAACGTACGGTCGGCGAATTCGTAGGCGGCCTGCACGTAGAGCGCCGCAATCGCAACCGGGTCGGCCTTCGTCTTCGCGTTCGCGTACATACGATCAAGCAGACGAGGGTGAAAGAACGTGAATGCTTCGACCACGTAGTCGAAATCGACATCGCCCAACGTGCCGGCGCGACCGAGGCCGTAGAACTCGTAGATGTTGACGCCGTTCTCCTTGGCTCGCTCGCCGGTCAGTGGGTCAAAGTAAAACGACATGCCGATGACCTGGATGGGGTCGGCGGTTACGTTGGCAAGTTCAAGAGAGTCCATAGCGCGCACATTACGCGCCCCGTCAACGCGCGCCGATTGCTCTCGGAACGCTCGCGCGTCCGTCGCGACGGACCCGCAGTTCAATCCTCGAACCAGAGTCGACCGCGACGAAGCGCACGGAGCCTCCGTGTCGTAGAACGATCTCACTGACGATGGCCAGACCCAGACCGGTGCCGCCCGAGTGGCGACTTCGAGCACGATCGGCGCGCACGAACCGGTCGAACAATCGGGCGCTCTGCGTGACGTCAACGCCCTCCCCATCGTCAGCGACGGTGACCACGGCTTCTTCGCCCTCGTAGTGCGAGTCGAAACGCAACTCATTGCTGGCGTACCGCGTGGCGTTGTCGACGACGTTGCGAATCATTCGCTTCATCATCGCGGGGTCACCCTTCACCCTCGTGGGTTGGATCATGGTCGTATCGACGTCGAGCGTGCTGAGTAGGCGTACGCGCTGGCTCTCTTCATAGAGAAGATCGTCGAGGTCGACGTCGGAACTCTGGATGTCGGCACGGTGCTCGTCGTGCCGGGCCAACCACGCGAGGTCGTCAATCAATGTCTCGAGCCGTCGTCCCTCACGTAAGACGACTTCGCCGACCACTCGCCAGTCCGCGCGATCGGGGTCGTGTTGCGCTCGCTCGGTCGTGACGAGCAGCGTCGTCAGCGGACTTCGCAGTTCGTGACTGGCGTTGGAGACGAACTCCTGCTCGAACTGAGAGGCGGCCTCCAGGCGGTCCAGCATTGCGTTGACCGTCTTGGCCATGCGCGCAATCTCGTCGTCGCCCCCCGTTTGAGGAACCCGTTTCGTGAGGTCCGAGGCCGCGATGGCGTCCACTCGACGACGAATCGACTCGACCGGAGCGAGGGCGAGGCCCATGCCGAAGTAGATGAGAACGCCCGCCATCACGAGCAGCAGGGGGAAGGAGATCAACAAACTGGCGAGCAGGACTCTCACGTTGTGCGAGATTCCCTTGCCGTAGACAAAGCCAAAGACGAGGCCGGGCCCTCGCTTCGTGAAAATCGTGGCCACCTGGGCCGAGCTGATATCTGGCGCGAGGCTGCTGGTCGCCCGAGAGCGAACGAGCTTCACGCCGAGGCCGTTGATGGTGGTGGGGCTCGCCATTTGATGCGCCAGAACCGGGGCGTGCGCAATCGCTGAACTGGCAGCCCAGACCTTCGTGCCCGAACGGTTCGTCACCTGTATCACGACGTCGCCGTGCATCGCGAGGACCACGGTGTTGGTGGAAGAACTCTTCTCATTTACGAAAAACTGTTGGGTCCGCTGCATCTCTCCCTGTATTTGGTTCCTCGCGTCGGTCTCGAGCGAGTGGTGCACGAGATTGACCAGGGCGATGCCGATGAACGTGAGGATGAGGGCGATGGCAAGAACGAAGATGAAGGTGAGTCGTGCTCGAATCGAGAAGTGCTTCCTCGTCGCCATCAGTTGGCTTTGACGCAGTACCCCACACCCCGAACGGTGCGGATCATCGACTGGTACGGCGCGAGATCGATCTTTCTGCGCAAATACCCCACGTAGACCTCGACGATGTTCGGATCACCGTCGAAGTCACTCCCCCACACCGCGTCCAGTATCTGAGACTTCGCGAGCGTCTCGTCCGGATGACCCATCAAATACTCGAGCAACGTGAACTCGCGCGGCGTGAGCGAGACCTTGCGCCCGAAGCTCACGACGCTACGGTGCAGCGGGTCCAGCTCGACCGAGCCAACCGTGAGAGGTTTTGGCCGTCCACGTTCGTGACGGCGCAACAGGGCGTGAATTCGGGCCAGAAAAATCGAGTTTTCAAACGGCTTGCGGAGGTAGTCGTCGGCGCCCACGTCGAGTCCCTCGACCTCGTCGAGTTCACCGTCCTTCGCGGTCAAGATCATCAGCGGCGTGTCGATACCGGCCGAGCGCAGATCCTGACAGACGCTGAAGCCATTTCGCTTGGGCAACATGAGGTCCAGGACAATCACGTGGTACTCGCCGTTTCGTCCTTCGGCGAATCCAGACTCGCCATCATTGCGCAGCTCTACCTCGAAACCTTCATCCTCGAGAAGGTCACTGAGCGCCCGAGCCAGATCGTCGTCATCCTCGATGACCAGTACACGTCGACGTTCCTCACTCATTGCAAGTAGAGGTTACCGTTGCTCTCTTCGACCACTTTGAGCTTCGTGAGGCCGTGCGGCGCAGGTCCGTTGAGCACGTCACCGGTCGTCAAATTGAACTCTGAACCGTGGCAGGGACAGACGATCAAGCTGTTCTGGGGCGCCCATCCCACGGTGCAGCCGGCGTGGGGACAGACCGCGTCGTACGCGTAAAACGTTTGGTTGGTGTGAATGACAATGCCGGGGTCTCCGGAACTCGGAATAGTGAAGAGGGCCGATTGACCTGACGGCACCACCGTGGCCGCACCGAGCAGTGTCCCACTGGTCGCTCCCGAATTACCTGGCGCAGTGGTCGAAGTTGCGCCGGGCTGCGTGGTCGGCGTGGAGAGTTGGTGCGTTGTGTTCTTTGGCGCATGGGCGCCGCCAATCAACCTGCCGGTCTCCGCGACTGCTCCCCCCAAGATCAGTGCCGCGGCACCGACGCCCGCCGCAACCGTGCCGCCCAGTACCAGTGATCGACGATCGACGGTGTCGATGTGCACGCGCGTGGCGATTGGCGCGCGGTCGCCCAGCAGCACCGGGCAGACTGCGGCGTCACAATCCAGTTTCGCGCGTGCCGCGCACTTGCCGTTGCGGAAATTTCCACAGATTGTCTGCACGGTGGCAAAGGGAATCGCGACGAGCTCGGGCGACGCCATACCTTCACGCATCGATACACGATTCGCGATCCACGCGTCGGCGGAGTGTCGTGTCCCTCCGCCCGCGATGATGAAGGGCAGCCACGCGAAGAGAAAGACGATGTCGGCGCCGGTGAAGTAGGGCGACGTGTGGAAACTGATCGTCAGGAACAGGCTGAGCGAAAGAACGGCACCGCCGATCGCGGCGATTCGCGTCCAGAGGCCCAGCAGGACGCCAAGACCAATCGCCAACTCCGCGAAGGAAATGACGATGCCGATGGGCTTGGCCAACTGGATCAGGTGGATGAGGATCGCGTGAAGGGGGCTCGTGTGCGACGACGCGATGAGTTGCGCCTGGATCGAGATTGGACTCGCGGACCGAAAGAAGTTCGGATTGGCCAGTTTCTGTAGACCGGCGTACACAAAGGTGACGCCGAGGAAGAGGCGTAACGGCAAGAGGGCCCACTCGGTCATCGACCACGCCCGCACCGGTGCACCGAAGGGCAAACGACGCTCACGCGGGGCATGCCTGGTCGCCACTGCACGAGTTTGGGGCATGCTCTATCGTGCCACAGCCGAAATCCTTTAAATACTGCTCGGCTTGAGGTCTTAGCGAACCTTTATCAGCGAGAATGAACGAGTGCAGTCCGCCACCATTGTCTCGTATCTCCTCCACGAGATCCACAAACTCCCGACGGGGCTGACGTACGCACTCGTCACCGTGCTCGTCTTTGGCGAGGCGGCGATCTTTCTTGGCTTCGTCTTGCCGGGCGAAACCGCCGTGCTCGTCGCCGGTGTCGCCGCCAGTCAGGGCCACGTCAATATTGTCGTCGTCTGCGTCCTCGTCGTCGCGGCCGCGATTGCCGGGGACTCCGTGGGCTTCGCCGTGGGGCACCGCTACGGCGAAGGACTCATGCGTCTCAAAATCCTTCGCCGCCGACGCGCCGCCCTGGAACGGGCTCTGGAAGGACTTCGTCGACGAGGACCGATCTACGTCTTCATCGGTCGATTCACCGCGTTCATGCGCGCAGTGATGCCGGGGCTCGCGGGCATGAGTCGCATGAACTACCGACGATTCCTTATTGCGAACGCGGCCGGTGGTTTGCTGTGGGGGGTCGCGTTTTCGCTGCTCGGCTACTTCGCGGGCACGGCCCTCGCGCGGATTGAGAAGTACGCCAGTTGGATGGGCCTCGCGGTTCTCATTCTTCTGGTGCTGTTTTTCATTATCTATCACTTCGTAAAGAAGAGCCGCGAGAGCGATGACGACAGCAAGTGGCTCGCCGAGCACGGCGGCGACGACTCAGTGCAGAGCCTCGAGTAGTTCCTCGGACACGTCAACGCACCAGCCGCTCTCTCGTTTGACGAGAAGGCCGACCGGCGACTGCGTCGGACCGCGTCCCTTGACCAAAGAGCGTACGTAGACCTCGTCAACGTCGGTGGCGTCGCGCAGCGAAGTGGCAACGTCTCGTGGCGGGCGCGCCAGCGACACGGTCCGCGTCGAGGCGACGATCTTGGGTCCCACGAGCGGGTCTGCGACCAGCGATGCGAGAATCGAATCAATCTGCTTTCTCGCCAACGACGCGTCTTCTCGTGCGGCGCGGCGCCACGGTGGCGACGACGACTCAACGTAGCCACCGGTCACCAACTCATCGACGCTCGCAAAGATAACGACGCCGCTGAGCGAATCGACCGTGGCGACGACGCGACGGGCCTGTTCGATGACGTGAGGTACGACCCACGGCAAGAGCCACGCTTCGAGGCCCAGCCACGCGGGCCACGCGGCGTCAACGATGACCGCCGTGACGCCGAGGCCGAGCGACGCGGCGTAGCGTGCGACCTGCGCGTAACGCTCCAGCGCCCCAGTATCGATCTCCCCCCGGCGCGGTTCAACGCGGGCCCACTCGACGCTGAGGCGCACGCCGTCAATACCGAGGGTGGCGGCGAGATCCAGGACCAGTTCGTAGTCGCGCCAAAGTTCCTCGGCGTCGCCCGGACCGGCGTGACGTCCGAGCGCGATTGTTGGCCGGTAACACGTCGCTGGTTGGTAGGGGCCATCGAGTCCACCCTCCACGGCGTAGCCCTCGAGGGTGACGTAACGACGCGCTCGACTCTCCACCGCGATAGTTTCGCACGCCCCCCACGAACACTTCCGGTAGCGTCGGACTCGGTGCCCTGCGGGGCCGTCGAGGGAGAGCCATGGCGAACGAAATACTGCGCGAGCGACGCGGACACGTAGAGGTACTCACTATCAACCGACCCGAGGCTCGCAACGCGATCAACCGCGCCACGGCGATTGCGCTCGGCGACGCCCTCGATGACTGCGAGAGCGACGACGACGTCTGGGTCGTCGTGCTCACCGGCGCTGACGACAAGGCCTTCTCGGCCGGTATGGATCTCAAGGCGTTCGCCAATGGCGAGTTCCCTATCACCGACAAGGGATTTGGCGGCATCACCCAACGCGACTTCCCGAAGCCCTTGATCGCTGCCGCCAACGGCTCGGCCCTCGCTGGCGGCTTTGAGATCCTCATCAGCTGCGACATGGTGGTCGCCGCGGACCACGCGAAGTTCGGCATTCCCGAAGCGGCGCGCGGACTGGTCGCCGGCGGCGGCGGTCTGATTCGTCTACCCAAGCGAATCCCTCTCGCCGTGGCCTACGAGATGGCGCTCACGGCTGAGCCGATCTCCGCGCAACGCGCCTACGAACTTGGTCTCGTGAATCGCGTCGTACCGGGCGCTCAGGTCCTCGACGAAGCCATTGCCCTGGCAGAACGAATTGCCAAGAATGCGCCGCTCGCCGTGCGCACCAGCAAGGACGTGATGAAGAAGTCGCGCGAGCTCTCCGAAGAGGAAAGCTGGACACTGAACGGTGACGCCTTTGGAATGATCGGTCGAAGCGCCGACGCCCTCGAAGGCGCGATCGCCTTCGCCGAAAAGCGCGAACCGAACTGGCAAGGTAAATAGGTGCACGCCGGTCTGCTCGCTGACCAGACGTCGCTCGCGAACGGTGTCACGATCGTTCGCCTGTCGTTGCACGTCCTCGCGGCGTCGGTGTGGGTCGGAGGGCAGTTCGTGCTCGCCGGACTGTTGCCGACGGTGCGTGGACTCGGCGACAGCGCGCCACGACAGGTCGCCAACGCGTTCGCGAAGCTCAGTTGGCCGGCCTTCTGGGTTCTCGCCGCCACGGGACTGTGGAACTACGCCGCAGTGAGTCCGTCGCACGCGACCTACAGCTGGAAGGTCGTGTTCATGGTCAAGATGGTGTGCGTCGTTCTGGCCGGTGTGGGTACCGTCGTGCACAGCCGCGCGAAAGCTCCAAAGACGAAGGGCATGTACGCCGGAATCGCGTCGTTGGCGTCTGTGGCCGCGCTCGTGCTGGGCGTCGCGCTCACTGGTTAGCCCAGGTGCAGGTGGTACACCAGCGCTGAGGTTGCGGCGGCGGCGACCACCACGACGGGGAACGGCGCCTTGGCACACAGCGCGGCCAGTGCGACGCCGAGGCCGGCCAGTCGGTGATCGAGCACGATGTGCGTCTTCACGACGAATCCCTCAGCCACGACCAAGGCACTCAAGAGGCAGATAGGGATGAGCGCATTGATCCGTTGGAGTCGTTCGTTCGCGAGCCACGACTCGGGCACGAGGTGACCGAGCAGTTTCATCGCGAAGCAGAGCGCGCTCGTGGCACCCATCACGATCCACAACGTCGAGGTACTCATCGCGCGCTCCACCCGAGTGCCACCGCGACGACGGTGGTGGCGATAATCGGCAGTCCCGCCGGGAGCCACGGCGTGATGAGCAGCGCGAAGGCCATCGAGACCACGGCGACCATTCGCAGAAAATTCGTCTGGAGCCGGGGCCAGATAAGTCCGAGGAACGCGGCCGGCACGGCGGCGTCGAGACCATACGACGCGGGATTGCCGAGCGCCTTGGCGCCCAGAGCTCCGAGCAGCGTGAAGAGATTCCAGAAGATGAACACACCGGTGCCGGTCAGCCAGAACCCCTCACGCATGGCGCGCACGCCTCGGGGTGCTTGGGAGAGGGCGACGCCGGTCGATTCGTCGATCGTGATCTGCGCGGCGGCGATGCGCCGGACTCCCTTGACCCGCAAGATAGGTGACATCTGGATGCCGTACAGTGCGTTGCGAGTCCCGAGCAGCGCGGCGGTCACGATGGCACTCGCTGCCGCGCCGCCCGACGCAATCACACCCACGGCGGCGAATTGGCTGGCTCCCGAGAACGTGAGCAGTGAGAAGAGGCAGGTTTGCAGGACTGAAAAGCCCCCGGCGACGCCCGTAGCCCCAAAGGCGGTCCCGTAGGCGCCGACGGTCAGCGCCACGCTCAGCGAATCGAGAACAGTCCCTCTGGTCAGGTTCGACATCTGAACATTCTTGCTGAATCGAATAACTGGATGGAGAAAGTGGGCGCATTCACGAACCTACGTGAAGGGCACTACTCTGGCAGTACGCACGTCAAAGGAGAAGGCAGTGTTCTTAGGCGAAATTTTTGGACCCGATCTCTTGATCGTTGTCATCGTTGTGGCAGTTCTCGTCTTCGGGGGCTCGGCTATTCCCAAGTTGGCTCGTAATCTCGGCTCGGCCAAGACCGAGTTCGAGAAGGGTCTCAAGACGGCGAAGAACGCGGACGGCACCACCGACGCGCCCGCCACCCCGACGGAGATCAAGGCACCCGAGGCCGACAAGTAGCACTGGTTCGCGATCGACGCATCGTCTCGGTCGTCGTGGCTCCCCAGCGTCGCCGCACGGCTGACGTTGCCCCCTCTCTGCCAGTGGGCGTACGGACTTTCTCGACTTCGACGACGAGTCCTTTGTGAAAAATTGAGTAGTCTCTGAATCGTGGAAACACCTACCCTGCCCCCTCAGGGTGCAACAAAACGTGGTGGACGGTGGCGTCGCGTTCGACGTTTCATTGCACTACCCCTTGCGGCACTGGCCCTCTCGGGATGCACCGTGCCATCCTTCGGGGCCCACGCGGGCGCCACCGTAAGTTCGAAGTCCGTCTACCACCTCTGGCAGGGCTTCTCCATTGGCGCCGTCGTTATTGGCGGATTCGTCGTCGTTCTTTTCTGTTACGCGATCCTTCGCTTTCGCCGTAAGGGCGACAACATCCCGCGTCAGAGCCAGTACCACCTCCCGGCCGAGGTGCTCTATACGGTGATTCCAATCCTCGTCGTCTTTGGACTGTTCGCGGCGACGCTCGTCGTGGAGAACAAAGAAGTTGCCAACCCCAAGACCAACGTCACCGTTGACGTCAATGCATTCCAGTGGGGTTGGAAGTTCACCTACCCGGGTACGGGGACGAGCGTCATCGGTCAGACGACCCAGGCTCCCACCATGGTGATTCCGGTCAACACCAACGTGCACATCAACCTGACCTCGACGGACGTCATCCATGGCTTCTACGTGAAAGAGTTCAACTTCTCGCGCTACGCGCTGCCCGGCGTACTCAACCAATTCACGATTGAAGCAGTGAAGACGGGCACTTTCTTCGGCCAGTGCACCCAGCTCTGCGGCCTCTACCATTCGCTCATGTTCTTCAATGTGAAGGTCGTGACGATGCCCCAGTTCACGGCGTGGCTGGCGTCATCGTCGAACCCCGCAGCAGCGGCCGCCGCGAAGGCCACGACGAACCAACAGACGGACACGGGCGTGCCCACGAAGCCGGCCTCTAGTCACGGAGACAACTGATGACTGACGTCCTCGATCCGCCAGTCGTCCTCTCGGGCGACGGGCACAGCGAACACCGCGAAGAGCATCACGGTCCGACCGGCATCCTCAAGTGGCTGACGACGACCGACCACAAGATCATCGGGCTTTCCTACACCGTCACGTCGGTGATCATGCTCGTCATCGGTGGTCTCTTCGCTGAGATCATTCGCGCGCAGCTCGCCACTCCGAACGGCTCGCTCGTCTCGCTGGCCCAGTACAACGAACTCTTCACTATGCACGGCTCGGTGATGATCTACCTCTTCGCTGGTCCCTTCGCCTTCGGTGGGCTCGCGAACATCATCGTGCCGATTCAGATCGGCGCGCCCGACATGGCGTTCCCACGTCTCAACGCCCTTTCGTACTGGCTCTATCTGATGGGCGCCATCACCATGTTGATGGGCTTCTTCACCGCCGGTGGCGCGGCCAACTTCGGCTGGGTGGCCTACGCGCCGTTGTCAAACTCCATCAACACCCCCGGCGCCGGTGCCGACCTTTGGATCGGCGGACTGTTACTCACGGGTTTCTCAGCCATCTTCACTGGCGTCAACTTGACCGCCACGATCTTCTACTTACGTGCCCCGGGCATGACCATGTTTCGAATGCCGATCTTCACCTGGAACATGTTGGTGACCGCAATTCTCATCCTGCTCGCCTTCCCCGTCCTCACTGCCGGCCTCATCATGCTGTACTGCGACCGCCACTTCGGCACCCATATCTTCTCTGTCGCGGGTGGAGGAGTGCCGGTCCTGTGGCAACACATCTTCTGGTTCTGGGGCCATCCCGAGGTCTATATTCTCGCCCTGCCCTTCTTTGGCATGGCGACCGAAATCATCGCGGTGTTCTCGCGCAAGCCCGTCTTTGGTTACAAGTCGATGGTCTTCGCGACGCTCTCCATTGGCGCACTGTCACTGGGTGTCTGGGCGCACCACATGTTCACAACGGGTGTTGTCCTTCTCCCCTTCTTCTCAATCATGAGTCTTCTGATCGCGGTGCCGACGGGTATCAAGATCTTCAACTGGATAGGAACGATGTGGAGAGGAGAGATATGGTTCTCCACCGCCATGTTGATGGCCCTCGGCTTCCTGTTTACGTTCTTGATTGGTGGCCTCACGGGCGTGTACCTCGCCAGTCCGCCGCTCGACTTCTTCACTCACGACACCTATTTCGTTGTGGCGCACTTCCATTCGATTGTCATGGCCCTGGTCTTGGCCGGCATGGGCGGACTGTATTACTGGGGACCGAAGATCACCGGCTACATGCTCAACGAGCGCCTCGGAAAGATTCAGTTCTGGTTCCTCTTCATTGGCACCCAGGTCTTCACGTTGCCCCAGTACCTCCTCGGACTTGACGGTATGCCGCGACGCGTCGCGGTCTACCTCCACGACCCGCAGTGGAAGACGCTCAACGACTGGAGCACCTTCGGTGCGGTCCTGGTCGGAATCTCGACCATCATCTTCGTGGTGAACGTCGCGGTGAGCTGGAAGAAGTACCCGGCCGGCGACAATCCCTGGGACGCCCAGACCCTCGAGTGGTTCACGACCTCTCCTCCGCCGCACCACAACTTCTACCGCTTGCCCCAGATCCGATCTGAACGTCCGACGTGGGACTACAACCACCCCGAGCACAGGTCGCTCGCGCACGGTGGCGGCACTGATGAACCCCCACCCCTCGCGGCGGTCCTCACCGCAGCCCTCGAGCACGGTCAGGATGAAGACGGATGAGAGTTGAGGCCAAGATCCTCCTGAGCCTCGGCACGTTCTTTGGCGTCATGTGCGCCGTCTACTGGAACTGGAGCTTGGAGAACGCCGGCGGCGTGATGATGTTCGCCGGCATGCTGCTCTGCTTCTTGCCGGGTAGTTACTACTACTGGTGGAGCCGACGCATGAAGGCCCGTCCCGAGGACGACCCCGACGCCACGCAGTCCAGTGGTGCCGGCGTGGTCGGTTCATTCCCGGGCACTTCCATCTTCCCCTTCACACTGGGCATGGGCGCCTTCTTCGTAGTCCTCGCTCTGGTCTTTGGCATCTGGTTCCTCGTGCCGGGAATCGGCCTCTTTGTCTGGGCGATGCTCGGCGGTACTGCCGAGGGTCGTCGCGGCGGCAACGTCTAAACGATCGAACCGTTGGCCCGGCCAGCGTGGTCACACTGTCAACGCCTCGAGTCGTTCAGCGAACAACACCGAACGCTCTTTTGTCAGTTGCACGTTGTGCCAGACTCGGCGAGTGAAACTTCGTCCGTTGAGCGGCTCGCAACGCGGCGTCATCGTCGTCGCACTCGCTTTCAGCATCTACTTCTTCGGACAGTGGCTGCTTGAGACGTGGGAGTTCGGTTCGCGGGGCAACACTGGTTGGGTCGGGTACGCACCACTGAATAATTCGTCCATCGGGCAGTTACGAATACTGCATCCGTGGGTCATCCTTTTGCTGTGGCTCATCCTGATTGCCGTGTGGTCGTTTGCCTCGCTCGCGATTCTGCGACGTCGCCATGACGAGGCGTGACGTCGTGCATTTCGCCAACTCTTTCATTCATTGAGTCTCGAAACTCGTCAACGGATGACGTCGATTTGAATAGGTGACCGCGTCCTCGGACAGGTCGCCTCGTCTACTCTGTCGACATGAGTACGCCGACTAGCGAAGGGCGTCACCAGTGGTTGACACCGCGTCGGCTGGCCGCCTCGGCGGCCATTGTGTTCTTGCTCGCCGCGTGCGTCTCGGACTTCATTATCGGATCCTTTTGGGCCCGCCACACCATGCTCACTGCAATCGTGTCGACCATCTTGGTGGCGCTCGTGTCCCTGACGGTCGTCGAGGTCATTCTCGATCAACGTTCTGAGCAACGTTGGCGCCTGCTGGCGCAATACGGTCTATTTGAACTGGCGGACAACGCGAACGTCACGTGGCTCACGCTCTTAACGAAACTCAATGTCGCCGGCGCTGCGGATTTTGAGGCTGAGCAGGTCCACGCGATTCTCGATTCGCCCGACGCCGTCCACGGGATTCGGACATTTCTCGCCGGGTCCTTAGCCGAACCGGCACGCCGAGCGACGATGCTCAAAGTGGTCGACGAATTGATGATTCGAAATCAGGCCCTCATCACCCGATGGAACGTCGTGATGACCGGATCTCGGACGTACGTTGGGCTCTTCGATCGTCACGTCGAGCTCTTCACTCGTGTCAACTTCCTTCAGTACTACCTGCGCCGCGGCACCCCTATAGGACTGAAGTACTGGACAACGCCCGCGTCGGATCCCGAAACGATGTTCCTCGACACCGTGATCTCGGTGCTGCACGTCGCGGTCGAACTCGAGGTCGAGACGTGGACACGAGCACTCAATGTGGCCAACACCGCGTGGTGGTTTCAGCGAAACAATGAGCTCAACTCGGCGCACGCGACGATCGCGGATTGAAGGCAACGTGATCAAGGGAATCGTGCGGCGTTGGATAGTCACCGGCCTTGGCGTCGCCACTTTTGTCACGGTGACGGCGGCGCCGCTCGCGGGCGCCGCGGGCGACGCCAAAGTGAGCGCGTACGTCATGAAGGACCCGATCGGCGGCGCCGTGGCGCTGCCGACGTCGACGCTCCAGCCGTATCTGGCCAAGGTGTTGGCCGGTCTCACAGCACTCGAGCCCACCTACGGCGTGGCTCACGTCGCCACGCAGGGATGGATCTCTCAGTCCAACGGGATTGAGGACATTGTCGAAATCGGTGCATTCACCCAAACCATTGTGAATCCAACGGTGCAAGCGCAGTCCGAAGTACTCGTGAGTTGCAAAACCGCAACCGGTGTGACGCCGAAGAAGACGACCGCGCTGAAGGGAATACCTGGTTCGACTGAGGCGCAATGCGTCACCAAGAAGGGAGTGCGTCTCTCGACGTCGATCGGCTGGTCCTACGCCAACGTCATTGTCCTTGATCTCGTCTCAGGCACTACCAAGTCCGTGGCGCAGAAGTGGGCACTCGAACAGTTCAAGCACGTGCCGCCGGCGGGCATTGTCGTGGAGGCTCCGACGCAACTCTCGAGTCAGTACGCCGCCGCTACGGAGCCGATGTACAACGCAATGAACAAGTGGCTCATCAAGTTCCTAGCCTGGGCGAACCTCAATGGCACCTTGTCCCAGGCGGCCCCCTTTGATCATCCCTTCGTCGTGGCGCTCAACGCCTGCGCCGCGAAGCTCTCGGCCGAGCGTTGGTCAAGTGCGGCGCAGCCCAATATTGATGCGGCCGTCCAGGCCATCAAGGTTCTCTCGACACACGTCAACAATCTCGCGTTTGCGACGTCGGCGACGGCACCCTCGTGGGGCACAAAGTACGGGCTTGATCAGGTCGCACTCTTGACTGCACTGACCACCGCGCAACGTTCAACCAGGTAATTCGCCGTTCGTTGTCGACAATATGTCCGTGTTCACGGTGTTGACATTGCTTGCCTGACTCACAGACGTTGTAGTCATCGCTCACAGACGCATCACAATGCCCATCGTTACGTTGGTTGTGGGGCAGTAACCAAGCCCGCTCGTAAGACGTTCGCGTCGATGTAGTTGCAATGCGATTCACTGACCACGTGAGAGGGAATCTCAGTTGGTCGTTATCGGTCGGGGGACCAACCATGTTTTACCAAGACATACGTTCAGAGCTGTCGTGCGAACCAACAGTGCTCTACGTCGACGACAACGTGCACAGCATCGACATCATTAGCCGACTGTTCCACGCAAAGACGGACTGGCGACTGATTACCTCGACGCTCGGCGTCGAAGGGATAGAAATCGCTACAACACTCCGGCCCGACTTGATCCTCCTCGATCTCCAACTCCCGGACATCAATGGTCTTGGAGTACTGCAGCGACTCCGCGCCGACGTGCGAACGGTGGATACGCCAATCATCATGCTCTCGGCCGAGGCCCATCGCTGCAAAATCGATGAATGCATGGCCGCCGGCGCCAACGACTACTTCGTAAAGCCCTGCGACCTGCACCAGTTCTTGACCGCGATGAACGCTTTCATGAGTGGTGACATGCACTGGACACACGTCGGCGTGTAACCACGTCGCACGGGCAACGCTAAATGAAGCCGATCCGCTTGGGCGGCCAAACTCGCAGGAACACCTTGCCGATAATGTCCGAGCGCGGCACGGTTCCCCAGAATCGACTGTCGCACGAATCGGCTCGATTGTCACCCATCACGAAGTAACTGTTTATTGGAACCGTGACGTGGCCGATCGGGGTTCCGATAGTGCGGAAGTACGTCCACGGCTCTTTCAATGCTTTGCCGTTCACGTAGATGGTGTTGCCCTTCGACGT
>DATCCA010000035.1:0-9564 GCA_036511575.1 Acidimicrobiales bacterium
GACTCGCTGAGCTCCAACTCTCGCGCGATGACGTGATTGTGGGTATTGGCGGGGGAGCGGTCACCGACCTCGCGGGCTTCGCGGCGGCAACGTACCTGCGCGGTATTGCGCTCGTGCAGGTCCCTACTTCACTCGTTGGTCAAGTCGATGCGGCAATTGGCGGTAAGACCGGCGTCAACCTTCGAGCCGGTAAGAACCTTGTCGGTTCATTCCACCAACCAATCGGCGTGCTGTGTGATTTCTCGACACTCTTGACGATGCCCGAACGCGAGCGACTTGCCGGTCTGGGTGAGGTCGCCAAATGTTGGCTCCTCGAAGGCGGCTTTGCCGCGGAGCTGTCCGCGGTCTCCTTCCACGATCTCATTGTCCTGTCGGTCTCGCTCAAGGCGGCGATCGTGCGTGAGGACGAGCGAGAAGGCGGACGCCGGGCACTACTGAACTACGGCCACACGTTGGCGCACGCACTTGAAAAAGTGGCGCTCGCGCGCGACACCGAAGGACTTCGTCACGGCGAGGCCGTCGCCATTGGCCTCGCCTTTGCGCCTCGCCTCGCAGCGGCGCTCGGTCGAGTTGATCCCAGCGAAATTGTTCGACACGACGAAGTGTTGCTCTCGCTCGGTCTCCAGTCACGCATTCCCGCGCATTTTCCGACCTTGTCGCTCCTCGAGGCGATGAGTCACGATAAGAAGGCCCACCACGACCTCACATTTGTTCTTGGGGGTGCCGAAGGTTTCGGCACGGTGCACGGTGTTGAACCTGCGTTGGTGCACGACGTACTAGAACGTTTTCAAGGAGAACCATGAGCAACGAAATACTGCTGTTGTCGGGACCGAACCTCGACCTCTTGGGTTCACGAAACCCTGAGGTCTACGGCACTCAGACGTTGGACGAGCACGTGGAGCGTTTTCGCCAACTCGCGACCGAGGCTGGCTTCAGCGTTCGCCACGTCCAGTCGAACTTCGAAGGCGACCTCATCGAGGCAGTGCACGCGGCGCGCGACGTCGCGGTCGCCGTGGTGATTAACGCGGGGGCACTGACGCACTCGTCGTGGGCCCTCGCCGACGCGCTCGACACTTTCGACGGGGTCAAGATTGAAGTCCATCTGTCCAATCCCGCCGCGCGCGAACCGTTTCGTCACCTCAGCACCTTGGCCGGATCGGTGAATGGTTCGATTGCCGGCTTTGGCGCCGCGAGTTACGAGTTAGCACTGGACGCCGTGCGCCGTCTCACCCAGAAGACCTAGGTTTCAACGCCCACGGGGTGCAGCGTAGAATGGGCACCGCACGATTCGCGAAAGGTCTCTACGCCCATGGCAGTAATATCAACCTCCGATATCAAAAACGGCATCACCATCAAGATTGACGAGGGTCTGTTCACGGTCATTGAGTTCCAGCACGTGAAGCCGGGTAAGGGCGGTGCCTTCGTGCGCACCAAGTTGCGCAACGCCCGCTCCGGTGCGGTCATTGAGCGTACGTACCGCTCCGACGAGCGCCTCGAACAGGCCATCATGGACAAGCGCGATACGCAGTATTTGTACCGCGACGGCGACGACTACATCTTCATGGACCAGTCGACGTACGACCAGGTCCCGGTCTCGTCCAAGAGTCTGGGCGACGCCGCCGACTTCTTGAAGGAGACCGGCAAGGCCATGCTGATTCTCCACAATGACGAGATCATTGGTGTTGAGTTGCCGGCGTCGGTCGAATTGATCATCGCCGAAACCGAGCCGGGAATCCAGGGTGACCGCGTGTCGGGCGCACGAAAGTCCGCGACGCTCGAAACCGGACTCGTGGTGCAAGTGCCGTTGTTCGTCGGTCCCGGCGAGGCCATCAAAGTCGACACGCGCACCGGCGAATATATGACCCGGGCTTAGTGTGAGCGAACTAGGCAATCGTCGACATCACGCGCGTGAACGCGCACTCGAGATCATGTACGAGGCATCAATCAAGGATCGACAGGTGCTCGTCGTCGTAGAAGCACTCCCACTGGCGCCCGACGACTACGTCATTGCGCTCCTGACGTCGGCGGAACTGAACGTGGACCGGGCGAACGAACTGATCAGCGAATACTCAATCGATTGGCCCCTGGAGCGCATCGCGCTCGTTGACCGGTTGGTCATGACCCTCGCCATTGGAGAGATGCTGATGGACGACGCGCCGCCGAAGGCGGTCATCCTTGACGAGGCCGTTGAGTTGGCGAAGGTCTATTCCACGGATGCGTCGCCTAAATTCGTGAACGGCGTCTTGTCGTCAATTGCTGAGACTGTACTTAGTTAGAAAAGGGAGTCTCGACGATGCCGGGTATGGGTGGCGCACCAGTCTCGCTGACGAACCCACTCGTCAATTCGATCTTTCGCCACAACGCCTTTGAGACCAGCGTGTCGTGGATCATTGGGATCGCCCTTCTTCTTCTCATCGCCGCCAGTGTTCTGAAACGGTTGAACACTTTCAACTTGTCGACGAGTGGGCTCACTGAGCCGCGGAGTCGGACGTACCTGCGTTTCAGTTTCGGTGTCCTATGGCTCATTGACGCCGTATTGCAGTTCCAGGCCTCAATGCCGCTCGGACTCGCGAATAACGTCGTGGCGCCGACCGCGGGCGGCACTCCCACGTGGCTCCACGCGATCATGTTCGACGGCATCAGCATTTGGAACAATCATCCGATTGCCCTGGCCGTGGGGACGGCATGGATCCAGGTGGGCATTGGGGTTCTCCTTCTCATCTCCAACGCCACAGTCGGGCGAATCGCTGCGGGGGTGTCAGTGGGCTGGGCCGCGATGATATGGCTGGTCGGCAATGGCGCGGGCGGAATATTCCAGAGTTCCAACTCAATACTCTTTGGGTGGCCCGGCGCCGCGCTGTTGTACATCGCTGCCGGTGTCTGGCTCGCGGTACCGGTTCGCACGTTCAGCGAACGCTTCTCTCGCTACACGCTTCGGGGCCTGAGCATCCTCCTGGCGTTGGGCGCTGTGTTGCAGTTCCTACCTTCGCGGGACTTCTGGCAGGGCGGGAACTCGAATGCGCTCACCATCATGGCGAAGACAATGACGAAGTTGCCCCAGCCTCATCCGCTCGCCTGGATTGTGACGAAATTTGGTGATGTCGCCGGGACCTTGGGTGGCGGCATCAACATCATCGTGATCATCTGGCTCCTCACCTGCGCCGGTGGTCTCTGGTTTGCCAGTGAGCTTGGGCTGCGCTGGCCCACGCGAACGTTCGTCATTGGCTGCCTGTTCATGTGGGTGGTGGTTCAAGATGTGCCGTTCTGGGGCGGGCTCGCCACCGACGTCAACTCAATGCTTCCCTTGGCTGTCTTGGCGTGGTGCGCGAGTCCGGCGCGCGCGTCGGCGTCACCGTTGCGGCGCCACTTGCCAGTGGAGATGCGATCAAGTTCGGGCGCGGTACTGGCTTCCTTCGCTTCGGCCATGGTCCTTTTCGCGGCGGTGTCGATGGGTTGGGCAACCGTCGCGTCCGCGGAGAGCACGCTCTACTTGGCGCAGAACGGGCCCGCGTCATCCGTGGACACCGTGGCGCCGAGCTTCACGCTCACTGACCAACATGGCGTGACGTATTCACTGGACGAACACGCGGGCCGCTACACGCTGTTGACCTTTCTCGACCCCGAATGCTGGAGCGACTGTCCTTTGTTGGCGGCGCAACTGAAACAGGTCCGTACCGAACTCTCACCGGGCGCCAAAATTGACATTGTCGCGGTGGCGGCTGACCCGTACCACGAGACCCTGGCGAACGTGAATCATTTCATCGCGCTCCACGGTCTTTCGGGAGTGAAGAACTTCTACTTCGTAACGGGAAAACTTTCCTCCGTCCAAAGGGTCTGGCACTCATTCGGCGTCGGCGTGTCCATGGCGCCGACCGCCAAAATGAGTATCCACTCGGACTTCATGTTCATCATTAATCCCAGTGGACGACTCACGTGGATCGTCCCCGACGAGCCTCTCGCCAACTCGGCAGGACAACACTCAACCGAAAGCGAATTGATCACGTTGCTGCACGAGTCAGGTGTGCACTGATCGTGGCACCTTTCGGCGCTCCGCAATCGCCGCTAGCGAGTCAGTCCTCGCGCTCGTCGGGCGTCGCCGGCTGATCGTTGTGATGAACGCTCGCGAGATAGGCGTTCCACGCGTCGAGCTCGGGGTCCTCTTTGTCGAAAACGACCGGCGGTCGCGTTCGCTCCCCACGCTCATCTTGTAAAAGTTTTTTCCACATGTAGATCGCGTACCCACCGAGTAACGGCCATTCAAAGACGTAAGCCCACGAGAGCGTATTGCCGCCGAGCGCGCGTGTCAGCTCGAACAGGAACGCGGGGATGCAAATGAGTTCGGCCAGAAACAACCCGAAGTGGATTCTGAACGTGTTCTTTGTATCCCTAGTCATTAAAGGAAATTTATCCCTGAACGACGTTTCAACTCCACTGCCTCTTCCTAGCGGGCCTTCGAGTGATGGCCCGTACCGTTCTGGGGACAGGTTCTCACGATTCGCACCTCGCGCGGTCTACTCTCAGGCGAGCGCTGACATCACGCACGCCTGATCCGCACGTCCTGGGTGTGGATTGCAATGTACTCAGTAATTGTGTCGTGACTAACGACTACAATCAATACGATCCACTAACACCGCACGACTTTTCTGCGCCCTCGGGCGAAGTGAGTCGGTCGTGAAGCGAGTCCCGTGAGGCTCGTACGACAGGAGACTGATGAGTAGTAATAACGAACGCCAGGCACGCGCACGCGGCTTGGCGTTTTTTGCGAAGAGCCAACTTATGAGCGCCGATGACGTTACGCGTGCCCTGCGGCGAATGGCGCACGAAGTCGTTGAACGAAATCACACGACGGAGTCGCTGTCAATCATCGGACTCCAGAGCGGTGGCGCCCCAATTGCCATAGCCCTCGCAGGGTACCTCTCTGAAATCTCGAACGCTCCGGTGACGGCCAACTTGCTCGACGTCTCCTTCTACCGAGACGACCTCTCGCACAATCCCGTGCCCGCGTCATCGCAGACGAGTATCGATCACGACCTCACCGATCGAACGGTGGTCCTGGTCGACGACGTACTGTTTACCGGCCGCACGATCCGCGCTGCGCTCAACGCGCTCTCAGACTGGGGACGGCCTCGAGCCGTGCAACTGTGTGTTCTGGTTGACCGGGGTCACCGCGAGTTGCCAATCCGTCCCGACTTCGTGGGAAAGAATCTGCCGACCGCCATTGATGAAGCCATTGTGGCAACGCTGGACGGTGTGTGGATTGGAACGAGCGAGGCCACGTGATTACGTCAATCCGCGGTCAGAGCCTTCTGTCACTCAACGAGATAAGTCGTGACGCGATCCTCGAAGTCCTCAACACGGCCGAGTCCTTCGTCGAGGTCAACCGCCGCACGATCAAGAAAGTGCCGGCCCTCAAGGGTCGCGTCGTCGCCTCATTGTTCTTCGAAGAGTCGACGCGTACGCGACTCAGTTTTGAGACGGCGGCCAAGCGGCTGAGCGCCGATGTTCTCTCGCTGGCTGTCGCATCAAGCAGTGTGAAGAAGGGGGAGTCGCTACGCGACACCATCGCGACCATCGACGCCTTAGGCATCGACGCGGTCGTACTTCGCCATCGTTCCAGTGGCGCCGCGCTCCAGGTGAGTCGCTACGTGCCCCACGTGCGCGTCATCAACGCTGGTGACGGACAACACCAACACCCAACCCAGGGACTTCTGGACGCCTTCACCATCCGCCAGGTGCTGAGTCAGCGACAAGGCACGACCGGTCTCGAATCGGGTGGTGAGTTGTTCGAAGGCCTTCGCATCCTGATCGTCGGCGACCTTCGCCACAGTCGTGTCGCGCGCAGTGACATCGCGACCTACAGCACCCTCGGCGCCGAGGTGCGCGTCTGCGCCCCGGGCACGCTGTTGCCCGACGGCGTCGAGCAGTGGCCCGTCACCGTCGCCACCAACTTCGACGAGTCACTCGAGTGGGCTGACGTCGTGGGACTGCTCCGCCTTCAGGCGGAGCGAGGTTCGGGCGCGTTCGTGCCGAGCCTCGCCGAGTTCACCTTCACCCACGGCTTGACGGTGGAGCGATTCGCCCGAATGCGACCTGAAACGCTCATCATGCATCCGGGTCCAATGAATCGCGGTGTAGAAGTTGATTCACGCGTTGTCGACGCGTCCGCTGCGATTGTGGAGCAACAGGTCGCCAATGGCGTGCCGATTCGCATGGCGGTGCTGTATCTGAGCGTGGCCGGATCGGGGGAGTCATGAGCATCGTCCTGCGCCAAGGTCTCATTATTGGACCAACGTCGAGCGTCATCGGTGACGTCCTCGTCGTGGACGGCACCATCGCCGAAGTTGGACCGTCGATTGACGCACCGAGTGACGCCTACGAGGTCGATGCCCGCGACTGTTGGGTCGGTCCGGGATTCGTCGACCTGCACACCCATCTTCGAGAGCCCGGCCGCGAAGCGGCCGAGACCATTGAGAGCGGCGCGCGAACTGGGGCTCTCGGGGGCTACTGCGCGCTCGTCGCGATGCCCAACACCGAGCCGTGTCTCGATAACGTCGCGTCAGTCTCGTACGTGCTCGCGCGCGGTGCGACAACACCGCTCGACATATGCGTTGCCGGCGCCATCACCCAAGGACGTCGTGGCGAGGCGCTGGCGCCGATGGCGGAAATGGCGGCGCTCGGAGTGCGACTCTTTAGTGACGACGGCATCGGGGTGCAGGACCCATCGGTGATGCGACGAGCCCTGCTTTATGCCAACCCACTCGGTGTGCGTTTGGCACAACACTGCGAGGACGAGCAACTCGCGGGCGGCGGGACCATGAACGAAGGGGCGCTGAGCGGCCGTCTCGGTCTCACGGGGCGACCGGCGCTCGCCGAGGAACTCATGGTCATGCGTGACATTGAACTGGTGCGCGCGACCGGCGCGGCGATGCACTTCCTTCATCTCTCGACTGCCCGTTCGGCGGCTCTGGTCGTCGCGGCACGTTCCGAGGGCCTCCGTGTCACCTTCGAAGTTGCGCCACACCACTTCACACTCGACGAGCAGTGCTGCGAGGGCTACGACCCGGCCTTCAAAGTGCACCCGCCACTTCGCACCAGGGACGACGTAGCCGCTCTCGTTGCCGCACTTCGACGTGGCGACGTCGACGCCGTGGCGACCGATCACGCGCCGCACGCGCCCGAATTGAAGGACCTGCCCTTCGATGAGGCGCCCGCGGGGATGCTCGGACTCGAGCACGCGGCATCGCTGACCTACGAAGCCCTCGGCGCGGCCCAGTGCGACCCCGCCGTCTTTTTCCAAGTACTGAGCCGTGGACCGGCCGCGATAGCGCAACTGCGACGAGAAGATGCTCCGCCGCGTCACAGCGCACACGGTGGTTCGGTAGCGGCGGGCGACGACGCCAACCTCACCGTCTTCTCACCGAGCACTCGCTGGACGGTGAACCGGTACGCGCTCGCGAGCAGATCCATGAATACCCCCTACGACGGACGCGAACTTTCCGGTCGCGTGCGCGCGACCATCGCGAAGGGCCGACTCATCGTCGATCAAGAGGTCTTGACGTGAAAAGCGTCCCCTCAGTCCTCGTCCTCGCCGACGGCGCCACGTTCGAGGGCTACGCCGCCGGGTATCTCAGCGACGAGGGGGTAACGAGCGGTGAGTTCGTTTTCAACACCGCGCAGAGTGGCTATCAGGAGGTCATCACGGACCCCAGCTACGCCGGTCAGATCATCAGCTTCACGTACCCGCACATCGGCAACTACGGCGTCACGCCACTGGACGACGAGTCACTGCATCCCTGGTGTGCGGGAATTGTCGTGCGTGAACTCTCCCACCTTCCATCCAACTGGCGTTCGGTTGGACCGCTCGAGGGGTTCCTGCGCCAACACCTCGTACCGGCCATCGTGGGCGTCGATACAAGGCGCCTGACGAAACACCTGCGAGCCCACGGCGCCCTGCCGGGCGCCTTCGGTCACACTGACCCGCCAGTGGTGGCCGCCGCCGCCGCTCGGGCCGTGGGCACCGACAACACCGACCTGGTGTCAATGGTCACAACTCCGCGCGCCTATACGCGTGGCGACGGTGCCCTGCACGTGGTCGCGTTCGATTACGGCATCAAGACAACGATGGTCCACCACCTCGCCGAGCGATTCCGCGTAACGGTCGTGCCTTCGTCGACCAGCGCCGTCGACGTGCGCGCGCTCAATCCTGACGGGGTCTTCCTCTCGAATGGTCCGGGGGATCCCGCTGCGTTAGGCGCGCAGGTTGGCGTGCTTGAGGAGCTCCTCGGCACGGTGCCGATCTTTGGCATCTGCCTCGGGCATCAACTCCTCGCGACCGCACTGGGGGGACGGACCTTCAAGTTGCCATTCGGTCACCACGGCAGTAATCATCCAGTGAGTGACTTAGCGACTGGCCGCGTGGAGATTACGGCGCAGAACCACAACTACGCGGTGGTGGCCGACTCGCTCGTGCGTGGCGTAGTCAGCCACGTCAATCTCAATGACGGGGTCATTGAGGGCATTGCCTCGCTCGAGGATCGCTGCTTCTCGGTGCAGTATCACCCCGAGGCGGGACCCGGTCCTCACGACGCTCGTTACCTCTTCGATCGATTCGACGCGTTGCTCACGACGTCGGGTGGCGTGCGCTGATGCCGCGGCGCGACGATATCCATTCGATCATGGTTATCGGCTCGGGCCCGATCGTTATTGGTCAAGCCTGTGAGTTTGACTACTCGGGAACGCAGGCCTGCCAGGTTCTTCGAGCCGAGGGTTTCAAAGTCATTCTCGTCAATTCCAATCCCGCCACGATCATGACCGACCCGGCGACCGCTGACGTCACCTACATTGAACCGCTCGACGCCGATGTGTTGACCGACATCATCGAGCGTGAACGTCCCGACGCGCTCTTGCCCACGCTCGGGGGACAGACGGCGCTCAACCTGACCATGGAGCTCGTGCGACGAGGCGTGACCAAGCGACTGGGCGTGGAAGTGATTGGCGCACGACCCGAAGCGATTGCAACGGCCGAGGACCGCGAACTCTTTAAAGCGGCGATGGCCGACATTGGACTCGCCGTCCCCGAATCGGGCTTCGCGCGTTCGGTGGACGAAGCAGTCGTCATTGCGTTGGAGATCGGCTGGCCAATCATCATTCGACCGAGTTTCATTCTCGGTGGCGCCGGCACCGGTATTGCCCACGACGAGGAGCACCTGCGCCGACTCGCGACGGAGGGAATCGCCGCGTCGCCGGTGGGCGAGATACTCGTGGAGAAGTCGATCGCGGGCTGGAAGGAGTTCGAACTCGAGGTCATGCGCGATGTTGCGGACAACTGCGTGGTGATCTGCAGTATTGAAAACTTCGACCCGATGGGTGTGCACACCGGCGACTCGATCACCGTCGCACCGATTCAAACCCTGTCGGACGTTGAGTATCAGGCCATGCGTGACGACGCCTTCGCGGTACTTCGTCGCGTCGGTGTCGAGACGGGCGGCTCCAACGTGCAGTTCGCGGTTGACCCCGACTCCGGTGAGCGTCTCGTAATCGAAATGAATCCCCGCGTCAGCCGAT
>DATCCA010000036.1:0-21564 GCA_036511575.1 Acidimicrobiales bacterium
CTCTTCGCCCTTGCGCTCCCACAGTTGACTCGAAATGTTCGACCAGAGCCCTTCGGGGAGCGCCTCGACGGAGTTGCCCAGCGACGCCGCCACGGCACGGAAGCTGTCCAACTCGCTCTGACAGCGCGGGCAGGTCGAGACGTGCGATTCAATTTCGAGCGCCACATCGCTCTCGACGGCGTTCAACGCGAGGGCCGCGAGAAGCTCGTTGGCTTCGTCGTGTTCCATCATCGCTCCGCCCCTTCGATTCCGGACTCGACGAGTGTTGCACGCATTCGTCGCATTCCGTTCCTGATTCGGCTCTTCACTGTTCCTTCGGGTTCGTTCAAAATCTCGGCAACCTTAACGTAGGTGAGTCCTTCGAAATACGCGAGTTCAATCGCTCGTCGTTCTTCTGGCGGCAACTCCCCCAAGGCCTTCTTGACGTCCTCGGCCAGCACAACATCCCACGCTTCGTGTTGCATGTCGTAGGCACCACGAGCGGTCTTTTGCGCGTCGCTGATCTCACGACGTCGCCGCGCACTGAGTGAGCGAATCGTTTCGACAGCCCGAGCGTGACTCTGGGTCAACAAAAAACTGCGCAGCGTTCCTCGCGTGGGGTCAAATCGCTCCGGTTGGTTCCAGAGTCGAAGGAAGATCTCCTGGGTAACATCCTCGGCTTCGGCGGCACCGTTCAGCACTCGTCGAGCGAGCCCAAAGACGGCTCCGCCGTGACGGCGGTACGTCTCAGCCAGCGCCACTTCGTTGTAGCGCGCGATCATTGTGACAAGTTGGGCGTCACTGACCTCTCTGATGTCATCCATACATATCCACTTCTAGTTCGTCACCGACGTCGATTCGGATGTTCTCGCGCAGGATCCCTTGAAATTCAGGGGTTTGTGCGGTACTTTGTCCGCAATGTCCGCATTGCCCATCCGAATCGACATCGGCGACGAATAACTCTATGAATTCCCCCGCGGCCCTACCTTGACTTCATCCCAAGGTAGGGCCGCCCCCTTCTGGCAACGCTTTCTCTACGGGGTATCCCTCTGACTGCCGTAGCAAATACCAATAATGGCCAACGCGGCGCCCATCGACGCGAAACGGGACCTTGTCGATACCATCGTGAGTATGCGCCGCATCGTTGTTGCTGTCTTGATTGCCATCGTCATCGTGGGCGTAGCGTGGGCGCTCTTGCCGGCGACGAAATGGCCCCACGCGTTCTGTGCCCCGATCGTGAGAGTGGTGGGCACCGATGCGGATGCAATTGCCAGGAGCTTTAGCCACCCGGAGCCCACTCTTACGGTGGCGCAAGAAGATCAGGTGAACAAACTTATGTATGACGCCACGCTCGCGCAGGGCGCCGTCCCCACCGCCCAACTGCGAGCGGAGTTGAACCGCTACTTCGTCGAACTGGGCGGTGTGCTCTCGACGAACAGCGTGACCAACGCGATGAGTCAGTTCGACCAGCAAGCACGCACCCAACTCAGAGCTTGTGGGATCACGCCCATCGGCTCCTGAAGCGCCGCGTGGGTGCCACATAATCTCGACGTAATCACGCGGGTGCGCCGTGGGTATGTTTTTTCACTTTCGGTGCCTTACTGGCTTTAGGCACTTAGGTGGAAACTTCTACTTTCTCTTCACTTCACTCACCATGTTGGTAGCTCTCCGGTCCAAAGGCGTTGCTGCCGCGTTGGGTCGCAATCTCCACACCGTGTTGGCCAAGTTCAGCGGCCACTCCCACTGACGACTTGCCGAACTTCTCGCGGACTTCGTCAACCGCGTCGCGAAGCGCTTCGTTGCTCACTTGACGTTCACGTGATATTGCTTCAGCCTGCTCCCTGGCATTGCTGGACGCGGGATCGAGGCCGAACGTGAGTTGCACATTGTTGTCGTCGCGCTCGAGGAATGATGACGCGTGAACGGCCAAGAGACGAACGGAGTTGTGGATGTCGATGGATTGCAGTAACGCTTCGGCGATGGCGAGGATTGCGTACTCCTCGTCGATGCCAAAGGAGAGCGTCTGACTTCGACTCACACTCGTGAGGTCGTCGAAGCGCACGGCGATGGTGATCGTGCGCGCGACGCGGTGCTGGCTGCGCAGCGCGCGCGCGACGACCGCGGCGTGGCCCTTGGCCGCCTCGACGATTGCGTCAATGCCCACCAATGATTTCGCAAACGTCTGGTCGTGCCCGACGGATTTGAGCACTCGATCAACCGTGACCTCGCGCTTATCCTCCCCGTGCGCGTACGCGACAAGTGTGGAGGCCATGGCGACGCCCACGTGTCCGGCCAACGTCACCTCATCAACCTTGGCCAGGTCACGGACGTAGTGCAGGCCCAGTCTCTGCAACTTCGCCGCCATCGCAGGCCCCACGCCCCAGAGGGCCCGCACCGGCAACTCGCCCAACCACTGACGCTCGAGCTCGGGGCTGACCCATACGACGCCGGCGCCGACGACGAGACGTCCGTCAATGACGGTGGGTTTGGACTCCTTGGACGCCAACTTCGCGAACAGCTTGTTCCGCCCGAGACCGACACCGCAGAGCAGGCCGAGTTCGTCATTGATCCGACGCCGCAACTGCGCCGCCGCGGTCATTGGTCGCACGTGCAAGCGACGAAGGCTGGCCAGATTGGCGAAGACCTCGTCCAGACCGAGCGGTTCGTATTCCGGAGTCAAATCACGAACAATGTCGTGGAACCGTCGTGAGTACGCCTCGTAGCGGTCGAAACGGCCCGGCAGGATGATGAGGTTGGGGCATCTACGTTTCGCGATGACGCTCGGCATCGCGCTGCGTACGCCATATCGACGGGCCTCATAGCTCGCACTCGCGATCACGCCACGCTCTCCCCCGCCGCCGACGGCGACGGGCTTACCCTTCAGCGTGGGGTCATCAAGAATCTCCACCGACGCAAAGAAGGCGTCAAGGTCGATGTGCAGGATCGGCGCTTCGTCGACCGTGGGATTCTCAGAAGGCGAGTTCGACACTGCGGAAGGCCTCACCGAACTGCGCGCCAATCGATCGTCCGGCCTGCTCAGCTCGCCCGTATATGAGCTCTCGGATGGCGTCGGCGTCGCCGGCCATCTGTGACGAGTGCGAGAGAATTGCTTTCACTTTGATGTCAATCGTTCGCGACACGTCGGCCACCACGTCGGGCTCGTGCGTTCCACTCAGCAGCAGTTGATCCACGTGGTGCGGTTCGCCCATCTCGGGAAAGTAGAGCGGCATCGCGGCCGCGGGCGCCACCGCATCGAGGAGCGCCCAGCCCGTCTCTCGGTGGTCGCGGTGATTGACGTAGACGCCCGCGAAGAACGTCGCCGTGGGATCGGGTCCAATCACCACTTGGGGCTTGTGTTCGCGAATGAGTCCCACCAATGTGGCGCGCAGTTCCTCGTCGTTGGACACGCCCCCATCGGGTTGGTCGAGGCTCGTGAGGGTGGTCGCACCCAGCAGATCGGCCGCGAGTTGGAGTTCGGCGCCACGCACGTCGCGCACGGAACCGGCTTCGGCAGTGAGCGCGTGCGAGCCCTTGGCCCCGTCACAGATGACGACGAGATGTATGGCGCAGCCTTCGCCGGCCCACTGGGCGAGGAGTCCCCCCGCGGCGACGTCGGCGTCGTCGGGGTGCGCGTAGATGGCCATGGCCGAGGTCGGCCGAAGGTTGAGGGCGCGCATCAGCCGCGAAGTTTTGGTGCGGTGGTCTTGACGAGCATGCCAATCTCTCGCGCGAAGTCATCAGTTCCTTCGAACCCCTTGTAGACCGAGGCGAATCGCACGTACGCAACGTCGTCGACGTCGCGCAACGCTTCCAGGGCGGCCATGCCGACCTCTTCGCTCGTGACGTCGCGATTGAGCAGTCGAAGCGATTCGTCAATAGACGTCACGAGGGCCTCGAGAACTTCTTCGTCGACCGGCCGGTTCTTGCTCGCGGCGCGCAGCCCACGAAGGATCTTGGCGCGGTCAAAGGGCTCACGCTCACCGGAGCGTTTGATGACGTAGAGGCCGATTTCCTCGATCCGCTCGAATGTCGTATAGCGCTGATTGCAGTTGGAGCACTCTCGGCGCCGGCGGATGGCGACGCCGTCCTCAGCGAGGCGCGAGTCCACAACGCGGTCGTCATCTGCCGAACAGAAAGGACAACGCATTACCGAAGGATACACCCAAAACCCTTGAAAATTAAGGGATAAGGATGTGCTCGCCGGGCACGATTACCGACGAATGAAGTTCGTGGACCAGGTCCGAGCGAGCCTGCGCGGGGTTGACGGGATTCACCGATCGGGCGATCGACGAGAGGCTGTCGCCGGGTTGCACGACGTAGAGCATGCCCGAAGCGAACACCGAACTGTTGGCGAGGTCGGTAGGAAGGCCACTGCCCGTCACTCCCCCAAAGGCGTGTCCCGGCCACGAGAGGATCACGACACCGAACGCAAGAACGAGGCCCACCAGCGTGCGGCGACGGCGCCGCATCATGCGAGCGCGCGCAGAACGGCGCTGCGCCAGACTCGGACCCGAACGAAACACCTGTGGTGTGGTCACCAAACGCAGGTACGGACGTGAATCAGGACTGACGAACGATTCACTCTCAACTACTTCGACTGCCGCCATGGCTGCCCCTTTCACGAACACCTGTTCGTACATCATAAAGCGAACAGGTGTTCGTTGCAAGAGTAATATTGGCCTGTGACAGGTGCCCTAAAACGCCGTCATTTCCTGCAATTTTCGCCCAATTCGTCCAAACTGACTCCACTGCGCGCGGCTCGTTGTTCGCCCCAATGAGAGCGCCCGCCCGGCGTCGGGCATCTCTCGAACTAGTCGAATTCGATGCTGGCGCACGAGCGTGGCGCACTCTTGCGTGAGCTGGTCATCGGGGTGGTCGTGCGAGTCAGTGACCTGGCCATCAGTCACCCAAATAATTGGCTCGGAGTTCCGGCGGCGAGCAATCGCCCAGCGAAGAACGGGCCCGTCCACACCATTGCCAACATTGCCCGAGGGGCACGTACGCGCGACCGCACCGCGGTTCGCCAAGATCCAGACGTTGGGCGTCGCGCCGCCATCACCAGGTCGGTGACTGTAACCCACGACGAGTGCGTCGGGAGCACGTTGGAGCAACGCGTTCAGTGCGGACGCATCGAGGTCCATCGAACCCGACTGATCGATGATGACGATGCCGCCGTGCACCGACGTGCGCTGCGCGAACGCTCGTTTGCAGTCGTCAGTCAGGAGTCGACTCGGATATCGCATCGTCGAGCCACTCGTCGCCGGGCGAGCACGGCGAAGGCCACCGACGCGGACACGAAAGGACATCTCCAGTGACTCGTCGAAGGCCAGGTCGGCGAATCGCCCGGTCGCCGGGCGTCGACCGCCGGGCTCGAGCGAGCGGCGAAAGGCGCGCAGCGCATCGGGAGTGACGGGCGGACGCACCACCATTGACTGGCTGAGCAGTCGCGCCAGCACGACCGTGACGTTCGCGTACCCCGCCGGAAGATGATCGTCGTTGAGTCGTGTCGCGCCTAGTGACGGAGCGCTGAGCGCGTCCACGACGCCCAGCGCACGCTTTCGGACGGCCCGCATCCCGGCCATCCACGTCGGCTGCACTTGGCGAACGCCAGCCAAAAAATCCTTCTCCGATCCGGTGCCCAACACGGCCAACATGAAACAGAGTGCCTCGGACCAGTCACTGCTCTCGGCGAGTCGTCGACCGCCGCTCTTCTCTGAGCCATCTCGTAGCAGCGCCACGTCAAAGCCCACGCGTGCGACCAGCGTGTTGATCCGAAACTCCTCGGCGCACTCGAGCGCCCTCGGTGCCATCTCCTCGAGCGCGCCGTAGTGCTCGCGCAGATGAGGACTGACACGAGCGTGCATCAGCTCGTGCGCTCGCACCACCCGCGACGTCGCGTCGGGGCCCAGCGGAACGTGCAGCACTCGCTCAGTGAGATTGCAACTCGCGTCACCGCGTCGCGTTGAGCCGGCCGTCACCGTCCATGGACCACTTCGAAACCCGTCTTCTCGTCCGGTGACGAGCTCGGGATGGAACGCGGCACTCACGCCAACGCGGCGATGGCCAGCGCGTCCAGGACGCTCCGTGCGTTCTCGCAGAAAACCAGCTGTGCTGCGCGCTGGGCGCCGCACGTACTGCGAAGTTCGTCGAAGGCGTAGAAACTGCGAAGTGAGACGCGCCGACCGACGGGACCGAGTGATCCGGCGAGGGCTGGCGCACGAAGGTCGACGCTCAGGCTCGCGAGCGCGGACGCGTGTGGCCGGTCGATTCGAATAGCGACGGGGAATCGGTCACGCAGCGACGAGGGGATCTCATTGAGATCGTCGATGTTGGACGTCATGATGACCGAAAAGTGGGGACCGGGCCGCACCCACTCGGCCGTCTCGGGGTTTCGCCAGCGTGCCGACTCCGGTGAATCGGTCATGGCGAGCAAGGTGCTCAACGCGTCACCCGACGCGCGGTCCACTTCGTCGACGACGAGTCGCCCTCCCAGGCCCGCGCTGCCACGCCATGCCCGGATCGCCGGTCCCTCACGCCATTCCCAGCGATTCTCCCCGACGGGCATCCACGTGCCCGTGATCTCGCCTGACGTTAAGTCCTCGGTGCACACGAGTCGTTCGGCCGGTGAACTCGAGACACCTTGGTGCAGGGCGGCGTAGGTCTTGCCCGTGCCCGACGGCCCATAGAGCAAGACCCTCGAGATCCCGGCAGCCAAGACATCGGAGAGATCGCGCCAACACGACTCCACCTCTTCGAAACTCTCCATCACGACACTGCGCCTCCTCATAGTGGGCGGCACAAAGGTCTCGCTAGTCATGCGAACGCGAAAAATCCCCTCCGGCGCTCGAAGGACGCGCGCCGGAGGGGACTTCGCAAGAAATTAAACGCTTAACTCGTGCTCGATGGCCGCCAACTCTTCAGCCGAACCTTGGATTTTTGGTCCCTTGAACCACTTGCGAGCCGACACGGCATACCAGATGCCCGCGAAACCAATCACCGCGACAACGGCGAAGGGCGTGTAGTTGAACGTGTCGGCATTGACCGTTGCGAATGTCGGGAGCATGAACAAGACACAAATGAAGACGACCCACACGATGGCGATCCAGCCAAAGAGAGGTCCGAACCTGCCGAGCTTCCACGGACCAGGTGTAAACGCTTGGCCGTTGATCCGTCGAAGGAAGACCGGGATCAGATACGCAACGTAGAGCCCAATGACCGCGATTGAGGTT
Organism: Acidimicrobiales bacterium; assembly: GCA_036511575.1. Taxonomy (GTDB): domain Bacteria; phylum Actinomycetota; class Acidimicrobiia; order Acidimicrobiales; family RAAP-2; genus RAAP-2. Next base: position 7,209 of record DATCCA010000036.1, read on the forward strand.
ACGGCTGCGTAGGAGACGCCACCCGTGGCGCCGGGCAGCAGCGCCGGCGTCACCAAGATGAACGCGCCCACGGCGCCGAACCACGCCGAGTGCACCGGCACGCGGCGCTTCTTGCTGACGTGGTGCCAGTAGTTGGAGAAGGGAACCGCTCCGTCACGTGAGAAGGCGTAAATCATTCTCGAGTTCGCGGTGATCGACGCAATCCCGCAGAAGAACTGTGCGCCGATGACGACGAGCACCAGCAGTTCACCGAGGACCTTGCCCGTGGCGTACACGAAGATATTGCCCCACGGGACTCCTTGGGCGAACGCGCCATAGGTGGTGTACTTCGTTCCGGCAATGTTCACCACCAGTCCGTGACCAAAGTGAGGGATAGCGATGCTCACGCCGATGAGGAGCACGAAGCCGGCGATCCATGACACCCAAATCGACGTCACGATGCCCTTCGGCCCAGAGACCGCGGCGTTGAGCGTCTCTTCAGTTACGTGCGCCGACGCGTCGTACCCAGTGAAGGTGTACTGAGCGACGAGCAGTCCAAGTAGGAAGACGTAAAACGGAACCTCGAATCCAGATAAACCCTTGAAGGCGTCAAAGCCACCCGAGCCGAAGAGGAAACTTCCTCCCTGGTGACTGTGTGAGTGGGGCGCAATAAAGAGGAGTACCACAATGACCGCGACGCCCGCGAGGTGCCACCAGACCGAGACTTTGTTGAAGAGCGCAACGATGTTGACGCCGAATGTGTTGATCAGTCCCTGTATTAACAACAGGATTGCCGTAAGTAGCACCACGTAACGGTTCGTTGTCCACGCCGCGTTCCCTGAGACGAGGAAGATGAACTCTCCGATCGAGTACCCGCACCCGAACGTAATGCCTGCGGTAACCGCCACTTGGCCGAGCAGGTTGAACCAGCCCGTGAACCACGACCAAATCGGGCCACTTTTCCCCGGTGCCAGCTTCGCCGACCAGTAGTACAGCCCACCGGCCGTTGGAAACGCGGAGCAGATCTCGGCCATAGAGAGGCCGGCAAACAAGACGAGTCCACCGACGACGGCCCAACCCCAGATCATGGTCGAAGGTCCTCCATGGTTGAGGCCGTAGGAGTAAAGGGTGAGACATCCCGACAGAATGGAAATAATCGTGAAGGAGATGGCGAAGTTTGAGAACCTACTCAAACCTCGATGGAGTTCTTGGGCGTAGCCCATCTGATGCAAACGCTGCTCATCACTCGTCGCTAACGACGTTGCCGCCGTACTGTCGTCACTCACTGAGTCCCCCTCAATTCAAATGGCCTACACCATTGATTTCGGAATACTAGAGCGTCCGAGCAACCATAGTACGAGTGAATGTTTTCACTTTGTTAATCGATCACGTGTTGGGACGATGGCGATCGACCTCGTTTCGTCAGGACGAACAAAAGCACCCGCCGCCCGCGACGACGTGACGCAGTGGCGCGACATGAAGGCTTGACGTGGTCGTCATCGGTCGCTTCGTCGGTTCAATTGAGTGGGACTCATCGTCGGTTCCACGACGTGGCGACTGATGCGCATCACAGAGCTCCCGGTCAAGATGATCCCGAAGAGAGGACGCCGCATCATTGGGTTCGGTCGGTCCGTTGTCGTTGTGGCCCGATCGCGAGTTCGACGATATTGAGTAGCCTCGACTCCAAGATTGAATGGGCCATCACGCGGAGCGCAAGGTGGCGAGTCAAGGAGCTCACGTGTCGAGAATGATCGCTGGACGACCCTCACGAATGGAACTTGCCGACCTCGTGGAAAGCGGCGAGATTGACACGATTATCGTGGCCATCACGGACATGCAGGGCCGGCTTCAAGGCAAACGGCTTGACGCGACGTACTTTTTCACCGAGCTCGCCGACGGCGTGGTTGAAGGTTGTAGTTACCTGCTCGCCTCGGACGTCGACATGCGCACCGTCGACGGCTTCGCGCTCACGTCGTGGGAACGCGGCTACGGTGACCTCGCCTTCAAACCAGACTTCGAATCGACTCGACTGGTCCCCTGGCACGAGAAGACGGTCATCATCTTTGCCGACGTCGAAACCGTGGACGGCGTTGCGGTCGCCCCGTCACCACGACAGATCCTGCTGGCCCAAGTCGAGCGACTCGCCGAGCGCGGGTGGACCGGCATTACCGGCACCGAACTCGAATTCATTGTCTTCGAAGACACCTACGAACAGGCGTGGGACGCCGGGTATCGAGACATGACCCCGGTCAATCAGTACAACGTCGACTACTCAATTCAGGGAACCTCGCGGATAGAGCCACTACTCGGGCGCATCCGTCGCTCGATGCGTGACGCCGGCATGGTCGTCGAGTCGGTCAAGGGCGAATGCAACTTCGGTCAACACGAAGTGGCCTTTAAGTACGACACGCTGGTGGAGAAGTCCGACGAACACAGTCTCTTCAAATTGGGCGCCAAGGAGATCGCGGCGCAAGAAGGCGTCAGTCTCACCTTCATGGCGAAGTACGACCAGCGCGAGGGGAACTCCTGTCACATCCATCTCTCGCTTCGCGACGCCGACAATCAGCCGGTCTTCGCGGGCGACAATGAGCACCACTTCTCCGAGACGTTCAATCAGTTCCTCGCCGGACTGCTCGCCTACTCGCGCGAGTTCTCGGTGCTGCTCGCACCGAACATCAACAGCTACAAGCGCTTCGTCGCCGGCTCCTTCGCACCCACGGCGTTGCTCTGGGGCTTTGACAATCGCACGTGTGCGTTCCGAGTCGTGGGCCACGGCCCCTCGCTGCGCTTCGAATGTCGCATCCCCGGCGGTGACGTCAACCCGTACCTCGCGATCGCGGCGCTGGTGGCCGCGGGGCTCCAGGGCATTGAGGGCCAACTGGTGCTCTCCGCGCCGTTCGTGGGCAACGCCTACGAGGCCGAGTCGGAGCACGTGCCCACGACCCTCGCGGAGGCCATCGAACTGTTCGATCACAGTACGGTCGCTCGCGCGGCCCTCGGCGACGAAGTCGTCGATCACTACGTGCACGCGGCGCGCGTCGAAGTGGACGCCTTCAACGCCGCGGTCACCGACTGGGAGCGCTACCGGGGCTTCGAGCGACTATGACCTCCCTTTCAGTACTCAACCCCGCTAACGAACGACCGGTCACCGAGATCGAGCTCTTCGATCTCGAAGCGACGGACGCCGCAATCGCGCGCGCCGCACAGGTCGCACCGGCGTGGCGTGACGTCACGGCCTCACGCCGGGCGCACTTGCTTCGCCTTTTTGCGCGCGTCGTCGACGAGCACATCGAAGAGCTGGCGCAGTTGGAAGTCGCGAACTCCGGCCATACGATCGGCAACGCCCGGTGGGAGGCCGGCAATGTCCGCGACGTCCTCGCCTACTACTCCGGCGCACCGGAACGACACAGTGGAATGCAGATTCCCGTCGCCGGTGGCGTCGACCTCACGTTCTACGAACCGCTCGGGGTCGTTGGCATCATCGTCCCGTGGAACTTCCCCATGCCGATCGCCAGCTGGGGTTTCGCTCCGGCGTTGGCCGCGGGCAACACGGTCGTCTTAAAGCCCGCGACGCTCACGCCACTGACGGCGATTCGCCTAGGCGAGCTCGGCCTCGAGGCCGGACTTCCCGAAGGCGTGTTCCAGGTGCTGCCCGGCGACGGCGGTGTCGTCGGTTGGCGATTCGTGACCCACGAGGCCGTGCGCAAAGTCTGTTTCACCGGTTCGAGCGACATGGGCAAGCGCGTGATGGCGGGCTGCGCCGATCAAGTGAAGCGCGTCACGCTCGAACTCGGTGGCAAGAGCGCCAACATCATCTTCGCGGACTCCGACCTAGAGCGCGCCGCGGCGAGTGCGCCGTCGGCCGTCTTCGACAACGCCGGCCAAGACTGTTGCGCTCGCAGTCGCGTTCTGGTCGAGGCCTCGGCCTACGAGCGATTCATGGAGCTCTTCGAGAGTGCGGTGAAGAAGTTCCGCGTGCTCGACCCCGCCGACGAGACGGCTGAGATGGGACCGCTCATCTCCGCGGGACAGCGCACGAGCGTGCACTCCTTCGTCGAAGAGTCGACCGTGGCCTTCACCGGTGCGGCCCCGAGTGGACCGGGCTTCTGGTACCCACCCACGGTGCTCGAATCCGACGGGACCGACCGCGCCTTTCGCGAGGAGATCTTCGGGCCGGTCGTCTCGGTCGCGCGCTTCGAAGGTGAAGAGGAGGCCATCAAGATCGCCAACGACAGCCCCTACGGCCTGTCCGGTTCGATCTGGACGCGCGACGTCGGACGGGCCCTTCGCGTGGCGCGCGGCGTGGAGACCGGCGCGCTGTCGGTGAACTCGAACTCGTCGGTTCGCTATTCGACGCCCTTTGGCGGTTACAAGCAGTCCGGGATCGGTCGCGAACTCGGTCCCGACGCGCTGCGCAGTTTCAGTGAAGAGAAGAACGTGTTTATTTCAACGGAGGAATGATGGGACGTCTGGACAACAAGGTTGCGGTCATCACGGGCGCCGCCAGCGGCATTGGTCGCGCCACGGCACGCAAGTTCGCCGCCGAAGGCGCGAGCGTCGTCGTGGCGGACTTTGACGACGTGCACGGCCCCGAGATCGCCCAGGAGATCAACGGCCTCTTCGTCAAGGTCAACGTCGCCGACGAGCGGAGCGTCGTCGCGATGTACGACAAGACCGTCGAGGTCTTTGGCGGCATCGACGTTCTCTTCAACAACGCCGGCATCTCCCCCGCCGACGACGACTCAATCCTCACGACCGGTCTCGACGCGTGGAGGCGTGTCCAGGACGTCAACCTGACCTCGGTCTACCTGTGCTGTCGCTTCGGTATCCCTCACTTACAGGCCCGCGGTGGTGGCTCCATCATCAACACTGCCTCCTTCGTGGCCGTGCTCGGTTCGGCCACCTCGCAGATTTCCTACACCGCGTCGAAGGGTGGCGTGCTCGCGATGAGCCGCGAACTCGCGGTGCAGTTCGCCCGAGAGAAGATCCGCGTCAACGCATTATGCCCGGGACCCGTGAACACGCCATTGCTGATCGAGCTCTTCGCGAAGGATCCCGAGCGTGCTGCGCGCAGACTCGTGCACGTGCCGATGGGGCGCTTTGGTGAGCCCGAAGAGATTGCGAACGCGGTCCTGTTCCTGGCGAGTGATGAGGCTTCGTTCGTCACCGCGACCACGTTCATGGTCGACGGCGGGATTCAGGGCGCCTACGTCACACCGTTGTAGTCGTCACCGTTCCCTCTTCGGGATCGCTCGAACGCCACCACTCTCGAACAACGACTTGAATGGTCGCCGCTATTGGTACGGCCAGCAGTACGGCGACGAACCCGCCGGCGAGTCCCGCAATCCACGCACCGAGGTCGGCGCCGATTAAGACCGCGGCGAAGACCAGCAGCGGATTGATCTTCACCGTCCGGCTCATGACAATCGGGTTCAACACGTGGTTCTCCACTTGGGTGTACACCAGGAAGACGACGGCCGTCACGATGCCCGCACTCAGCGAGTGTGTGAAGGCGAAGAGCACCGTGGGGAAGCCCGCCAAGGCGCCGCCAATCGTCGGCAGGAAGTCAACGAGCGCGACCCACAGCGCCCACAGGAAGGGATAGGGCACGCCGACGATCAACAGGGTAACGAAGACGATGACGCCCGCGATGACCGACGTCAACATGTCACCCAGCACGTAGCCCGAGACGTTACGCGCGATGATCTTTCCGACGTGGCGATATTTCTTTCCTCGCTCCTTGGAGAGAAGACGGATACTCGAGCGACGGATCTTCGGCGCTTCGATCAAGAGGAGCACCACGAACGAGAACACTGCGATCAGTGCCAGTAACGCCGAGGCCGCGCCCTTACCGAGCGCCAGGGCCGGCTTACCAAGACCCGAGGCTAGAGAAGTGAGGTGACTCGAGTTGCGCTTGACCCATGACTCGACGTGGTATTTGCGAAACAGCCGCCCGATTGCGCCTTTGCCCTCCTGGGCTCGGTGCACGTAACCAGGGAGCGCATGGGCGAAGTGGGTAATGCCGTTGATCAAGGGGTACCCAAAGAGCACCGCCAGACCAAGAAAGATAACCAATGCCACGAGCGTCACGATGGCGACCGCGCCACCGCGCCGCTTCACGCGCCAGTGCTGGAGCGCGACAACCATCGGGTTGAGAATCAGCGCAATGAAACCGCCAACGAGGCCGAGCATCAGGAGGGCGCGAAGGTGATAAATCACCTGGCCCGAGATATAGACCGCGACCACCGCGAAGATGGCGAAGAGGATTGAGAGGACCGGCACCGAATTGAGGTCGGCGGTGGCCAGCATGCGCCGGCGACGCGTCTCGGGGAGGTCCTCGTCTTCTTCTTCGACACTGGGCGTGCGCGTACGAGGCGTTCGTCTTACCGGCATCGCACGTCTCTCGTGGTCTGACGCGAGGTCAGCATCGGCTCGAACATGCAGTCACTTTAATCACGCGAGCACGGCTCGCCCGTACCATTGGACGTGAGATGCCAGACTGGACACCAGGGAGGTCACCATGGATGACAACTCGTTCGTTTACACGAATTATATCGACACGACGCCCAAAAAACTGTGGAAAGCATTGACCGAGCCGGCCAAAACCACACGATGGTGGCACGTCGCCTACGTGACCGACTGGAAGAGCGGCTCCGTGTTCGACGTGCAGCAGAGTGGCATCACCATCAAGGACCCTGAGCAGGTCGTCTTGGAATCGACACCGTACTCTCGACTGAGTTACACCTGGCACACCTTCTCACCGGAGTGGGCCGAGTTGAACGGCTTCGACGAGGAGACGCGGCTCAAGTTTGCGAGCGAGACTCGATCGAAGGTTACCTTCGAGATCGCCAAGACCGACCACGTCGTGCGACTCACAGTGGTGCACGACGGCTTCGATGACGCGAGCAATGTGCTCGACGCTATCGGTCAAGGGTGGCCACCGTTGTTATCGAGTTTGAAGACATTTCTGGAGACCGGGGAGCCGCTCAACTTCACGACGTGACCACAACGTTCACCCAGAACCGGATCGTCTTTGATGAGCAACCAGTACCGCAGTTGGGTTTTTGCGTGGCCACCAACTCTGTTCGCCCCGATCTGCGAGCGACGAAGAGACCATTCGCCGACGCGCCTGCGCGCCCTGAGATCCGACGCACAACACTCGACTCCTTCGCATTGGGTTCACTCCACGTGTACTTTGCGACAGGGGTGAGTGACACGATGAACCGATCGCCGGGTCGCACGTTGTAAGTGTCGTGAATGTCCGCCGACGTCAAGTGGAGCGTCAACGGCGCTGTCGCACTTTTAGTCACAATGACCTTCAACGTCCAGAGCATCGCAAGTTCGGGACAGACTTTGCTCGGCGCGCAGTAGATGGTTCCAGCGACGTGGATGACCGCGACGCCCACCGACGTCGCGGTCAAGACGGCACTGGCGACTCCCATTGATGACTTTGTTATATGGGAGACAATGACCGACGTCGAATCGCTCGTCGGCGTACCCCAGCGCCAACCCGATCGAAGGACGATCTCGAATGAACCTCCTACGTACGTCGCAACGGTGCAGGGCGTATCGGTCGTCACAACGCGCACGAGGTCGCTCGCCGCAACACCGCAGTCTGACAGTGAAGAGGGCGCGATGGTTGTCGTCGGGGTCGATGCGTCCGCGATCGGCGCCGAGGTGACCAACGCCATCAGTAACGCTGCGGCGAGAAACAGCGGGCGTCCTCGAAGGACGCCGGTCGTTTGCATAATGTCAGTCTCGCACCGCTGGTGCGAAATAGGACGGCGACCTTCAGCGCCCTACGAAACCAAAGTGAAAGCAGCCGGACACTGAAGTAAAACGAATCAGAGTTGGCGCGACGACCAAAGTATTGCGGCCAAGACAACTGACACCAAGCCCACCACGAGTCCGACGATCCAGCCTTGCACGTGATTCGCGGTGAGGATGGCGCCAAGAGCGACGTCGACGCCGATGATGCCGCCGGTCGCAAGGATGCGCATCGACATTCGTTCGAACCAGGAGCGACGGTGTCGTCGAGCGGGAATCATTCCCGGCGATTCCTCATGGTCCTCAGTTACCGACCGCTCGACGTGCTGGTCGGACGTGTCGCCCTGTCCATCCTTGTCGTGGTGGTGGAACGCCATAGAGCGAGATTACCTTCGACCGTCCCCTACGCCGCAGGGTCAGCGCACGGCGACGTCGACGGTCGACTCTTTCTTTTTGGCAGCGTGACCCGAAAGTGGTGGATCAACTTCACGATTCCCTTCCAGGCGCAGTCAACCTTCCCGTTGGTTCACCCCGGTTCTTCATGGTCGACCACCAGTGTTTCAAGGCTCTTTGCCCGCCGAATGAACCATTTGCCCTCCTCGCGCGTAGAACAAGGGATGGCCGGATCGCTGTGAGAACCTATGTCGAGAGGAGATGACGAAATGATTTTGTCGCATCCCCCTCTCCACGATCCCTTCGACATACTCACGGCCTCCGACCATCGCTCTCGCATTGGCGACGCATCGTGAACTCCCCGATTGCCACGCCTTCAGACGAAGCCCTCCTCGCCGGCATGGCGTCAGGCGATGAGGCCTCCACGGTTGCGTTCGTCCGTCGTTACCAACGCCGGGTCTTCGGTCTCGCGGTCGGCATTCTGGTTGACCGAGGCGCCGCCGAAGATGTCGCGCAGGAGGCGCTGTTTCGCGCTTGGCGTCACGCGCCCGTCTTTGATACTCGTCGAGGATCGGTCGAGAACTGGGTCCTCACCATCACCCGCAATCTCTCCATCGACGCGCTGCGCAAGCGACGCTCCACACCGACCGACCCCGACGAACTCGTGGCGCTCGCGCGAGCGTCAACGTCAGCACCGATGGAAGAAGCAGTGGACAGTCGATCAATGTCAACGTCAATTCTGCACGCGCTTGATTTGATTCCGAGTGACCAACGACGAGCCGTCGTCCTCTCGTCGCTCTACGGCCGAACTGCCCTCGAGATCTCCGAAATCGAGTCAATTCCCCTCGGCACGTCAAAGACCAGGATTCGCGCCGGCCTCACCAAACTGCGGAGCATCCTCGAGAGTGAAGTGGAGGGTTCACGATGACGATGGACATTCACTCGCACGACGACTTTCAAGACGAACTGGTGGAGTTCGCGCTCGGCATTCTCGACGGTCGCGCCCGCGCAGCTCTGGTCGATCACGTTGCGAACTGTCCGGACTGCACCGAGCGACTCCAGGAACTGAGCGCCACGGCCGACCTCTTGATGTACATACCAGTGGGTGTTGAACCGCCGCTCGGATTTGAGTCAGGCATCATCGAGAGAATCCGGCAGTCCCAGCCACTACCGAGTCGTTGGCGACCGCGAGGTTGGCAGTTGCTCGCGGCCGCGGCGGCCGTCGTCGCGGTCTCCTTCGGGCTCGGTTGGACCGTTGACCACGCCGTCGCCAAGCCGACGACGCCCGTGCAAGCGGCGGGCGCGATGAAACAGCACGTCCTCGAAGCGAACGGCCACGACGTCGGTACGGTCTACGCCTACTCCGGTTCACCCGCGTGGATGTTTGTCACCGTCGACGCAACGGGCGCTCCCGCCACGGTGCGTTGCACCATCATCACCACGTCGGGCACGCACCGATTCATCGGGACCTTCGCTCTGGCGAGTGGTCGAGGGTCATGGGGAGCGAGCCTCCCGGTGAGTTTCAAATCTGTGCGCAACGTTGTGCTGAGCTCGAACAGTGGCACCGTCGTCGCGCAGTTCGACGACTCCACGTGGAACTATCCAACCGGCAGGGCCAACTGACCGCCCAGCGCACTTTCTTCTCGCTCCCACCAGTGTCCGGGCTCTCCCGTTCTGACTGACGCCCACACCGCGGCGCCCAAGCGCGCGTCACGAAGGCGCTCGACAGTCAGTTCGTCGCCGCGGTCGTCGCCGACGCCGCGGGCGGAGCCGACGTGATCTTCTGACTCAGCAACAACGCCGAGACCACACCGGCCAGAGCGAAGAAGCCGATGATCAGCACGACACCGTGCTTGAACGTCGTGCGAGGGTCACCGGCGTGCACTCCAGTGAGGATCGCGATGAGTCCGGCGACGCCGAGGACCGTACCAATCTGGCGAGCCATGTTGAGTACGCCGCTGCCGGTGCCGAACCTCGCCGGGGGAATCGACGCGGAGCCGGCACCGATCAGCGACGGAATGGTGAGGCCAACGCCCATGCCACCGAGTAACTGGATGGGCAAGAGGTGCGTGGCGTACGCCGAACGGGACTGAATCTCCAAGAGCCACCACGCCTGGGCCACGACGTTGATAAAGCAACCAATGACGGCGACGCGCCCCGCACCGCCAAATCGTGCGGTCAACTTCGGCGCGACAATTCGGGCGAAGGGCAGGACCATGAGCGGTCCGGGCGCGATCGCGAGACCGGCTTCGATCGCCGAGAAGTGCCACACGTTGGTGAGGAACTCCACCGTGTTCAAGACGAAGGCGCCAAAGCCCGCGTAGTAGAAGACCGACGCCAAGGTCGCTCCGTTGAAGGACCGTGACTCGAGGAGCGCGAGGTCGACCACGGGTGCGGCGTGACGGGCCGATCGCACGACGACGCCAATTGCTGACGCGACGGCGAGAAGGATCAGCCCCAGGAAGTCGCGTGATCCCCAGCCCCACGAAGGTGCCTTCACGAGTGCGAGCGCCAGTGATCCGGCGGCGGCGGCCACGAGCAGCGCGCCGAGCATATCGGGGCGTCCGCTCACGGACTCGTCCTTACTCTCGGGCAGGACCTTGAAGGCGAGGATGACGGTCGCGATGCCAACGGGAATGTTGATCCAAAAGACCCAGCGCCACGAGAGTTCAACGAGGAAACCACCAATGACGGGACCGAGTGCGGCTCCGAGCGCGCCGATTGCGGACCAGGTACCAATCGCCTGCGCGCGCTGAGGGCCGGGAACGACAGCGAGCAGCAGGGAGAGGGACGCCGGGACCATCATGCCCGCACCAATGGCTTGAAAGACTCGAGCGCCAATCAAAAAGGCAACCCCCGGGGCGACGGCCGAGAGCACCGAACCGAGTGTGAAGACCACGAGCCCCGCAACGAACATTCGACGACGACCGATTCGGTCAGCCCAACGACCGGCCGGCACCAACACGGCAGCGAACATGATCGAGTAGCCGTTCAGAATCCACGACAATGAGCTCAGGTTCGAACCGTGGAACTGTCGCCCAATGTAGGGAAAGGCGAGGTTCACTATGAAGAGGTCGAGGCTCGACATGAAAATCGCGAGTGACAGCACGCCGACGATCAGTGACACTCTCCTCGTCGACAACCCCTGGCCCGGCGCATTCTCGCTCGACACGATCTCCACGCTCATCTCAGTCTCCTAGTGAGTTTGATTTCTGGATGAACCCTACCAGGTGAAGTGGGTGTACGTCCAGATTTCCAACTTACTGGTATAATGCAACTATGACAACGAATTCGACTGAACCTCGCAACTGCTCGGTCGCCCGCACGCTCGAGATCGTCGGTGAGAAATGGGCGCTGCTCGCCCTGCGCGAGGTCTTCCTCGGCAACCGACGCTTTGACGAAATGGTGCGCAAAACCGGCGCGCCGCGTGACACCTTGACCGCTCGACTGAAGACACTGGTCGCCGCCGGTGTGCTCGAGCGCCGACCGGTCTCTGAGCACCCACCTCGTTTCGAGTACCGCCTGACCCAGTCCGGGCACGACCTCTACCCCGTCATCGTGTCACTCATGGAGTGGGGCGATCGCTACCTCACGGACGGTGAGGCGCCGCCCATGGAGTTGACGCACCACTGCGGTCATCGTCTCGGCGCCGTGACCGTGTGCTCATCGTGTGGCGAGGCCGTACGCGCCCGCGACGTGCGACCCACTCCCCTTCGCGCATCGCACTGACGCGCTCACCAGGTGCTACCTGGGCGAGACCGTGCACGTTCTCGTTAGTCGGCGAGACCAAACTTCTCACTCACACTCTTGCCGTGCGAGGTGTAGCGAAAGTACGCCTCAGAGAACAGTGGCCCATGCTTCTTCGTGTCAACGACCTTGGTCAGGGTGACCGTCGCGGCGTAGCTGATCACTTTGCCCGACACACAGTTGGGTGTGCAGTCGTTCTGGAGGAGCACCCCGTGGCCCCGGGCCGACGAGGATCCCCACGCCGACCACCTCATGGAGGCGAACGAGGCGTTGGCATCGGCGCAACTCAGTAGGTAACTCGCCGGCTCCGTAGTTGTCTTGGACGCGCACGTCAGCAAATGGATTGGCGCGGTTGCTCGGGCTGTGGTGGCCACGCCGCTCAAAGCGATGACCGGTCCTAGGAGCGCAGCGGCCACGAGTGCGGTGGATCGTAAGGCAATTCTCTTCATTTCTTCCTTCATTCCTGTGAGCCTCCGCTCTGTCAATCTATGTCCGGCACTCGCAACTCCTTACTGGTTGTCATGGAAATTGAAGGACATGCGAGGTGATCGCTGGTCTTGCCGTCACCGGAACTGGCCGGTGCTAGCGTTCCGGCCAAGGCCGGTGAACGTGGTCGACGTTCCAAAAACGACGACCAAATCGGCAAGAAAAGAGGGAAACCGTGCGAAAGACACTTCTCCTACTCGGCGTCGTGGCATCCACGCTCGCTCTGTCGGCGTGCGGCACCACGACCAAGGCCACCATTGACCAGTCCGTGGCGTCACTTGGCTCCCAGTCCACCCTGCAAATTCACTTGACCGGAACGGTCACCGGCACTGACGCCGTGCAGGCCACGCCGGTGCTCAATCTCGTGTCGATTGATTTGGACTATGCAAACCCGTCCGGCGGACCACTCTCGCAGGCCGGCAGCACGCTCGCTGAAGACATCACGATCAATGTGGGCACCAAGACGCTGGCCGAGATTCGTGCGATCGATGGGAATGACTACATCAACGTCGACCTGACGTCGCTCAGTTCACTTCCCGGCGTCAACCTTCCCGCCTCGCAACTGGCCGCACTGCAACTGGTCATCGGGGGTCGCTGGTTCGAGATTCCCAAGAGCCTGATCGACTCCGTGGCACAGAAGGACGCGACCGCCACCAAGGCGCAGACCGCCGCCGACGTCGCCCTCGAGCGCGCGATCATCGACGCCATCTCCAAGGTCATCGACAACGCCCCAGCCACGGCACTGTCCGGCGGCGGCTACTCAGAGACCGGCAGCCTCGAGTCAATAGTGAACGCCGTGTGGCCCACGATTGCCGGCGTGACCAAGACAACGCTCCCGGCGTCCGCGGCCGCTGTCAAGGGAACGTACACACTCACCCTTACGAACGCAGGATCCACGGCCACGGGGGCGTCCATCACCATTAACTCGCCCGGTGGAGCGCCGAAAATCACCAGCATTGGTCTCGTGGCGGGCATTACCCATAACAGCGAGACGATCACCGCCCCCAGTGACGCGACCGTCATCACACCGGCACTTCTGAAGCAGCTGGAGACGTCGGGAGCGGCTGGGACGCTCTAGTTCGACCTCTGAATTCCAAAGGACGTGCGCGTCAGCGCAAGTGCCAGCCAGCAGGTGCTGACTCCTCCAACGCCCGTTCGGCGAACTCCGAGTAGTTGGCCAGGTCAACGTCGGCTTCGGCGTCTTCTTCGAAACTCGGTTGCGCGACGAAGAGGATGAGGTGTTGCGCGTTGGCGAAGACCAATTGGTCGTTCAGTTGCGCCCCCGCGACCAGGTCATCCATGTCCGTCTCGTCGGGAAACTCTGCGACGAACACCGTGAAGGAACCTTGTCCCTTCGTCGAATCAACGACGAAGCTCAAACACCCCGTTGTCTCCAAATACGAACCAGCAACCTGCATCGAGCACAGCGTGCCCGCCAATTGGTCCTGCGCAATCGGTCCAGTGACCACACTCCCCTGCGCGTCCATGGCGTCGGCGAGCGTGACCGCCAATTGGGCGAGATTCGTCACTGGCTGATACACGATGACGTCGTCACCGACGCGCGGCGCGCTGTAAAAGGCGTAGGACGACTTGTCGCGAAAGACCAACGTTTCGACGTAACCAACTCCGTGCGTCGTCGTGACTTCGCTCATTCGACACTGCGCCAGGGACTCGACACGGTTCATCGATTCGAGGGCGATGTCGAACCGGGCCACTGCGTCCTCGGACGCCACGTCGGCGAACCGCTCGCCCACGGAGGAAAGATCGCGGCCGAGCGAGCGAGCCACGAACAACGCCGCCTTCATCCACGAGTCCCACGGGACATCAACAATCGACGGCAGCAGGGCGAAACCGGCCATGGCGTCATCAATGAGATTGAACGAACCTCGCCTCCGCGCCTGCAACGTGGCGCGCATCGCGAATAGCCGCAACGTATTGGTCGACTCCTCGCTGTGGAGTCGTCGAAGGAGGTCCTCTTCGGGCT
>DATCCA010000037.1:0-2435 GCA_036511575.1 Acidimicrobiales bacterium
CTCGTCGTGACCGTGGACAATGATGTGCTCGACGGTGGGAATCTGATCGCGGACTTTCGCGAGCGCTGGCACGAGCGAGGCGTCAACGATGATGACCTTGTCCTGGGCGTGATTGATGATGAAGGCCAACTGCTCAGGGAAGAGTCGGATATTGAGGGTGTGCAGAACAGCGCCCATACAGGGAATGGCGATGTACGCCTCCATGTGCGCCTGGTTGTTCCACATGAACGTGGCAACTCGATCGCCCGATTCGACGCCGAGCTTCTTTAACGCGGCGGCGAGGCGCTCCGCACGCTTTGAGATCTGGAAGAACGTGGCCTCCGCGACCCCGTCGGGCGAGACGGTGAAGACCTTCTTTTCTGAGTAGACATATTCGCCGTGTTGAATGATGCCTCTGATGAGCAGTGGCGCGTCTTGCATCGTGCTTTGCACGGTTCCCCCTCTACTGGCGTTGGGTCGATGCTACAAACTCTCGGGCATCTGCCAGGCGCAGCTACCAGGAGAGGCTGTACGGAGCAACGGGCGCCGGGAGGACGCTCGGGGTGTCCATGAGGACCGCATCGATCGCTGCGGCGGCGCTTCGGCCCTCCGCAATGGCCCACACGATCAGGCTCTGACCGCGCACGGCGTCGCCGCAGGCGAAGACCGGACCGGGCCCGTCAAGTTGCGTGAGTCGCCATTCCGCGTCGACGGACAAGGTGGCGCGCGGAGTGACGAACGGCTCAGACGCGAGTTCCAAATCATCGAGTTCAGGACCGATGAAACCGGCGGCAATGAGCACGAGGTGCGCCGGCATTGAGTGCGAATCGCCCGTCGAGGCGTCGCGCACTGTGATGTCGGTCAGGAATTCGACGCCAAGAAACTCCAGTGTCTCGGTCGAAAACTGTCGCTCACCGCCTTCGTCGTGGGCCGGCGACGACTTGAAGATGCGGGCCATCGTGGGCCACGGTTCGTCACTGGGTCGCTCGTCGGGTGGTCGGTCGAGGATTTCAATCTGCACGACGGAGGCCGCGCCCTGTCGGTGTACCGTGCCCAGGCAGTCGGCGCCGGTATCGCCACCACCGAGAATGATGACGTGTCGATCTTTGGCGTCGATAGGCGACGTCACGCCGTCGCGTACCGCTCGATTGGCGGCTTCGAGGTAGGTCATGGCGGGGTAGACGCCCGAGAGCTCCGCACCCGTGACGGGAATGAGGCGGGGGCGCGTCGAACCAATCGCGAGCAGCACGGCGTCGAACTCTTGGCGCAGCGAGTCGAGCGGCGTCGCGGACGCGCCCACGGTGGTGTTCGTATGAAACGTCACCCCACTGGCCGTCATGACGTCCAGTCGACGATCGAGCACCGCCTTCTCGAGTTTGAATTCCGGTATGCCGTAACGCAGTAGTCCACCAATTGCGTCACTGCGCTCAAAGACATGCACGTCGTGACCGACACTCGCGAGCTGCGCGGCGGCGGCGAGGCCGGCTGGGCCCGAGCCAACCACAGCGACGCGCTTGCCCGTTCGAACGTCGGTCGAGTGCGCGACATCGAAGCCATTGGCAAAGGCGTGCTCAGCGACCTCATATTCGATTCGCTCAATCGTGACCGGACTGTCCGAGATGCCAAGGACGCAGGCCGACTCACATGGTGCCGGGCAGAGCCGACCAGTGAACTCCGGAAAGTTGTTGGTGTCAAAGAGTTGTTGGGCGGCCAGCGACCAATGCGAGCGATAGACGTGGTCATTGAACGTCGGGATTCGATTGCCCAGGGGACAGCCCTGCATGCAGAACGGGATGCCGCAGTCCATGCAACGCGCGCCCTGCACTTGCACGGCGTCGTCACTCTGGGGTTCGTACACCTCTCGCCAGTCACGCAGTCGCACGGGCACCGGTCGGTGACCGGGACCCTTGCGCGGATAGTCGAGGAAACCAGTGACTTTACCCATTGCGCAACTCGTTACGGACGCGCTGGTACTCAGAGGTTTCAATGCGGACGAAGTGCATGCGTTCGAAGCGCCAGTCGTTGAGCAACTTGGTGGCTTTCTTTGACTGCGTCTCGTCGACGAAGCGAGTCAGGATCTCGTGCAGTCGTTCGTCGTCCTCGAATTCAAGGGGATCGATTTCGTACACACCGGCGCTCAGGTGGTCATAGACACTCTGGTCCGGGTCGTAGAGGTAGAGCGTGCCGCCCGACATGCCCGCGGCGAGGTTGCGGCCGACGTCGCCAAGTATGACCACCACGCCCCCGGTCATGTACTCACCGGCGTGGTCACCAGTTCCCTCGACAACAATCGTCGCGCCGGAGTTGCGAACGCCACAGCGCTCCCCCACCACGCCACTTATGAAGATCTCGCCGGCCGTTGCGCCGTAACCAATGACGTTGCCGGCGATGATGTTCATGTCACTCGCGAAGGTCGCCTCGGGGAACGGCTTGATGATGATTCGCCCTCCCGAAAG
>DATCCA010000038.1:0-12705 GCA_036511575.1 Acidimicrobiales bacterium
GTTGCGGCGGTCGGACGTTTCGAGTGGTACCGACTGGCGATGCAACTCTCGTACGAACTCGTGCCGTTTGACCACTTTGGGGCACTTAACGCACTGTCGTAAGGTTGTCGCGGAGGTGGTGTCGTGGCACAACGGGCAACGGAATCAATCACGGTCGACGCGTCACCGCAACGTGTCTATGACGTCGTCACTGACTTCGAGCACTACGACGCGTGGGTGAGCGACCTCAAGCGAATTGAAGTGCTCTTGCGCGACGCCGACGGGCGAGCCCTCGAAGTCGAGTTTCGTGCCGCCGCCTTCGGCCGCTCCACGACCTACACGCTGCACTACGACTACTCGCACGCGCCGGCCCAGCTCTCGTGGCACCAGATCGAAGGGGACCTCACCGAGACGCTGAATGGCCAGTACCGGTTCGAGTCGGACGGCGACGAAACCCGTGTGACCTACGACCTCGAGGTAGAGCTCCTCGTTCCGATTCCCACGTTCATCAAATCTCGCGCGGCCTACCGCATTCAGACCCAAGCACTTCGAGAACTGAAGGCGCAGGCCGAGCGGCCACGATGATCGACGTCGCGATAGGCGTTGATGTGGGCGGGACCAAAGCCTTGGCGTTGGTCGTGGCTCGCGACGGCCGAGTACTCGCCGAAGATCAGGCGGCCACGCCGCACCTCAACAGTGACAACATTGGCGGACCCACGGCGGACGTCGTCACCTCACTTATCGATCAACTGTGTTCGCGTCAGGGTCTCGATTCGAGCGAGGTGCCGGTCTGCATTGGCCTGCCCGGCATGATGCGCCGTGACGGACGACTGGTCTACGCGCCCAATCTGCGTTCGGCCTCTGGAGCGGACCTGGGCGCGCTACTGGGCGCGTCACTCTCGAGCGCGATGGTGTTCTGTGAGAACGACGCGAACTGCGCAGCGCTCTGTGAGCACGAGTGGGGTGCGGCGCGGGGCATTGACGACTTCGTCATGGTCACCCTCGGCACCGGTATCGGAGGTGGCGTCGTGGCCGACGGCAAGTTGGTGCGTGGCCGAAGCGGATTCGCTGGCGAGATCGGTCACATGGTCGTCGAGGCGAGAGGTGCCGCGTGCCACTGTGGCGCCCACGGGTGTTGGGAGCGATACGCCTCGGGTGGGGGACTCAATCGCATGACGCGAGAAGCGGCAATCGAGGGTCGGCTACCGACGTTGGTCGCGCAACGCGGCAACGCCGCCGCCGTGCGCGCCGAGGACGTCACCGAAGCGGCCGCTCAGAATTTGGACGAGGCCGTTGTGCTCATGAAGGAGATCGGGTGGTGGCTCGCGCTCGGTCTCGCGAATCTGGCCGCGATCCTCGACTGTGGCCACTTCGTCATTGGTGGGGGACTCTCGAGTGCGTCGGACCTCGTGCTGCCTTCGGCGCGCGAATACCTCGCTGACCTCGTCGAGGGCTACAGCGCGCGCCCGGCCATCACGGTCACGCCGTCGCTGTTCGGACCGCGTTCGGGGGCGATGGGTGCGGCGCTCGTGGCGTTCGAGCGAACATCATGAAGCTCGGGGTGTTACTGCCGACCTTCCGCGACAACGCAGATGACGCCATGGCGTTCGCCCAACGCGCCGCAGACGCGGGGCTCGACGGCGTCTTCGCCTACGACCATCTTTGGCCGATGGGTACGCCGACGCGTCCGTCGCTGGCCCCGTTTCCGGTGTTGACGGCGGTCACGCGTGCGAACTCGACACTGGTGGTCGGTCCGCTGGTGGCACGGGTGGGACTCGTGGGTACGTCTCATCTGATTGAGCAGTTCACGACGTTGCACGCAGTGGCCCCGGGCCGGGTCATCGCCACACTCGGTTCGGGCGACAAGCTCTCGACGGCTGAGAATGTGGCCTACGACATCCCAGAGAGGAACGCGGACGAGCGCCGCGCCCTCATGGCCGAGACGGCGCGAGCTCTCGTCGATACGATGCCCGTCTGGTTCGGTGCCGGTAACGACACGACCAATGGCGTCGCGCGCGACGTCGGTGCGGTCCTTAATCTCTGGAACGCCACGCCCGAGCGCGTTCGCGCATTGAGTGCGGGCGGCCCCGTCTCGTGGGCCGGACCAGTGCCCAACGATCTCGTGACGTCGCTCGACGCACTGCGTGACGCCGGCGCCACGTGGGTGGTGTTGACACCCGACGCCGACATCGACGCGTTCGCCCAATGGCGCGCCCGGTCGTAACGAGTAAAGTCCACTGATGGAATTTCGTCGAATCAACGGCCTGCCGCCCTACGTGTTCGCCACGATCAATGCGTTGAAGGCTGAGGCGCGCGCCGGGGGTCGCGACGTCATCGACTTTGGCTTTGGAAACCCGGACCTACCGAGTCCCGACATCGCCGTCGCGAAGCTCGCCGAGGCCGCGAACAACCCCCGAAACCACCGCTACAGCGCCAGTCGTGGCATCCCCAATCTGCGCCTCGCCATGGCCAATCGCTACAAGATGCTGTTCGATGTGGACCTCGATCCCGACACGGAGGTCGTGACGACTATTGGCGCCAAAGAGGGCCTCACGCACCTCATGTGGGTGCTGCTCGGCCCCGGCGATGCGGCAATCGTGCCGAGTCCGAGTTATCCAATTCACTTGGCCGGACCCGGTTTCGCGGGGGCCACTGTCATCACGGTGCCAATGCACGACCCCGGCGCGACGTCCAACGACCCGGGCGATGACTTCTTCGACGGCCTCGTTGTCGCGTGGGAGAACGCGGTCGTCAAGCCGCGCGTCATCATCTGCTCGTTCCCGCACAACCCGACGAGCGCGTGCGTCGATCTCGCCTTCATGACGCGACTCGTCGACTTCGCCCTCGAGCACGACGTGATTGTCTGTCACGACTTTGCCTACGCCGATCTCGGTTTTGACGGCTATCGGCCGCCGTCGATTCTCCAGGTCCCGCGCGCCAAGGAGTGTTGCGTTGAGCTCTACACGCTGACCAAGTCATTCTCGATGGCCGGCTGGCGCGTCGGCTTCCTCGTCGGCAACGCCGAGATCGTGGCGGCGCTCACGAAACTCAAGAGCTACCTCGACTACGGCACATTCCAACCGGTCCAAATTGCCGCCATCGTGGCGATGAACGAGGCCACCGACTACCCAGAACAGCTCCGCGTCATCTACCAATCGCGTCGCGACACCTTGGTTGATGGCCTCAATCGCATTGGCTGGAACGTGACCGCGCCGCGAGGTTCGATGTTCATTTGGGCACCCGTGCCCGAGCCCTACGCCCAAGAGGGATCACTGGGGTTCGCGAAGTACCTCATCGAGGAGGCGAGCGTCGCCACGAGTCCCGGCGTCGGATTCGGTGACGGTGGCGATGGGCACGTTCGCTTTGCGCTCATCGAAAATGAACTTCGCACGACCCAAGCAATCCGCAACCTGAAAAAAGCACTGCCCAAACTCGCTTAATCGCGGCGTTGCGTTCCTTAGGGCAGTCCGGCGCCCGGCGTCTCGACCTGCACCATTTCGATGCGACCACGATTGACCTCGGCGATGGCGAAACGATCACTGGTGGGAGCCGTCATGACGTAAAGGTTGCGGCGGTCCTCGCCACCGAGCATGCACGCGTAGGCGTTCTGCGTACAGGTGACGGTTCCGGTCACTTCGCCTCCCTCCTTCACGCGCACGCACGTCTTTGACACGGCGTTGGCGAGCCAGATCTGGCCCTCGGCGTCGAGGCACATGCCGTCAGTCGCCATGAAGTCGAACTGGGCCCACACGCGCCGGTTGCTCAACGTCCCATCTGCGTTGATGTCGAAGGCGCTAAGGCGAGAACCCATGGTTTCACCAAGAATCAGTGTCGACCCGTCAGGAGTGATCACGGTGCCATTCGGGAAGTCCATTTCGGGGACCACCTGGACGACGTTGCCGTCGGGATCAAGCACCACGAGATTGGTCGAAGGCGGCGGCGTCGCTAAGAAGGCTTCGACGCCGAGTTCCTTTAGTCGTGTGTCCAGATCGAAGCCGAAGTTGCCCACGTAGCTGTAGCCACTCGCTGAAACGGCCATTTCGTTGGCCCAAAAGGTGCAGTACTCGCTGATGTCGGCGAAGGTCGATACCTTCTTGTCAGCGAATCGAACGACTTTCTGATCAATCATTGAAACGCAGAGAAAGTCGCCGTTGGGCAGCCAGCCGAGTCCCGAGGGTTGTTTGACAACCTCGTGCTCGAGGACTTCGTTCGTCCCATCGGGCGCCATTGAGAAGATGGCGCGACGGTAGAAGTCGGAGTACCAGAGTCGACCCTCGTGCCATCGCGGAGCTTCACCAAACCCAAGCCCGCCGCGCACCACTAGTGCTGTGTACTCCTCCACGGTGCCCCTCTCTTCGTTCAACGAAACTACAACTCACGCGTGCGCAACGGCGCGAAGCCACTGCGCGTACCCGAGATCCGCGAAAAGGGGATCGTCCGGTTCGAAGCGCTGGTCGAACTCCCAGAGTTCTGCGAGCTCTTCGAGCGATGCCCAGTGACCGACGCCGAGTCCCGCGAGCGTCGCCGCACCCCGAGCCGTGGCTTCGAGCGACGTGCTGCGATACACCGGCAGTCTCGAGTTGGTGGCCTGGAGTCCGAGCAGGAGGCCCATCGCAGCGGCACCACCGTCGGCGCGAATGTGGGAGAGCGCGATGCCGCCAGCGGCGAACGCGTCGGTCATGGCGCGCACTTCAAAGGCGAGTGATTCAATGAGTGCTCGCGCGATCTGCGCGCGAGCAACGCCACGACTGAGTCCGGTGATCGATCCGCGCGCGTCGCTTCGCCAGAATGGCGAGCCGAGGCCGGTGAACGCCGGCACGAACGACACGCCGCCACTGTCCGCCACGGTCATGGCAAGGGTTTCGAGATCACTCGACTCCTCGATGAAGCCCATTTCGTCGCGGAGCCACTGCACGGCGGCGCCCGCCACGAACGCCGAACCCTCGACGGCGTAGGACGCCAGTCCGAAGTCGCCCAGGTCCCACGCAACCGTGGTCACGAGACCGTCGAACACCCCAGGGACGTCGAGGCCGACGTTGGCCAGGATGAATGCTCCCGTGCCGTAGGTCGCCTTCACGACGCCCGCGTCGAAGCAGGCCTGACCGAAGAGTGCGGACTGTTGATCGCCCAGCATGGCCGTGATGGGCACGCCCGCCATCTCGGGCAGCAGGGTTGGGTCAATGGTCGCGAACACTGAACACGACGGTCGAAGCTCCGCGAGCATTGACGGATCGATGTCGAAGAGGTCGGTCATCTCCTTTGACCACGTGCGAGTCGCGAGATCCATCAACATCGTGCGCGAGGCGTTGGACGCTTCGGTGGCGAAGGTCCCACCATCGACGCCACCGCTCAACCACCAGAGAAGCCAGGTATCGATGGTGGCGAGGCTCGGTGTGGCGGCGCGGTCGAGGGCGCCGTGGTCGAGGAGCCAACGCATTTTTGTCGCCGAAAAGTACGAGTCGAGGACGAGACCGGTGGTGCTGCGAACGAGCGGTCCATGACCGGCGCGTTCGAGTTCATCGCAGTAGCGAGCGGTGCGTCGGTCCTGCCAGACAATCGCGTTCGCCACATTGTTGGCGTTACTGCGGTCGAAGGCGACCGTTGTCTCGCGTTGATTGGTGATGCCGAGCGCGACGACGTGATGACCATTCTCGTGGGCACGATGGGCGACGTCGCGCAAGGTCTCGACTGACAGCTGTGCGATCTCGATCGGGTCGTTCTCCACTTCGCCCGGGTGGGCGAAGTGTTGGGTCAGCTCACGATAGGAGGAGTCGAAGACCCTCGCGTACTCGTCGTAGGCGACGGTCCGCACTCCTGAGGTGCCAGCGTCGAGGGCGAGAACCAGTTCCACCGGCGTCAGGATAACGATGGTTACCCCGTAGTTATTGGGTAGATCACTGGGTCAAAAAAAATTGTTTAGAAAACAATCAAAATTGAGTTGACTCGGTGTAATTACAGTGCTGTAATGACACAGCATCTTGCGACGAGGAGTGGTTTGACCACTACATCTTGTGGCTCGGGGGGAAAAGGGTGGTAAACTTGACTCCCGACCTCGGCGCCGTGGGAAGCATGTTCTTAGTGTCGGTTTCGGCAAGAAAAGAGAGACTCATATGGCTATCGCACCCCAGCGACTCGGAATTGGCATCCGCCGGTACTTCACGACGGACGACCGTCACCCCTACGACGAAGTCACCTGGGACCGACGTGACGCGCGTATTTCGAACTTTCGAGACGGATCGATCGCCTTCGAGCAACTGAACGTCGAAGTACCTTCGAGTTGGTCCTTCAACGCAACCAACATCCTCGCCCAGAAGTACTTCCGTGGCACGCTCGGCACGTCCGAGCGCGAGACCAGCCTGAAGCAGGTCTGTGACCGCATCGTCGACACGATCACGCAGTGGGGCGTGGAGCGCGACTACTTCGTCGACGAGGAGGAGACCGAGGCGTTCCGCGCCGAGCTCAAACACTTGCTGATCACGCAGAAGGCCGCCTTCAACTCACCGGTCTGGTTCAACATTGGTGTGAAGGGTGTACCCCAGCAAGGCAGTGCCTGCTTCATCCTCTCGGTCGAGGACTCGATGCGTTCGATCCTCAATTGGTACACCGAAGAGGGAATTATCTTCAAGGGCGGCTCGGGCGCGGGCGTCAACCTGTCCAAGATTCGTTCGAGCGCCGAGATGCTCGAAGGCGGCGGTACCGCGAGTGGCCCGGTCTCGTTCATGCGCGGCGCCGACGCGTCGGCCGGCACCATCAAGTCCGGTGGCAAGACACGCCGCGCCGCGAAGATGGTCATCCTCGACGCGGACCACCCCGATGTTGAAGAGTTCATCTGGTGCAAGGCCAATGAGGAGAACAAGGCGCGCGTACTCCGCGACAACGGCTTTGACATGGACCTCGACGGTAAGGACATCCACTCCATCCAGTACCAGAACGCCAACAACTCGGTCCGAGTTTCGGACGAGTTCATGGAGGCCGTCATCGCCGACGCCGATTGGAACCTGAACGCCCGTCACGGCGGTCGCGTCGTCCAGACGCTGAAAGCGCGCGAGTTGTGGCGCCAAATTGCGCGCGCCGCGTGGGAGTGCGCCGACCCCGGCCTGCAGTTCGACACGACCATCAACAAGTGGCACACGTCGTCCAACACCGACCGCATCAACGGTTCGAACCCGTGTTCGGAGTACATGCACATCGACAACTCCGCGTGCAACTTGGCCAGCATCAACTTGATGAAGTACCTGCTCGACGACGGCAGTTTCGATGTGGACGCCTTCAAGCACTCGATCGAAGTGCTCTTCAGCGCTCAGGAGATCATTGTGGGCGCCGCCGACTACCCGACCGAGAAGATCGCCGAGAACTCACGCAAGTTCCGTCAGCTCGGTCTCGGGTACGCCAACCTGGGCGCGCTGCTCATGGCGTCGGGTCTGGCCTACGACTCCGACGAAGGGCGCGCGTGGGCTGGCGCCATTACGGCGTTGATGACGGGCCACGCCTACGCCACCAGTGCTCGCACGGCCGGTCGCATGGGTCCTCACGAGGGTTACGAGGAGAATGCGGAGCCGATGCTCAACGTCTTGCGAATGCACCGCGACGCGTCGTACCAGATCGACGCCGCGCTGGCCCCCGAGGAGATTCTGCTCGCCGCCCAACAGTCGTGGGAAGACGCCGTCGACCTGGGTGCGCGCCACGGTATGCGTAATGCCCAGGCGTCGGTGCTCGCCCCGACGGGAACGATTGGTCTCTTGATGGACTGCGACACGACCGGCATTGAGCCGGACCTCGGACTCGTGAAGTTCAAGAAGCTCGTGGGTGGTGGCAACATGGCCATTGTCAACCAGACCGTGCCGCGCGCCCTTCGAAAGCTCGGCTACAGCGAGATGGAGTCACTCGCCATCGAGGCCTACATCGACGAGAACAAGTCAATCGTCGGTGCGCCCGGTCTCAAGCCCGAGCACCTACCGATCTTCGCCTGCTCCATGGGCGACAACACCATTCACTACCTCGGTCACGTTCGAATGATGGGTGCGGTGCAGCCGTTCATCTCAGGTGCGATCTCGAAGACGGTCAATATGCCAGAAGACGCCACCATCGAGGACGTCGAGAACCTGCACATGGACGCGTGGAAGCTCGGTGTCAAGGCCGTCGCGATCTACCGAGACAATTGCAAGGTCGGACAGCCGCTCTCCACCGCGAAGAAGGACGGCGAGAGTTCCACGTCGTCGGTGACGGCAACTAACTCGGTCGCGGCCGAACTGCTGACGAGGATTAACAAGCTCGAAGCTGCGCTCGAATCGGCGCAGGTCATTGTCGGCACGGTGCGCGAGCGCATGCCACGTCGACGTGTATCGACGACGTTCTCATTCCGCGTTGCGGACTGCGAGGGCTACGTGACCGTTGGTGAGTGGGAAGACGGACGTCCCGGCGAGGTGTTCATCAAGGTTTCCAAGCAGGGTTCGACCCTCGCTGGCATCATGGACGCCTTCTCGATCTCGCTCAGCCTGGGCCTGCAGCACGGCGTGCCGCTCGCGACCTACGTGCGCAAGTACGTGAACATGAAGTTCGAGCCGTCGGGTATGACCGACGACGCGGACCTGCGCATCGCGACGTCACTGGTGGACTACATCTTCCGACGTCTGGCCCTCGACTACTTAAGCCCGAGTGAGCGCGAGGATCTCGGTGTGCTCTCGACGAGCGAGCGAATCCAGCCCACGTTGCCCGAAGTTGTCGAACAGGCAACCCCCACGCTCAACGCCAGTGTGCAGCCGACCCTCGTCGACGTCAGCGAGAAGCCGGCGCAACCGACACTGTTGCAACGCGATCAACAGCGCGACGCACCAATGTGCTACCAGTGTGGTGACTCCATGCAGCGCGCCGGTTCGTGTTACGTCTGTTCCAGCTGTGGCGCAACGAGCGGCTGCTCGTAAATGTAGATTTGCGCACGAAACCAAGTGTCACCAACCCATCGGATTTCATTGCGCCCGATTGGAAGGTTGCGCCTCGAGTCGCCGCCGCTATTGACGTATCGACCTAAATTCACTGAGTACTAATTGATCCTTGCTATATACAGTTTAACTGTATATAGTGCTGACATGACTAAAGAGATGAGAGAACCGACATTTCTTGTGCTGGCGACGTTGGCCGAGGGCAAGAAACACGGGTACGCGATTATTCAAGGGGTGGCGTCGCTTTCCGAGGGCGAAGTGGATCTCAAAGCGGGAACGCTCTACGCCATGTTGGACCGCCTGACGTTCGACGGTGTCATTGAATCGGTGGGGGAGGAGGTCGTTGACGGACGACTTCGCCGTTACTACGAACTGACTCCCCAAGGCACAACATTGCTTGGCGAAGAGTCCAAACGTCGCGTCAAAGTTTCCAACATTGCGTTACGTCGACTTCGATTTGTGGGAGGCGTCGCATGACTCAACGCCCCGCTCGCTCAGGGAAACTCTTGAGGTTCTACCCCAAGGCGTACCGCGAAGAACGCGGAGAAGAGATCGTCGCCACTTTGCAAGAAGCTGCAGAAGCTCGAGTTCCTCGAGCCTCGCTCAGCGACCAGATAAGTGTGGCGATGTACGGAGTACGCGTTCGGCTGGGTCTGACCAGTGAAACCATGTTTGGCAAGGCATTGGATATCGCCTCGATCCCGGGCCTCGTGATGGGAGCGTTTTTTGGTACGTATCTCTTAATCTCGGGCGATTTGCCTGTGGTTAGTTCAAGATTCTTCTATCCGCAGTTCGGACCGTTCCTCACCGTGGGACCTCTGTTCTATTTGGTGTGGGTTCTGGGCGTCGCAGTGGTTTTTGAGTGGCCGCAGTACCGGCGACGAATTGCCGGCACGTGTATGTCACTTACGATCGTGGGCGAGGTCCTCGCCAAAGTCGCTCATCGCAATCCAAACTTTTGGGAGATTGCCATACTGGTGAGTCTCGGGCTTCCCAGCCTGCTGGCCCCTGACGTGTATGTCACTCGACGCAAGGTCGTACCCAGTTTGAGCGTTGGTCTCGCCATGTTCGCGACGTTGTTCTTCGTTTCCGAATCGAACGTCAATCCGGGATTCTTCAATTCCTTTTATTGGTCTGGGACCTACGAGATCGTTCATCGTCAGCCCTACGTTGACGTATTTCTCCTCGCACTGTTCGCGGTGTTGTGGATTACCAAGCGACGCGAAGTCGCCAGTGCCGCGCTGATTCTCAGCAGTCCCTGGATAATCGTTGGCGTCGCGTATCCAATGTCACTCCAGTATTTGCGAATGGACTCACTGAATGTGATCGCCCTCATTGCGTGGGCCGTAGCCATGGCCCTCATTGTGACGACGAGTCGTTACCGTCCGCGACCTCCTGCATCAGTCGACCTGTCCACTTTGAACTCTGGATCATGATCTAGTGAAATGACCTTTCACACGTTGAAAGAGTGTCTACTGAGTCTTTGACGTAAGTTGACCGCACCTCGGATGAAATGTGACCCGTAAGTCCACGCCCGCTCCGCCTAAGGTGAGTTATGTGTCGTCACCTCTTGTGACGGCGTCTAACGAACGTCGCCGAGGGCTACGAAAGGCACGAATGTCCCAGTCAAACGTCTCGAGTGCTGCACTGCTGCGGGGTATTGCAATGGTGTCCCTACTCGTTACCCTGCTGCTCTCGGCGGTGAATGTCAGCGCTTCATCGGCCGCGGCGACTTCGCCGAACCAACTCTTCCAGATTGCGATGGGCAACGCGGGACAGAAGAAGTTCGTTGTGATCAATATGAGCGGCAACAGCGGAACGGGCACGTATCGCGATGTGTGGAGGTCGAATCCCCACTCTGGCTCGTTGGTGAGATCGGTCGATAATGCGAGCGGGACCGGCCACGAGAGCATCACCGTCCTCAATCGCGTCGTGTACGAGAAGATCGACACCAACGAGTGGGCGTACGCCGGACTCGGCGCGAAGTACAAAAACTACGAGAATCGCTGGTTCATGATTTCCGACAAGACGTCGACCTACAAAGAGGACCTGCAACAGGAGGAGACGTCCGGTGCACTTCTCATTCCCATCGATGGAACGCAGTTCACAATAAAGTCCACTGCGGTATTTCACGGGGCGAAAGTGACGGTGCTGAAGGGCGCGTTGGTTGGTTCCAACCCGGCGGTTCCCGTCACGTTGATCGTGTCCACGGCGAAGAACCCACTCCCTCTTGAAGTAACGGTTCCGGCCACCTCGAAGAA
Organism: Acidimicrobiales bacterium; assembly: GCA_036511575.1. Lineage (GTDB taxonomy): Bacteria > Actinomycetota > Acidimicrobiia > Acidimicrobiales > RAAP-2 > RAAP-2. The sequence continues at coordinate 11,180 of DATCCA010000038.1, forward strand.
CAAGGATGTGTGGACAGCGACGTACTCCTATCGCACGAGTGCCTCGCCGATCGCCCAACCCACGACGTCACTCACGTTCCCGTAGGTTCGTCGACGCTGGCGAGGCAGGAGCGACCGGGACCCGTTGTGGCGACACCGTGCACGAGAGAGCCGCGACGCCAACCCGATCAGTTGTGCGGGAGTTTGAGTGCGATGAGCGTAAAGGCAATCGGCAACGTAGCCGCGGAGGCTGGACTGCCGTCGGATCCGACGCCGATTCGAAAACGGTACCGGCCGTCGGTGTCATGATCGAGAATGTCGCCGTGCGGGTCGTAGGCCATGCTGTCGTGTTCGAGGAAGGTGGAGATCTCGAACCCGGCTTGAGTGACGGACTGGACGATGTCGGAGATCGAGTGCGGATACTCCTCGGTGGATGTCGTGAAGTCAGCGTTGGGATTCGCATAGCTACCTGTGCCGCGCCACGTGAACGTGGTGCCGCTGGCGTAAGGGAAATCCGCAATAAGTGGAGTGCGCGAACCGAACACGTTGGTGAAGGGGTGAATCTCGACGATCACGAGGCGTCCGCCTACGCGCAACACTCTCTGCGCTGAGCGCATCCAGGCGTTGAGATCGTCGATCCATCCCAGTACGCCGATTGTCGCGTAGGCAATGTCAAAACGCCCGTCGAGTGAGTGGGGGAGATCGCGCGAGTCACTCTGCACCGTCTCGAGGGATACGCCTGCCAACGCGGCGATCTCGTTCGCTCGACGAAGTGCCGTTGGTGAGAAATCAACCGCGGTGACCCGCGCCCCGCGACGCGCCATTGAAATGGAATCGAATCCGATATGACTCTGGATGTGAACGACATCGAGTCCTTCGACGCCGTTGTTCGCCGTGGCGAGCGCGAGCGCATTCTCTTCGAGGTCAGTGAAGGAGTCGTGGCCCGCGATCAACGCGTCCACGTCATAAAAGCGGTCAGAGCCCGTGCCGTGGAACGCGGCCAACGTTTCCCAATGATCGAAGTTAGGACTCTCCACGGAAACATCCTTGCAGTTCGCTCTGGCGTGCACGCCGAGCACTCAGATATACGGTGAGGGGACCGTGGGTCCGGCTGGACCGAGGTCGGCCTTCTCACGTAAGAGGGACTCGAGTGTGTCGGTGTCGTCGGGCGTGACGTAGGGCTTAACCTGTCTGCCCAGGTCGAGGATCAGCCCTTCGGTCTTCTTCGTTCTCTTCATATCGAGATTGGCCCAGTAGTGAGGGTTCACAGTGCCCCACAGTCGGGCACGGCCCCTGAGGGCTGAGAGAGTGACGCGTTGTACGCCCTTAATCGACGAGTAGGGAATCGTCTTTGTAGCCCACGGATAGTAGCGACGTAACTTCACGGACGATTCGTCGCAGATGATCCCTTCTTCCTTGAACATCTCCGTCACGGCTTCACTGTACCGGGCTCAATGAATGCGCAAAGGTGAACGTATCGGTGTACGACGCCATTCGTGCGGTACATTTCGAGCACTGTGAAGAACTCCACTCGTGTCGTGCTCGCG
>DATCCA010000039.1:0-4247 GCA_036511575.1 Acidimicrobiales bacterium
TCTCGGTTTTGACAACATGCGTCTGCACGATTTGCGCCACTTCGCCGCGACTCGAATGATGACCGCGGGCATACCGGTGCGCACAGTCGCCGGTCGACTGGGGCACGCGAACCCGTCAACTACGTTGTCGGTCTACACGCACTTCGTCGAGGCGAGCGACCAGGACGCCGCTGCGGTGATGGCCAACATACGGACAGAGAGAGAATCGCCCCCCATAGACAAACCCGCGGCGGCCGTCAAGGCTAAGAAAGTCGCGAAAACGATCAAGCCCGTCAAGAAGATGGGCCGCGGTTCAACCAGCGTTTGACTCTCGGGCCGCTGGCTCGAATGCGACAGGAGAAGCGGTGGCCGACTCAAAGGTGACGGGCTCTCCGGTCTCCAAGAACTGTTGGATATGGACCTTCACGACGCGAATGCGTGTCCCTATCCTAATCACTGGCAACGGAAAAGTACCCTGCGAGTACATCGTCCACGCGGTGCTCTTGGCGATGCCAAGAATCAAGGCAGCCTCGGCAAGACCGATCGTCGCGGGCACGGCAGTTAGGGCATGAGCCCGCTCGGACTGTTTTACGAGTTCGATGAACTCAACTGGCTCGCTGATTGTCATTGCAATTCCTTACTGCAGATAGCGGAAACGTCTCTCATTCGAAAGTCGGACCTTCATCAATGACGAGGTCAAGGACATCGAAGTCGTGATCAGTGCTCGGAGTAAAGGCAGCGATTGGTCCATTGGAGGGAGCGGAATTGGAGTATTCACCCGTTGCCCAGTCGTGAACGAACTGAACAACCAGCCCAAACGCACCTTCTATTTCCCAGTCGGCAATCGGGTACTCCGTTAGGTATTTGGCAGTTGCATCGCTAACGGCCAACGTCTCTTCCTGATCCCACGTGAGGTCAGGATCAAGGATATTCAACGCCAGTTCTATGAACTTCGTCGAGATCGGCACTGACTCCTCTCCTTGAAGTGCGGCGGACTCTGGAGATGCACTGAGCCGAACTGTCAGCCGGTCCATTACATCTTCTATGGCGAGGGGCTCGTCTGAGCAATACTGCGTGTCGTCATCGAAGTACACCCCATCGGGAAAGAGCAACGCCGTGGCGTTGGCGTCGACTGAGAACTCCTCTGACGTCGGGTCGTACGTAACGACCAGTGAGATTCGCTTCGTCACGTTCCCCCCTAGATGCCGAGTTCGTGCCACGGCGGCGCGCTCGCCGCTGGTCCGTCGAACTCCCCGGCGTCGAGTGGCGCGAAGTTGCCGGCTGATTCGGGGTTGCACGAAAGGTCGATCGATATGACGCTGATCCGCCCGGCCGACGCGTCGGCCATCTGTTGCCTGCGTGCCGCTTCGCCGGAATCGCCCGCCCAGCGCTCACCGGCGTCGAGCACGGCCGTGACGTCACGCCACTGTTCGATCGAGACGCCCGCACTCACTACGTTCACGGCCTCGACGACGGGTTCCGCTACCTCGAAGGTCTTTAGTACCGCCGCCGCCGCGCGCTGGATCCGTCCCGTCGAAGCCTTGATCCCCTGGAGAGCCTGCTCCCCACCGCCGGCCCAACCAACGACGTAGCCAAAGGAGTAGTCACTGGTGTCCATGGCGAGTGCGCGACAGATGACGTAGGCCGTGGACTCCGCTTCAAGTTCCTTCAGTGCGCGCGACAAGTCCTTGTTGGTCACAAGACCTGGATCGTGCAGGAGTGCGTGACCAATCTCGTGGGCGAGGGTCTTCACTTGTTGAGCCTCGGGATTGTTGCTCGCTACCCGGATGAGGCCCTCCGAATGATTCGTGTCACCGTTCGCCCCGCTCTTGAGCGACGATGGTCGCTCCACACGAAACCCGATGTCGTCGGCGAACCCGGTGAGCTTTTCGAACACGCCCTCGGGTGCGAGTCCGTTGAGCTTGCTCACGATATCGGGCAGGTCGGGGCCTTCGGTTTGGCTGACGTCAAAGACCGGCACCAACTTAAAGCCGCGAATTTCGCTGGTCTTCTCACCCTCGAGTGCTTCGTTCTTTTGATACTTCATCGGCGCGAAGATCCGCAGTGCGGACTCCTTCGCCACTACCTGATGACCGAGGGCTTGCCAGGCCTTGTAGCCCGCGACGCGCGTGGCGTCGGGCTTCTGGGCGAGGATCAACAGCGCGTTGTTCGAGCTGTAGCGAGGGAAGCGACTCTGCACGTCGAGGTACTGCGTCCAGCGTTCGCTGGTGGTCAGCGCCGCGACGCCCTCGCCCAGTGCTTCGAGTAGTTCCGCGTAGTCGTGGTCCATGACTGCATCTCCGTTACTCACTCGGTAGTGAGTTACTCCGAGTGACCTAACGCAACGGTCGCGGCGTGGCGGCGTCGACGGGCAATATCTTCGTTAACAAAGTCGTCGAAGGATTCTCTCTCGGCGTGTTCGGGTCCGTGATTGCAACGCAGATCGGCGGTGAACTGGCGCAGCAGTGCCGTGATGTCGCGAAACGCGCGATGCCAGTCCGTGCCCGAGGACGCTGGTGACGACGTCGCGTAGGCGACTCGCTCGTGATCCTTCAGCGCCTGCAAGGCCAGCACGAGCGACTGGTGTTCATACCAACAGGCCGGCACGACGTAACTATCTATTCCCTTGTAGCGTTCGCGCAACTCGTCAACCCATTGACGCAGCCCCGACCACTCGCGCTCCGCTGGAATAGCCGCGAGACTCGGCCAATGAATCGGCGGCTCGATCTTCTCCTCGTCGCTGGTCGCCTTCGAACGCGCGTCGAAGCCACGAAGTAGGACCGGGCGCGCTGGCGTCTTCGAGCTCACGCGCGGACTTCCCACCCTGGAAGCGCGCCGAGGCGCAGTAACTCTTCGACTCTCGTTCGCGCGAGAGCGAGTTCGCGAGCGTCAGCGCGGAGCGTCCAGGGCTTCAGGGTCAACATGATGGGTTTGGCCGCGCGCAACATCAAAAGGCCGTGACCCACCTGGATGAGCCGGACGCTGCTCGGATCCAGGATGGCTCGTTGGCGCGTGGACTCTGTGATATTGCGTCCACCGCCCGCTTGGTGCGTCGTCGTGACTTCGGGGTGTTCTCGATCACCGATGAGCTGGGCCAGATCGCGAAGGTCGCTCGCGTTACTCGAGCCCCCGAGAATCACCTTCGACGTGGCCGAGTCCCAGATGGCCTGCGCCTGTTCACTCCCCCAACGATCGCGCGCTTGGGCGAGGGACTGCAGGACCGCGACCGTCGTGATGCCCGTACCCCCGCCCTCACTCATTAGAGAACCCAGCGAGGGCAGCGGGTAGTTCGCCGCTTCGTCCAGAATCAGCGCCACCGGCGGATCGAGGCGAGCGCCGGGCGACGCGGCGGCGAGTTGACGCGCGGTCTCCACCACGTCCTCGATCAAGGCAGAGACGATGTTCGACGTGGCGAACGCACCCGAGCTCGTGCCGAGGAGGAAGAGCGTGCCGTTCTCTTTGAGAAACTGCGCGGGCTGAAACTCAGCGCCGAGTGACGGGGTGAGCTGCTCTATGACCTCGGGACTCGCGAAGGGCGCGAAGACCGAACTGACGACCGACCAAATGTTCGCGCGCTGGCGAGGTTCGAGTCCGACGACGGCACCGAGGGCTCGCGACCAGAGTGGCGTGGCGATCGCAGAGGCGCTCAGTATCTCGACGGCCTCCTTTGCCTCGTCGGGTGACAGGCTCCACCGATAGAGATCGCTCACGCTTCGCCGATCGACCGCCGCTGCTTGCAAAAGACAGCGCACGACCACTTCGGTCTGTTGCTGCCAGAAGTTGCCTCCCTCGACGCGGCCCGCGGCGCCCGCACAGAGCGCCCCGGCGCGAAGCATCGCCGTTTGAGGGAGCTCGCATCCCCTAATGGGCGACCAGCGCAGCCCCCCCTCGACGCCCTTCGCGAGCCCTTGGGGGTCGAAGACGCCCACGGGGCCGCGCCTCATCCTTGCGCTCATCGTCGCGGCCAAGTTGTCCGGTCGAGTGCTCGTCGTGATGACGGCGCCCGGTGCATCAAGGATGAAAGGGATCACCAGGTTGTACCCCTTGCCGCTACGCGGGGGTCCGAGAATGACCATCGAGTCCTCGACACTGGCGTAACAGTCCACTCCACGACTCGACCCGAGAAAGAGTCCGAGATCGTTCGATGTCGGCTTCGCAACTGACGGCCGCAGGATCGAGCCCCGTTGGAGAAGATGCTTCGCCCCGGCGGCAACAATGACGTCGTGTCGATCAGCAAGACCGGGAATACGAGTCGGATCATCGGCCTT
>DATCCA010000040.1:0-26405 GCA_036511575.1 Acidimicrobiales bacterium
TCGAGATTCCTGCGATCGTTCGTCTCCACGACATGGTCAAACTGCCGTCGAAAGTGCGCACGCCACCGTTGACGCGTCGATCGTTGCTGCTGCGTGACAGTTATCGATGCGCCTACTGCCTCGAGCATGCCGACACCATCGATCACGTCGTGCCCCGCAGTCGCGGTGGGCGACACGAATGGACGAACGTCGTCGCGGCCTGTCGTCATCACAACATGCAAAAGGGTGACCGATTGCTCGAAGAGATTGGTTGGCGGATGCACTTCGAGCCACGCGTGCCCGATGGTCCGTGGTGGCGGTGGCGCCACCTGCCCGACCCCGACCCGTTGTGGGCTCCGTACCTGCCACGGGCCTCGTGAACGAATCGGTTACTGAGCTCCACGACTACGACGAACTGCGGTCTGAGACGTCGCCGTTGATGCTGGTCGTTCAGGTAGATCGTCCGGTCCTCGTTCTCGGAAGTAGTCAGTCCCTTGACATCCTGGAAGCTGGTCGACTCGGCGCGACGCCCACGCGACGACGTCGCGGAGGTGGCGGACTCGTCCTCCTGCAACCCGGCGATCTCTGGGTCGACTGGTGGATTCCCGCCGCCGATGATCGCTGGTCCGACGACGTACACGTCGGTTCTCGACGTGCCGGCGCCTGGTGGAAAGCGGCACTGGCACCGCTCGTCGAGGGAGCGATCTCGATACACGGCGGAGCGCTCGAGGGCGACCCGGCCTATCGTCTCGTCTGTTTCGCGGGTGCCGGTCCGGGGGAAGTCTTCGTCGACGGACGCAAGGCCGTCGGTGTGACGCAGTGGCGCGTGCGCGAAGGCATGTTCCTCTCAAGCGCACTGCTGACGCACGGGTCGGCCGCGATTCCTTCGTACTTGCGCGTCGTCCCCGACGGTCTCGAAGCCGAGCTCAATCACCACACGATGGCTACGTTGGGCATCCACGACACGCAGCGACTAATCGAATCGCTACGCGACGCCAGCTCGCCATCGACGTACCGCCCCATCGAACTCGCACTCTGAATTTTCCTCCCTGATGACCGGCCTCCGGTCCGGTCGCGTCGCGGCGACGTTTGGCGTCCAAAATTGGCTCCGAATTGTTCTGATTTGCGTCCAGGTGGGGGTAAGTGGTGTAATGTGTCACCGGATGGGGAAAAGTGGTGAACCCAGGGGAGGGTAGTCGATGCTTGGTTTCGTTGGTCAGTATCAGCACTCGCTGGACGCCAAAGGTCGACTCATCCTGCCCGCGAAATTCCGTACCGAATTTGAGCGTGGGGGCCACCTCAGTCCCGGCACGGAGGGATGCATTGCTTTATGGACGCCGGGGGAGTTCGCTCGACAGAGCGACGAGCGCCTCGAGCAAAGCCGCGGTGGTCACTCGGTCGACCGTCGTCAAGTTCGCTACTGGGCGGCCAACTCCTCGGACGTCGAATTCGACAAGCAGGGCCGCTTCGCGTTACCGCCGTCGACCCGCGAGTACGGGCAACTCAATGGCGAGGTGCTGATTGTTGGATCGCTCGACCACATTGAACTGTGGAACCCCACCATCTACGCCGAGCAGGTGAACTCGGCTGAGGAGCTCTTTAAGCAGGGCAGTGACTAATGCAAGGAGTGCAACAGAAGTATCGGCCGCGGACCATGCGCAGCCTGGCAATCGTCAAGACGGGTAGAGGATCCTCCTCCGCCTGCTCTCCCGTTTTGACGATTGAAAGGCTGCAGATGGCCCAGGACAGTTATCACGTACCAGTGCTCGAGAGTGAAATCGTCGAGCTGCTCGTCAGCCAAAGTGCTGGCGTAGTGATTGACGCCACGTTGGGTGGCGCCGGGCACGCCGCCGCGCTGCTCAGTGCGGCGCCACATCTTCGAATCCTTGGTATCGATCGTGACCCCGATGCCCGAGACGCCTCACGGATGCGTCTCGCTCCCTTCGAAGGTCGTGTCCAGATCGTGGACGCGACCTTCGGCCAACTGCGCGACGTGGTGGCCGACAACACAGATTTCATCGGACTCGAGCCCGTCGTGGGCGTGCTCATGGACCTTGGAGTCTCGTCGCATCAGCTCGATGACGCAACGCGAGGTTTCTCCTTCCGCGCCGACGCCCCTCTCGACATGCGCATGGACCCTTCGCACGGTGAGACTGCGGCGCAGTATCTCAGTCGCGTCGATCTCCACGAGTTCGTGCGCGTACTGCGCGACAACGGCGAGAGCCGCTTCGCGGGCTCGATCGCCAAGTCTGTCCTCGAACGTCAACCCCAGACCACCTTCGAACTGGTGGAGGCCGTTGAACGGGCCGTCCCGATGGCCGCGCGACGCCGTGGTCACGTCGCGACGAGAGTTTTCCAGGCGCTGCGCATTGTCGTCAACGCCGAGGAGGACCAACTGGTCCAAGGCCTCGACGCGGCACTCGACATCCTGAGCGCCGGGGGAGTGCTCGTGGTCATCTCCTATCACTCGGGCGAGGACCGCGTCGTCAAGTCGACGTTGCGCGAAGCCGAAACGGGAGGATGTCACTGTCCACCCGAACTCGGTTGTGTCTGCGGCGCGGTGCCGCGCGTCGCCGTCTTCAAGGCGAGTGCTCGCCTCGCCACGCCCGGAGAGATCGCTCTGAACCCGAGGGCTCGATCGGCTCGACTGCGCGTCGCGCGCAAACTGTCATGAGCGTCGTCAGCATTCCGCGTCGGCTCGACACGCGTCGACCACGAACAACCGCCAAGCCGGCCACTCGACCCGACACCCGTCGTCGCCCTTCGCACGTCGCGGTTGCACCGCGTCGACGTGCGCTCACGACGTCATGGCGCGCAGCGTCGTCACTGCGAAAGTCGTCGATCATCGTGATACTCGCGCTCGCTCTCTCCATGGCCGGGAGCATGGTGGTCGCGAACCGACAGGTCCAACTTCACTCCCTTCAGAGCCAGCTCCTGCAGGCGCAGTCGACCTACGCCGAGCAAGTTGGCTCACTTACCGACATGTCGGCGCCCAGCCAGATTGCAACCAAGGCCGGCGCCCTGCATTTGGTTGATCCACTATCGGTGACGCAAGTCCCGTCCACGTCGCTTGATGCGCTGCTGCCGCTTCCGAAGTTCTTGGGTTATGCACCGGCGACATCAAGGACGCTTCGGTGAGCACCCACTACTCGTCGACTCACGCGCGCAGTCAAGTCCTTCACCACCCCACTCGCCAGCGGTTGAGCGGTCCGAGACGTCTTTTGCTGCTGCGAGCACTCCTCGCGCTCGGCTTCGTGGCGCTCGGCGTACGTCTCTTCTTCATCCAGGTGGTCGACCACACCCACTACGCCGCGATCTCGGCCGACCAGGTGAAAGTCGACCTCACCACGACGGCACTACGTGCGGGCATCTACGACCGCGGGGGTCAGATTCTCGCGGTCTCACGTCCCACGTCGTTGGTCATTGCCGACGACTTCCAGATCACGCACCCCTTTCGCGAAGCGCAGGCGTTATCGCCGCTCGTCCAGGTGCCGGTGAGTCGTCTGATCCACCTCCTCACCGAGAAGCACGGGTACGTCATCTTGAATGACAAGTTGAACTTGAACGCCGGTCGCGAAGTCTCCTCAATGGTCTTTCCGGGCATCGTGGTCCAGAACTCCTCGGTGCGCACGTACCCGAACGGGCCCATTGCGACTTCGGTCCTCGGCGGTACCAACGCCGCAGGCGTCGGCTCGGCCGGACTCGAATACGAGTACCAGAAAGTGCTGTCGGGTCAGACCGGTGTGACACGCGAGTTCGCCTCCTCCTCGGGCGTCAGTCTGCCGAGTTCCTTCACCACAGTGATCCGCAAGGCGAAACCCGGCGTGGGACTTGAACTGACGTTGGACACCTCCCTGCAGTACGTCGCGGAACGTGACCTCGCACGCCAGCTCGCGGCAACCGACGCTGTCTCAGGCCTCGCAGTCGTGATGGACGTGAAGACGGGCGAGATCCTCGCCGATGCGTCGCTCGCCAACACCAAGGCCCACGCCGGCGTGCTCGGCCCCATCCCGGTGTGGGGAAAGAGCGTTGGTGCGGCGGGGATCGAGCAAACGATCAATAATCTGGCCTTCACCCAGACCTACGAGCCGGGCTCGGTCTTTAAGGTGGTCACGTTCTCCGCTGCGCTCCAGGCCGGTCTCATCACACCGTCCTCCGTCATCACGGTGCCCAATTCGGTCACCGTTGGCGGGCGCTTCTTCCACGACGCCGAACAGCATCCGCTGGAACACCTCACCGCCACGCAGGTCCTCGCGGAGTCCTCGAATATCGGGACCTACGAGATCGGCACGCGCGTTGGCGCGTCGGGACTCCTGGCCCAGGTCGAGCGTCTCGGTTTCGGTCAATCGACGTCAGTCAATTTCCCGGGCGAGTCGTCCGGTCTGCTGGTCAACGCGGAACAGTGGCACGCCGCCGACCAGGTGGCACTCCCGATTGGTCAGGTTGACGCGGTGCCCGCAATTCAGGTCCTCGACGCCTACAACGCCATTGCCAATGGCGGGTACTTCATCGAACCCAAGCTGGTCCGTGGCTACGTCTACGCCAACGGTGCGGTGAAGGCAACACCGCGTAGTGCTAAGCGCGAAGCAATCTCCCCGAGCGTCGACGCCACGATGGTCAAGATGCTCGAACAGGTCGTCTTGGCCGGAACTGGCACGAACGCCATCATCCCGGGTTACAGCGTCGCGGGTAAGACCGGGACCGCGACCATGCCCTACCCTGGCAAGGACAAACTCCTGGTCGGGGACTATAACGCGAGTTTTGTCGGCTTCGCCCCGGCGAACAATCCGGTACTGTCGATGATCGTGGTCGTAGAGCGTCCCGAGACGACGATATTCGGAGGGGCGGTCGCCGCACCGATCTTCCAAGAGGTCATGTCCTACGCGTTGCACCATTACAACATCCCGTCCAACGGAGCCAACCAGCGGCCCCTGCATGGTGCGGGCGCCTCAATCTCCTCGGACGTGACCTGATGCAATTGGGTGACATCCTCGACGATCTCACTCTCGACGTGGCGACGGGCCGCCTTGAGATCAGCCACGTCGACATTGACTCGCGTGAATGCGTGCCGGGCTCTCTTTTCTTCGCCCTTCCCGGCGGCGCCACCAACGGTTCGCTCTTCGCCCAGGACGCTGTGAACAGGGGAGCGGTCTGTGTCGTGTCGAGTGCGGACGTGGCGGTCGGGTCTCCAGTGGTCGTCGTACCGGCGAGCCAACTTCGTGCCCTCTGCGCGCACGCGAGTGCCGCGGTCGTTGGTCACCCCGAGACCAAGACCCAACTCGTCGCGGTGACAGGCACGAACGGGAAGACCAGCGTCACCACGATCGTCAGTGCATTGGCGCGGGCGCTGTCGTGGAATGGCGCCAACATCGGCACACTCACGAACGCGCGTACGACGCCGGCGAGTCCCGAGCTCTTTCGAACGCTCGCCGCGCTGGTCGACAACTTCGATCCCACTATCCATCGTTCGCTCGTCGCCATGGAGGTCTCGAGTCACGCGATTGACCAACTTCGTATCGAGGGACTCGAGTTCACCGTCGCCGCGTTCACCAATCTCAGTCACGAGCACCTTGACTATCACGGGACGATGGAGGAGTACTTCATCGTGAAGTCGCAACTTTTTTCGGCCGAACACTCGCAACGCGCCGTCATTTGGACCGACGATCCCTTCGGCGTCCGTTTGGCCGCGATGACGGCGCTTCCCGTGACCTCGGTGTCACGTGGCGACGCGTCCGACGTGGTGACGTCGCTCACGGGCACCACGTTCTTCTGGCGCGGACATCTCGTGAACTCAATGCTCGTGGGCGACTACAACGTCGACAACGCACTGATCGCGATGGCGATCATGAGCGTGCTCGGCGTGGACGACGAATCGGTCGCCACGGCGATGAGTGTGGTGCACGCCGTTCCGGGCCGGTTCGACGTGTTGCGCGACGGCGACACGACGGTCATCGTTGACTACGCTCATACGCCCGAGGGGCTCCACCGACTCCTGGTCGACGTTCGCGCGCTGACGCCGAATGGTCGAATCATCACCGTCTTTGGCTGCGGGGGCGATCGCGACCGTGCCAAGCGCCCCGAAATGGGCTTTGTCGCGTCGACCTACTCCGATGAGACGATCGTGACGTCGGATAATCCACGCTCCGAGGACCCGAACGCCATTATCGATGAAGTGATGTCGGGCGTGGTTGACGGTGCGTCGGTCGCTCGAGAGAGCGATCGCCGTCGTGCCATTGAGGACGCGCTCTCAGTCGCTACTCGAGGTGACGTCGTCGTGGTGGCCGGTAAGGGCCACGAGACAACCCAGACCATTGGTGACACCGTTCTTTCCTTTGACGATCGAGTGGTCGCAATGGAGTTGTTGCGGAGGGCATCGTGTTGAGTCTGATGGAGTCCGGGGGCGTCGGCTTTCTCTTCGCGTTGCTGTTCACCCCTCTGTGGATTCGGTTCTTGACGCGACGATCATTGGGCCAACAGATTCACGAGGACCTGCCCTCAACGCATCACCTGAAGGCGGGCACGCCCACCATGGGCGGGGTGATCATCGTCGTCGCCGGGGTTCTTGGTTACTTAATGGGACACGTGGGCACATCGATCGTGTTCACGCGCAGCGGCATCCTCGCACTCTCGGTGATGGTGGCGTCAGGCTTTCTTGGCTTTCTCGACGACTACCTCAGCATCCGCAATGCTCGCAACCTCGGACTCAACAAGCGAGCGAAGTTCGCCGGCCAACTCGTCATCGCCGCCGTCTTCGCGGTGCTCGCCATTGACTGGGTCCACACGTCCACAAACCTTTCGTTCACCCGGTTCTCGCTGCCAGGGTGGAACCTGACGGCGGTCGGTTGGGTCCTGCTCGCGATATTTGTGATCATCGCCACGACCAACGCCGTCAATTTGACCGACGGACTCGACGGTCTGGCCGCCGGCTCCAGCACGTTCTGTTTTGGTGTGCTCTCGATCATCGGGTACTGGCAGTTCCGTCACTTCTCGATTTACCACTTGCACGCCGCCCTCGACCTCGGTCTCGTTGCGGTGGGCCTCGTGGGCGGCTGCCTCGGCTTCCTCTGGTGGAACGCCGCACCCGCACGAATCATTATGGGTGACACCGGAGCACTCGCCATCGGGTCGGGCCTCGGGGCACTGTGCCTCTTGATGAACTTAGATCTCCTCCTGCCGGTCATTGGCGGACTGTTCGTCGTGGAGACGGCATCGGTCATCGTGCAGGTCATCAGCTTTCGTATCTTCGGGCGCCGAGTCTTTCGAATGGCGCCGTTTCACCACCACTTTGAGTTCCGCGGCTGGCCCGAGTTCACCATCATCGTTCGTTTCTGGATTCTCGCCGGTCTACTCGCCATGCTCGGTCTCGGCATTTTCTACGGCGACTTCTTGAAGATCGCCAAGGTGGTGTGACGATGGCCCTGCGACAAAAGGACCTCCGCAAGATGTCGTCGAAGAAACGTGCGCCGAAGCGGGCTTCGACCTCAGAACCCGTGACCCGGGACCGATCGCTGTGGCAACCCATGCCTCGAGGCGTCGCCAGCGGGCGAATGCTGTTGCTGATTACCACGTTGTTGGTCACCTTCGGCACCATTGCGGTGGCCTCGGCGAGCGAGGGTCAGGCCACGGCCAACGGTGGTTCGGCTTGGTCGATCATGATCCACGACCTTGTCTACCTCGGCTTCGGTCTTTTCGCGCTCTACCTCGCGGCTCGCGTGCGCCTCGATCGACTCGTCAAGAGCGCGCCGTGGCTCGTGGTCTTGGGCCTTGGTCTGCTACTCGCCGTTCGCGTCGTGGGGGTGACCAGCAACGGTGGTCAACGGTGGCTGAATCTCCACGCCATCTATCTCCAACCTTCGGAGTTGTTCAAGCTCTTCACCGTCATCTTCATTGCGTGGCTCGTCCAGCAACACCACAATGAACTCGGCCATTGGCGACAGCTCGCGATTTGGACGGTGCCCGTCACCCTCGGGTGCGTGCTCATTGTCATTGAACCCGACATTGGCACATCTTCGGTCGTGCTCGTCATCGCTTTCTCGATGCTCGCGGTCGGCGGACTGTCACGTCGGATGCTGACGCGAATTGGCCTCCTCGGCGCGACGGTGTTTATTGCCTACATGGCGTCCAAGCCGTATTCGGCGCGCCGCTTCTTCTCCTTCGTGCACCCCAACGCCGATCTGCTCGGCAGTGGTTACCAACTGGCGCAGAGTCGCATTGGTTTGGGCGCCGGCGGCGTCGCGGGACTCGGCCTCGGTCACAGTCGCGAGAAGTGGGGCCTACTGCCCAATCCCCACACCGACTTCATCTTCACGATTATCGGTGAGGAGTTGGGACTCATTGGCACGCTCGCCGTGCTGGCACTGTTCATCGCGTTCATGTTCGCGTCGATTCGCATTGCCCAGCAGTGCACCAACTCGGTCTATCGATTGATGGCCATCGGTATTTCGACGTGGATTGCGGTCGAGGCATTGATCAACATTGCGTCGGTCGTGGGATGGTGGGCCGTCACCGGAATCCCCCTGCCCTTCTTTTCGTACGGCGGAACCGCGCTGATCACAGAACTCTTTGCCGTCGGACTCCTCTACAACATCGCGCACGATAAGAGTCATAGTGGTGATGTAACGATTCGCGAACACCGAATTACCAGTTTCCGCGAGACGATCGAACGCACGACCTCGCATCCGAAGCGTTCGCGCAGGACGACGCGACGACCGGGTCGCTGATGCCCGGGCCTATCGTCATCACCGGAGGTGGGACCGGAGGCCACGTGTTCCCAATGCAGGCCGTCGCCGACGCCTTGCGCAGACGCGGCGTCGCTCCCAAGGATCTTCGTTTCGTCGGCAGTCGCCGAGGTCAGGAGTCGACCCTCCTCGCCTCCAGCGACGTCGCCCTGACATTGCTGCCCGGTCGAGGCGTGCGTCGATCCTTCGCCCCTGAGGCGCTCCTCGACAACCTGGGCGCGGTCACGGCACTCCTGGGCGCCGTGACCCTCGCGACAGTGCACGTTCGACGGTGGCGTCCGTCGGTCGTCGTCTCCCTCGGCGGGTACGCCTCCTTCGCCACCTCGCTCGCCGCGGTGCTCTGGCGCTGTCCGTTGGTCCTCATTGAACTTGACGCCGAGCCCGGCGCCGCGCAGCGGCTGCTCGCACGCTTCGCCCGGGCACGCTGCACCGCGTTCCCATCGTCGGACCCGAAGGCCGTGGTCACGGGCACGCCGCTTCGCGCCGACGTCGTCGCCGTGGCGCGAACCCCCGCGGCCCAAAAGGCGGCACGAGCGAACGCCGTGCCGCCGATTGAGGAGAGTCGCCGCGTCGTGGTGGTCATGACCGGATCACTCGGATCGACGACGGTCAATCGTGCCGTGCTCGATCTCGCACGTCGGTGGTCGAATCGAACCGATCGAACGTTGATCCACGTCAGCGGACGACGAGACTTCGAGATGGTCCAACGCGAGGCCCCGAGCACCCACGGCCTTGATTACCGGATCTTGGAGTTCGCCGACATGACCCAACTCTGGGCCTTGTGCGACGCGGCGATCTGTCGCGCCGGCGCGTCAACGCTCGCCGAACTCACGACGCTCAGCATTCCTTCTGTCATCGTCCCGCTCCCTCGCATGGGCGACCACCAGACCAAGAACGCCCTCGTCGTGGTGGAAGCGGGGGGAGCGAAGCTCGTGCTCGACCACGAGTGCACGGGAGCCAAACTCGAGGTCATCCTCGAGACGGTCATGGAGCCGGACAAGCTGGCGTCCATGGCCCACAACGCGGGCACGCTCGGACGAAAGGACGCCGCGGCGTCCATTGCGTTGGTCGTCGGCGACGTCGGAGGATGGCCGTGACGGTTCGCCGCGACGCTCGGGTGCACATCGTGGGTGTCGGCGGCGCGGGCATGAGCGGCGTCGCCCGACTCCTCGTCGAGCGCGGCGCGCGCGTGAGCGGCAGCGACGCTGCGGACTCAGCGACCCTCGAGGGCCTACGCGCGATCGGCGTCGACGTCGACGTCGGGCACGACGCGCGCAACGGCGCCGACGCCGACGTGGTGTTGTGGTCGCCCGCCGTCGCGCCCGACAATCCCGAGTTAGTTGCGGCCCAGGCGCGTGGGGCGCTTCTGATGAACCGCGCGGCGCTCTTTGGCGAACTCGGCGTTGCGCAACGTGTCCTCGGCCTCACCGGTACGCACGGCAAGACCACTGCGACCTCGATGTTGGTGCAGGTGCTGAGCGCCAGTGGTCGCGACGACGGATGGCTTCTCGGCGCCGAGGTGCTCGGCGTTGGAGCGAACGGACACTGGGGGAGCGACGACCTCATTGTCGAACTCGATGAGAGTTACGGAACGTTCGCTGACGTGGCCCCCTACGCGCTGGGTCTTTTGAATGTCGAGCCCGACCATCTCGATCACTACGGCTCACTCGACGTTCTCGAGGGCGCCTTCGCGGCGCTCGTTGATCGCACGAGCGGGCCGGTCGTGGTCTGGTGCGACGATGATGGCGCGCGCCGAGTCGCCGAACGCGCTCAGCGTGACGTCATTGACGTGGGCACCGGCGACGACGCGACGTGGCACGTCACCGACGTACGCGTGCGGCGAGACTCGAGTTCGTTCACGTTGCGCGGTCCGAACGTCGACGTGGCCCTGACGCTGCACGTCACGGGAGCGCACAACGTCGCCGATGCCGCGGTCGTGGCGGTCCTCGCACTGACGCTCGGGCTCTCGGTTCATGACGTGACAACGGGGCTCTCGCGCTTCGAAGGGGCGCCGCGACGGTTCCAACTCCTCGGCACGTGGGCGGGTGTCGATGTCTACGAGAGCTACGCCCATCTGCCGGGCGAAATCACGGCGATCGTCAACGCCACCCACGCCGCGGGCTACGAGCGCATCATGGCCGTCTTTCAGCCACATCGCGTGACGCGAACGCTCAACCTCGTCCACGAGTTCGCCGCAGCCTTTGACGGTGTCGCGACGGTCATCGTCACCGACATCTACCGGGCCGGTGAAGAGAATCCAACGGGTGTCACTGGCGAAGTCATCGAGCGAGCGATTCGCGAGCGCGCGGCGGGCATTCACCACATGTACTGCGCCACGCTCGATGACGTGCCCGACGCCCTCGAGGACCTGCGAGGCGACCACGACGTGGTGCTGTTACTCGGGGCCGGCGACGTGGCGACGATTGCTTCTCGACTGATTGGCGCCACGTGAGCGCGCTCGACGAACTGATCGAACGAGGGGCCGGTCGAGTCACGCAACACGCCCCCTTCGGCGCTCGCACCACTTATCGAGTCGGTGGCACGGTGCGTGCCTTGGTGACTCTTTCGTCGGTCGGTGACCTCGAAGAACTCGGACCCCTGATGCGCGACTGCGGGCTTGACATGTTCGTGCTCGGCAATGGCTCGAACCTGCTCGTGGCCGACGGTGCCCATGAGGTGCTCGGTGTGCATCTCAACGGTGCGTTCCTCGAGTTAACGACGCGCGACGAGGGCGACACGGTCATTGTTGAGGCGGGCGCCGGACTGGACCTGCCCATTGCGGCGCGGCGCCTCGCGAAGTCGGGTGTCGTTGGTTTCGAGTGGGCCGTGGGCGTCCCGGGGACATTCGGCGGCGCCGTCGCGATGAACGCCGGCGGACACGGCTCCGACATGGACGCGTCGGTCCATTCACTCGTCGCGTGGTCGAGCGGCGGTACTCGAACGTGGACCCACGACGAGCTGGCGTTTCGCTATCGCGCGAGCGCCTTAGGGCGCGGCGAGCTCGTGACCAAGGTGACGCTGCACCTCGCCTCGGGCGACAATGAGGCGGCCCAGGAGCAGATTCGTGAGATCGTGCGCTGGCGACGGGCCAATCAACCCGGTGGTGCGAACGCGGGCAGTGCCTTTCGCAATCCCGAAGGCGACTACGCCGGTCGCCTGATCGAAGCGTCGGGCTGCAAGGGACTTCGCATCGGCACCGCGGTGGTCAGTGAGAAGCACGCCAACTTCATTATCGCCGACGCCTTCGGCCGGGCCAACGACGTCTACGAACTGCTCCTGACCCTGCGTCAAAGGGTCCTCGACAGTTCGGGTGTGTTGTTGAAGAGCGAGCACCGCTTCCTCGGATTCGAGGCGGTCGAGTGACCCGACGCCAGCGTGACGTCGGAAGTTTCGTGGACGCCACCAAGGTGCGAAGGCGCGATCGCACAAAGAACGTCGCGCCCCCGCGGCGCGAGACGGTGACCAACATCGTTGAGCGTCCTCGACGGCGCGGGAGGGGACTGGTCAAGTTCTCGTTGGCCGTGGTCTTGACGCTGGCGACGCTGGCGGTCGCGGGCGAATGGGTGCTCCGTCAGTCGTACTTTCGAGTGCAGCACGTCACCTTCGTCGGGGTCCACCACGAGTCGCTCGCCCTGGTGATGGCGGCGTCGGGCCTCGAGAGCCATCCAACGATGATGGACGTGTCCAGCACGGCAATCAAGGAGAACCTGGCGCAGTTCATGTGGATCGATCACGTGACGCTCGTCAAACACTGGCCGAACACGGTGGTCGTGACGGTGAAAGAGGGCACGGCCGTGGCCGTGGCGTTCGGTGCGAAGCACGTGCTGCAGTACGTGGACGTCAAGGGACGCGACCTCGGACCGGCGCCGCTGCACGCGAACCTACCGACGTTGCGCTTCGTCGATCCCCTCAATGGCACCTGGCCCTTCGAACACGCGGGACGCTCCGCCGCGTACGTGGCGAGTCAACTGCCGCCGGCGTTCGCCGCGCAGGTGTCGGTCATCACCGAAGACGATCACGGTCGCGTCGAACTGACGATGACGACGCCGGTGCGATTCATTCTCGGCCCGGCGACGCAGTTGCACGCGAAGTTTGTCGCGATTGCATCGGTGATCGCCCACACGACGCTCTCGCCCGGCGACGTGGTTGACGCGACGGTTCCCGACGAATTGGCGGTGACCGGACCGCCGCCGTCCTAAAGCGGGCCATTTGACCAAAAACCGTGGTCTGACTAGCCTTCGATGACGTTTCTTCACCAATGTCCGCGCCCTTGTCGGCCGTGCGACACAATGGAGGAGTTAACCAAGGGGAATTCATGAGTCTCAATCAGAACAACTACCACGCCGTGATCAAAGTTATTGGCGTCGGTGGAGGCGGAGTGAACGCGGTGAATCGCATGATCTCCTCGGGACTGCGAAATATTGAATTCATCGCGGCCAACACGGACGCCCAGGCTCTGTTGATGAGCGAAGCCGATTTGAAGCTCGACATTGGTCGCGAGCTCACCAAGGGGCTCGGCGCCGGTAGTGACCCCGAGATTGGACGCCAAGCGGCCGAGGATCATCGCGCCGAGATCGAAGAGTCGTTGATGGAGACCGACATGGTCTTCATCACCGCTGGTGAAGGCGGCGGCACCGGAACCGGCGCCGCGCCCGTCGTGGCCGAGATTGCTCGCGGCCTCGGCATTCTGACCATTGGCGTCGTGACCCGCCCCTTCTCCTTTGAGGGCAAGCGACGCGCGACACAGGCGGAGAAGGGTATTCAAGCGCTTCGCGACAAAGTTGACACGCTCATTGTCATCCCCAATGACCGACTGCTTTCGGTGACCGCGCCCGATACTTCGATGCTCGACGCCTTCAAGATCGCCGACGATGTACTGCTCTCTGCGGTGCGCGGCGTGACCGACCTCATCACGGTTCCGGGCTTGATTAACACCGACTTCGCTGACGTCAACGCCATCATGCGCAACGCCGGCACCGCCATCATGGGTGTGGGAACGTCAACGGGCGAGGGCCGAGCGGTCAACGCCGCACGAGCGGCCATCACCTCACCGTTGCTCGAGGCGTCGATCGACGGCGCCCGGGGCATCTTGATGAACATCGTGGGTGGCCCCGACGTCACGCTCAATGAGGTGACCCAAGCGGCCGAGATCATTCATTCGGTCGCGCACCCCGACGCCAACATCATCTTTGGCAGTGTCATTGACGAGTCGATTGGTGACGCGGTGCGCGTCACGGTGATCGCGGCGGGCTTCGACCACAATGCGCCGACGAAGGTCGCAGCGATGACGACCGCCGAGCCGGCGATGACCGAAGGTCCACGCAGCGACATCTTCACGAGTACCACCAATGACGACTTCTTCGACGTCGGTGGCGATGACGACCTTCCCAGCTTCCTCCGCTAACGCCGAACTCGTCCAGCGCGTCGAACACAACTTGGCGGCCGTGCGCGCACGAATTACCTCCGCCGGCCGAGACCTCACAACGGTACGCATCGTCGCGGTCACCAAAACGTTCGGTGTCGACGCGGTGCGCGCCGCCGTGGCGAACGGCCTGACGAACCTCGGCGAGAACTACGTCGACGAACTGTGTCAAAAGCGCACGCAGAGTGACGACGCGACCATCACGTGGTACTACCTCGGCGCGGTGCAGTCCAACAAGGTCAAGCGAGTGGTTGAGTGTGCCGATGTCATTTGTAGTGTGTCGCGCCTGAAGGAACTCGAACGAATTGCCACGTACGCGCCGTCGAGGCGCCTCTACGTCCAGGTCGACTACACCGGGGCCCCAGAGCGCAACGGCGCGGCCGAAGGCGACGTGGCCGTCCTCGTCGAGCGCGGACGTGCGCTGGAACTTGACGTGCGCGGCCTCATGACCGTGGCACCGAGTGACCCCGAGGGCGCGCGTCGAGCCTTTCGCTCCCTGGGCGCGTTAGCCGACGATCTCGGACTGGAGGAGCGCTCGATGGGCATGAGCGACGACCTGGAAGTGGCTTGTGAATTTGGAACAAGCGAGGTGCGAATCGGGCGCGCGCTCTTCGGTGCGCGGGCCGAGCGCGGAGCCGCCTGACCTAACATGGCTGAAGGCGGCGGAACCGCGAGGAGATGTGGATGAAAGATAAGTTGCGCGGGTTCCTAGGATTCCTAGGCCTGATTGAAGACGAATACGGCGAATACGGCTCGACCGGTGCCGCCCCGGCTCGCCCCTTTAGCGAACAGGCAACCAGCCAGAGCGACGCGGAATGGTCACCTCCGACCGCTGAGCGACAGTTCCCGACCTCGTCGACCACGTCGACGCCGATGCGACCGACGAGCGGTCCGTCGCGCACGACGTCCATCTCGGTGCTCGATTCGTCGGGCCAGGCGCCGAGAATCCGTCCGATGCAAAACGGCGCCGCGTCGCGCGGTGTCGCTTCGTTCTCTCAAGAGCGCGACGTCGCGATCTTCGTGCCACGTTCCTACGACGAGTCGCGTCGCATCACGGACCTCCTGCGCTCGAATCGTGCGGTCGTGCTGAACGTTCTCTCCGTTGACCCAAACCTCGGACGCAGACTCGTTGACTTCGCGTCCGGCACGGCGTACGCGCTCAACGCGAAGATCGAGATTCTCGGCAACAGCATCTATCTCATCAGTCCCCAAGGAATGCACCTGGGGCCCGAAGCAAAGGATCGATTGCGCGCGACGAACTACCGCGACCTCGGCGACGTATGACCATTGTCCATGACCTGATCTCCATCTATATCTACATAATCCTCGCGGTCATCATCCTGAGCTGGATTCCCGTGACGAGGTCCGACGGGGCACTCGCGACGACCAATCGAGTACTCCGGCGTCTGACCGAGCCTGTCCTTCAACCGCTTCGCGCCATCCTGCCGCGTCCGAACTTCGGTGGCGTCGGCATTGACTTGTCGGCGCTCGTTGCGCTCATTCTTCTCGAGGTCATCAACCGTTACATCTAATGCGTCAATACATGGTTGCGCGCAAGTACGGCAGTAGTGTTGCTGCATGGATAGTACGGAATCGTCGTTCTCCGCGATCGACGCCATTGACACGGTCGCCTTCAAAATTGGCGTTCGAGGGTACAACGTCGACGAAGTTGATGACTTCCTCGAACGGCTCTCGGGCGAGGTGCACCAACTAAAGGAACTGGTCCAGCAACAGCGCCAGCAACTGCGCCAGGCGGGGGAGCGAATCAACCAACTCGACGCTCGTCCGGCGGGCGCCCCCGCGCCGGCCCCCGCGGCGGCGGCGCCGATGGCCGCCCCCGCGCCGGCCCCCGTTCGAAACGTCACCGTGAGCGGCGCCGAACAGGTGACCGCAATGATTGTCATGGCCCAGCAGTTCATTGAACAGGCGCAGGCCGAAGCGGAGTCCAAGGCCCGCGAGATGACGACGAGCGCCCAAGAGCGCGCTCGCGAGATCGTCGCGGAAGCGCGCAGTCGCGCCGAAGATGAGGTCAATCGACTCAATGGCCTCAAGCAGCGCCTGAGCGAGGACGTGGAGACCCTGACGCGTCAACTGGACTCGGAGCGCAAGCGTCTCAGTGGCGCCTTAGCCGAGTTCTCGCGATGGATCGATAGTTCACTCCAAGTAGGTGGTGTTCGAGCACCGAGCGCCGTCGCGCCTCCCGCGCACGAGCAACCGGCGCGACCGTTGGCGACCCC
This sequence comes from Acidimicrobiales bacterium, assembly GCA_036511575.1. Classification (GTDB taxonomy): domain Bacteria; phylum Actinomycetota; class Acidimicrobiia; order Acidimicrobiales; family RAAP-2; genus RAAP-2. The sequence continues at coordinate 16,377 of DATCCA010000040.1, forward strand.
GCCACCGGCACCGGCACCGATCCTCGATCAACAGAGCACCGCTCAGGTCCTCAACTTCGAACAGCCTTCAAGCGACGATCGACTGTAGGTTCATCGCAAACTGGTAGGGTCGGCGCGCACTTGTTGTGTGCAATGTCGAGGAGTTGAACATGCCGTCCACCGTAAAACCTACAAAAAAGGCCCCCGCGAAGAAGGTGGCCGCCAAGAAGACGGTCGTGAAGCACGCTCCCACCAGGAAAGTTGCTCCGAAGAGGGCCCCCGCAAAGAAGGCCCCCGCAAAGAAGGCGGCCGCGCACAATTCCGCGCCAAAGAGGCCGCTGGCGAAGAAAGCTACCGCCAAGAAGCCGACCGCGCAGAAGGCCCCCGCAAAGAAGGCCGTGAAGAAAGTGACGACGCTGAGCGCCGCGCAGAAGTCCGCCGCCGCGAAGAAGGCGGTTGCCCTGCGCGCCAAGGCCGCCGCCGCACTGAAGCTTCAAAAAGAGCGCGAGGCGAAGTCCAAAGCCGCCGCCAAAGCGAAGGCAGTGGCGACCAAGGCCAAGGCCGTGTCGGCCGCGAAGGCCAAGAAGGAGCGCGACGCTCGAGCCAAGGTCGCCTTGAAGGAACGTGAAGTACAGCGCAAGGCCCGAGAGAAAGCCGCCATCGAAGCGAAGAAGCAGCGCGAGATCGACGCCAAACGCAAGGCGATTGAGAACGAAAAGCTGCGCAAGGTTCGCGAGATTGAAAAGCGCAATCAGGACGAACTAAAGCGCCAGGAGCGCCGCGACGCGGAAGAGCGCAAGCGCCAAGAGGCGCTCGAGCGAAAGATGCATTCCAAGCCCTACGGCGACGACCCCGAGTTCCTCGAGGAACTTCGCGTTCTGCTACTCGAGACCAGGGCTGCCACCAACGTCGATATCGCAATCATGGATTCCGAGGCCGACGAGATGTTGGTCGACCGTGAGCGCCTCGAGTACGACGACGAAGACGGCTCGAGTGTCGCGTCGGACATCCAGCGTGACCAAAAGAAGGACCTGGCGTCGGTGCTTCGACTGAAGGTCGACGAAATCGACGTTGCGTTGTCGCGTATTGCTGACGGAAGCTACGGGCGCTGTGACGAATGCTACGAGCCGATCTCGAAGGCACGACTGCTGGCGCAGCTGCCGGTCTTCATGTGTGTCTCGTGCCGCGCAAGCGTTTAGCGTTTCGACTCAATTACACGGTCATCGCGATCGCCCTCGCGGTGACGGCCATTGATGCCGTCACCAAAGCGTGGGCCCGTCACGCACTGGCGAATCACGCGGTCCACATCGGCGGCGCCATATGGTTTCGTCTTACGTACAACGCCGGTGTGTCGTTTTCGTTCAATCAATCCGGTCCGCTCGTGACGACCATCGTCACGGTTGCCATTGCGGTCGTCGTGCTGATCGTTGGTCTGAACGCCCACCGCGGCGTGCCGGCCGTCGGGTTTGGACTTCTCTTGGGCGGAGGTGTCGCGAACGTCGTGGACCGACTGTCGGCCCATCCGCACCAGGTCACCGACTTCATTGCCGTGAGTTCGTTTCCCGTGTTCAATCTGGCGGACGTCGCGATCACCGCGGGCTTCATCACGCTGCTCGTCGCCGCGATACAGGGGGAAAAGTTACTCGCGTGAGTGACGACCCGCGCCACGACGCTTTCGACGGTGAGGTGCTTGACCTTCTCGTGCCGGGCACGCTCGACGAGATTCGCGTCGACCGCGTACTGGCGTTATTGACGGGCCTCTCGAGGTCCGAAGCGAGCGAGGTCATTGCGAGCGGCGGTGTCAGCGTCAACGACAAGGTCATCACCAAAGCCTCGACGACGCTTTTGGAGGGTCAACACCTCGTTGCGGTGTTACCGGCGCCCGAGAGCGCCGACGTGGAGGCTGACGCCACGGTGCACGTCGACGTCGTGCTCGACGACCCCGACTTCGCGGTAGTGAACAAAGCGCCGGGCCAAGTTGTCCATCCCGGCGCCGGTCAGCGCTACGGGACCCTCGTGGCGGGACTGCTCGCCCTCTATCCCCAGATGCGCGAACTGAGCGCCGAGGGGCTCTGTGATCCGCTGCGTCCGGGCATCGTGCACCGTCTGGACAAAGGAACCTCGGGCGTGCTCGTCGTCGCCAAGACGCCCGAGGGATTCTCAAACCTGAGCACGCAGCTCGCGGAACGGCTGATGGAGCGCACGTACTACGGGATGGTTGAGGGTCACGTGGCCGAAGAGCGCGGCGTGGTTGACGCGCCCATTGGGCGCTCGACGCGCACGCCCACGATGATGGCGGTGCGCGCCGACGGTCGTCCCGCTCGCACCGGGTACGAGGTTCTTGGTCGAATTGACAAGCCCCAACCTATGACGATGCTCCGACTTCAACTCGATACCGGCCGAACGCACCAAATACGAGTCCATTTGGCGACGATTGGCCATCCCGTGGTGAATGATCCTCGTTACGGACACCGACGCGAGAAGCGTCTCGCGGAGGATCGATTCTTCCTTCACTCAACGACGTTGTCCTTCGCGCACCCGAGAACTGACGAGTGGCTCACGACGAGCGTGCCGCTCCCCGAGGATCTAAAGGTGCTGGTTCCGGCGTCGCTTTCGTTTTAGGCGACTTCGCGAGCGGCCAAGACGGCCGTGTCCTCACGAAGAAGTGTCAGTGCCTCTTCCTCAGCGCGACGCACGCGACGCACACCGATATCCATCTTGGTGGCGGTTGCTTGCAGCGACAGGGGAGTGGCACCATTCAACCCAAAGCGCAAGGTCAAGACCTCACGTTGCAGGTCGTTCAACTTGTCGAGCGCACCGTGAAGCTGATCGTCCATCATGGTCTGCTCGATGTCGCCAACCCAGTCATGCTGGCTCGGGGCGACAAGGTCACCCAACGTGGTCGCCGAGTCTGACGAGGCGGGCTGGTCCAAGCTGGCCGTAACGCCGGCGAGGCCGTGCAAATTGTCGCGCTCGGCCTTGGTCATGCCGGTCGCTTCGCTCAGTTCGTCGTCCGTGGGCTTGCGTCCAAAAATCGACGTCAACTCAGCCGTCGTCGCTTCGAGGCGCTGCAACTGCTCGCCGACTTCCAGGGGAATGCGAATGGTGCGACCGTGCTGTTGGACAGCGCGCTGCAGGGCTTGGCGAATCCACCAGGTGGCGTAGGTCGAGAACTTGAAACCGCGCTCCCAGTCGAACTTCTCAACGGCGCGCAGCAGTCCAAAGGTCCCCTCTTGGACGAGGTCGATCATCTCGACGCCGCGGTCCTGGTAGCGGCGGGCCCAGTGTAGGACGAGTCGCAGGTTGGCTGCGACCATCTGCTTCTTGGCCTCTTCGTCGCCGGCCGTCACTCGTTTGGCGAGTTCCACCTGTTCGTCGTAGTTGGGCATGGGGTAGCGATCAAGATCGCGCATCAAAAGTCCCAACATGTCGTTGGTATTCACAGCAGATCGACGGGGGGTGGTAATCACTGGAATCTCCTTACCTGATTCGAAGTCAATTCGCCCGTAGGCGGTAATTTCTCCTACGAACGTCTGCTTAATTTACCACGCCTTACCTGGTACTTCAAGGCCCGTTTCCTTTGAAAATAGTAAGAATTGCGACTAGGCACTGTGGGTTCGCTTGACCGGTCGGCCGCCTCGAGCCTGCAAGACCATGTCGGCCAGCGTGACGCTCGAGAGATGTTCACGCATGTGGTTACCCACGTCCGCCCAGACGCCGAGCAGCACGCACTGGCCCTCGTGGTCGCAGGCGCCGTCCTGGTGGGGTTCACCGAAGTCGCCCGCGACGATTGGTCCGTCCACGGCGGCGACGATCTCGGCGAGGGTGATCTGTTCGGCCGAACGAGCGAGCACGTAGCCACCACCGACTCCGCGTTTGGAGCGAACCAGACCGACGCCCTTCAGGCTCAGCAGGATCTGCTCGAGGTAGGGCTGGGGGAGTCCCGTTCGATTCGCGAGGTCGCGGACCGACGTCGGAATCGAGAGATCGGTGCCCAGGGCGAGGCTCAACAGGGCCCGGCTGGCGTAGTCGCCTCTGGTCGATACTCTCACCCTCCCATTCTACCGTCGAAGGTCCTTTGACCCCCCGGACATGCACGAAGTGGGTCATTTGTCTGGCACAGTGGAAGGGTGCAAGAACCAAAGAGCGAAAACGTGACTGTCAACCCCGACGAAGTGCTCTCACCCGGCGAGGCCGAGACGACGAGCGAAGAGGAAAACTCGGATTACATCAGCCAGCCGGCCAAGGTCATGCGGATTGGTTCAATGGTGAAGTCGCTCCTCGACGAAGCGAGAAGTGCACCCTTGGACGAAGCCGGCCGGGCCCGCCTGCGCGAGATCTACGAGACGTCAATCGCGGAGTTGTCTGGTGCACTCTCGCCGGACCTCGGCACTGAGCTCTCGAAGATGGCGCTGCCCTTCAGCGCCGAGGTGCCCACCGAGTCTGAACTTCGAATTGCCCAGGCCCAGCTGGTGGGCTGGCTCGAGGGCCTCTTCCACGGGATTCAGGCCTCGCTCTTCGCTCAGCAGGCCGCCGCCGCCGCGCAACTAGAGAAAATGCGCGACCGCTCGCTGCCGCCCGGCGCGGGCGAACCCCGAGCAGGCACCTATCTCTAGCTATGTCGTGATCTGTGACACGCACTCACTAACGTGCGAGGCGTTCGCGTTGTGCGCATGCGTCTTGCTTCGAAAGGGTTCATCAGCATATGGCTGAGGGCTTCGTCCACCTCCATAATCACACCGAGTACTCGATGCTCGACGGCGCAGCCCGTGTCGAAGAGATGGTGCTCGCCGCCAAGGCCGACGGCCAAACGGCAATTGGCATCACCGACCACGGCAACCTCTACGGCGTCATCGATTTCTATGAGACGTGCCGCAAGCACGACGTCACGCCGATCCTCGGGATCGAGGCCTACATGGCCGCGAACTCGCGCTTCGACCGACCACCGCGTCGCGGAAAGATTGACGACACCGGCGGCGAGACCGAGGGCGGCCAGAAGCTCTACCACCACCTCACCCTGCTCGCCACGTCCAACGCGGGCTACCGCAACCTACGAGAACTCTCGTCGGCCGCGTTCCTGGAGGGCTACTACTACAAACCTCGACTCGACTGGGAACTCCTCGAGCGTTACAACGACGGGTTGGTCGCGACGTCGGGCTGTCTGGGTGGCGTTGTCCTCCAAGCACTCCTACAGGACGACGACGCCAAGGCGCTCGAACTCGCGGGACGACTCCAGACGATCTTTGGTCGCGAGAACTTCTTCATTGAGATGCAGGACCACGGCATGCCCGAACAGGCCCGCACGAACCCCGGGCTCTTGCGCATCGCCCATCAACTGAATGCGCCGCTGCTCGCCACCAACGACTTGCACTACGTCCATCACGACGACGTAGAGATGCACGACGCGCTGCTCTGCATCGGCACGGGCTCACTCATGGCCGATCCGAACCGCTTTCGTTTGAGCTCCGACCAGCACTACCTCAAATCAGCGGCCGAGATGCGGTACCTCTTTCGAGAAATACCTGACGCGTGTGACAACACGCTGGCGGTTGCCGAGCGCGCTTCGGTGAACATCGAGTTTGACAACGACGCGCTGCCCGAGTTCCCGATTCCCGCCGAGTTCGAGGGAGCGACCCACAAGGACGGGGCCAATCGACTGCTCCGTGAACTGACCTACCGCGGCGCGGCGGAGCGCTACGGCGACAACCTGAGCGACGAAGTGCGCGCACGACTCGAGAATGAACTGGGTGTCATCGCCGACATGGGATTCTCGGACTACTTCCTCGTCGTGTGGGACCTCATTCGCCACGCCCGCGAGCAGGGCATTCGCGTCGGACCGGGTCGCGGGTCCTCGGCGGGGTGTTGCATTGCGTACTGCCTTCGCATCGTGGACCTGGACCCCCTGCGCTACGGACTCATCTTCGAGCGCTTTCTCAACCCTGGACGCCGTCAGATGCCCGACATCGACATGGACTTCGACGAGCGCTACCGCGGCGACATGATTCGTTACGCAGCGGAGCGTTACGGATCGGACCACGTGGCTCAGATCGTTACCTTCTCCACGATCAAAGCCCGCGCCGCCGTGCGCGACGCGGCGCGCGTGCTGGGCTACCCGCCCCAGCTCGGCGACAAAATCGCCAAGGCCATGCCGCCGCTCGTGATGGGTCAGGATCTTCCGCTGGCCGCCTGCTTCACGCCCGTCCCCGGCCACGAAAGTCGATTCGTCGAAGCGGCCGAGCTACGCGCTCTCTACGACAGTGACCCCGAAGTGAAACACTCCGTCGACGTGGCGATGGGCTTTGTCGACAAGCGCCGCCAGGACGGCATTCACGCCGCCGCCGTCGTCATCACCAAGGATCCGATGCTCGACTACGTGCCGGTGCAGCGAAAGTCCGGACCGACCGGTTCGGGTGACGCGCCGATCGTCACGCAGTACGAGGCGACCTGGATCGAGAAGCTCGGTCTCTTGAAAATGGACTTTCTCGGGCTGCGTAATTTGGCCATCATCGAGCGAACGTTGGAGCACATCACCCGTCGCCACGGGAACATCGTCGACATCGACAATGTGCCGCTCGACGATCCCAAGGTCTTTGAGATGCTGCGCCTCGGCAACTCGATCGGCATCTTCCAGCTTGAGGGCGACAAGATGCGCCAACTCATGCGACGCCTCGCGCCGACGAGCTTCGACGACATCGCTGCCCTCAACGCCCTCTATCGCCCCGGTCCCCTGAGTGAGAACGTGCACAACGACTACGCCGACCGCAAAAACGGCCGTCAAGAAGTTCGTTACGACCACCCCGACTTAGCGGCGGTGCTGAGTGAGACGTACGGCCTCATGATCTACCAAGAGGACATCATGCGCGTGGCCACGTTGATCGCCGGGTTCTCAATGACCGAAGCCGATGACTTGCGTAAAGCCTGCTCAAAGAAGATCCGCGAAATGATTCGCGCTCAGCGGTCAAAGTTCGTCGACGGCGCCGAGCGCCAAGGTTACGGACGCGAACTCGGCGAGATGATCTTTAACAAGATTGAACCCTTCGCCGACTACGCCTTTCCCAAGGGTCACGCCTACGGCTACGGCTTGATTGGCTATCAGAACGCGTGGCTGAAGGCCAACTACTCGGTCGAGTACATGGCGGCGTTGCTCACCTCATTCCGCGACGACAAGGACAAGGCGTCGGTGTACTTGAACGAGGCCCGTCAGATGGGGATCACCGTGGGCGTCCCCGACGTCAATGAGTCCTTCGCGGAGTACGCGCCGAGCCTCTCCCAGGACCAGACAATTCTCTTTGGGCTCGCGGCCGTGCGCAACGTGGGCGAGGCGCTCGTGGACAAAATCGTGAGCGAACGCGAGGCGAACGGTCGTTTCACCTCGATCTACGACTTCGTGCGACGAGTCGACCCGGTCGTGCTCAATCGCCGGTCAATGGAGTCACTCATCAAGGCCGGGGCCTTCGACGCGCTCGGAGTACCACGCCTCGGATTCTTGTTGAAGGTCGACGAGATCTGTGACGTCACGCTGTCGCGCCGGCGTGACCACTCGTTGGGCATCACCACGCTGTTCGCCGCGTTGAGCGACGATGGCAACCAGCAGGACTGGGAGGGGACCGAGATTGCCCTCGCTGATATTGAGTTCGACAAGTCGGTAAAACTTGACTTCGAGCGAGAAATGCTCGGCACCTATATCTCGGACCACCCGCTCTACGAGGTGGAGGCGACGCTCGCGACCAAGACCGACGGCACGATTATCTCGGTTCGCGAACGTGGCGAGGACCTGGCACGAACCGGCAAGGCGGTCACGGTCGGGGGCATCTTGGCGGAGGTCCAGATTCGCACCACGAAGATGGGCAAACAGTATGCCCGCGTCGTCTTAGAAGACCTCGGCGCCACGATGGAGATCAACTTCTCAGCCAACAACTTTGAAAAATTCAGTGGATTCCTCGCCAAGGACAACATTGTCCTCGTAAAGGTTCGCCCGGGGTACGAAGAGGAGTTGCGCTTCAGCGCGCTCGACGTCGAACTCTTGACCGTTGAGCGCGGCAGCGACGAACTGCGCCTGGCCCTTCGGCCCGAGGACCTCACCCAGACGTCAATTGCCAGTCTGCGTGAGATTCTCTCGCGCTATCCGGGACGCTCCCCGGTCATTGTTGAGACGGGCGACGCCGGTAAGGCCTTCAAGCTAGGCCCGGAATTCAACGTCAATATTGCAAGTGTGGTCGCCGATCTGCGTTCGGAATTCGGACGAAACGTGATTAAGGCGTAGCCGTCTGAGTGGGTGTCCAAACCGTCGTAGAATGGATGCCTATGGCAATGAACGTGACTACGAAGGACACCACCGCCCTCAGCGACGCGGAACTCGCCGAGATGGCCGATCTCTGCGTCGACCGCGAGCCCAATTTTGACATTGGCTTTCTTTCCAAGCAGCGCGAAGACTGGGTATTGGTCACCCAAGTACGCGAAGGTAACAAGCTGCGCGGCTACTCGTTCGCCACACTCGAACGCATTGGCGGGACGCCGTCCCTGCTCGTTGGACTCCTGCTCGTTGACCGAAACGCGAAGTCCGACCAGACGTTGAAGGCAATCTTGCACGACCAGTTCCGTCGAGCGCTGCTGGCCTTCCCTGACGAGGACGTGCTCCTGGGATCGCGTCTCACCTCGCCCGACGGCTACCGAGCCTTCGCTGGACTCGAAGACGTCGTGCCGCGCCTCGGCTACAAGCCGACCGGCGAGGACCGCGCGTGGGGCCGTCGCCTCGCGAAGCGATTCGGGTCAGAGAAGTCGATTGACGACAAGACGTTCATCATGTCCGTGACGCCTGGCCCCGTCGGGGGACTGGACTACACCGCCTCCAAGGGCGTAATCCCCGAAGGCGTATCGACATTCTTCACCGCGATGAAGCCGCAAAAGGGTGACCGCCTCATCGTCTTTGGCTGGGCGATGGCCGAATCACTGGCTACGGGCAAACTGCCTAAATAGCGCCGCGTCAGCCTCTCGGAAGAAGGCCGGTGCAACTCTTGTAGCAGTGGCCGTCAATGGGCATCGACAGCGTCGTCAGCACGTACATCGGACGAAACCCGAGCGCGGAAGCAAGGTCCTTGCCGGCGAGTGATGTTCGTCGCGTGGCCTCCATTGTTCGAATCGCGTGGGCGTCTTCACAAAGCAACCACACGTCGTCCCCGAACCAACCGAAACGGACCCAGGTCGAACCGTCATCGTGGCGGCGAAGGAGTTGGGGACCGCGGTCAGCTGCGACGAGAGCGACGCTCGGGCGCTCGCCTCGGAACTCCCAGTACGGCGCACTCGGACCACGAAAGCCGAAGAGCGGACCGTCGGCCGGACTCGCGAGTTGCTCGAGCCAACCTCGCACCCGCCGTCCGCGGTAACTGCCCAGTCGACGAGGGAGGTCCTCGAGGGTCACTGCTTCGGGTTGGGCCAGGTCGTTGCGCTCAATGTCGAGAGCGAGTTGACCCTCCACCACGTCAAAGACCGCCAAGTCGGTGACGTAGTCGGCCGGCCACGGAACGCGCCAGCGCACAATGGCCTGCGACTTGAGATCCACGACGGTCGTGGACTCATTGGTCGAGCCGAGCACCAGTCCATACACGGTGGAGCCGCCGGCGAGATCGACCGTCGAGCGCTGAGGCATTCGTTCGACCAAATGCTTGTTGGCGCGCGCCCCGGGGTCCCGGTTGAAGATTGACATTAGGCCTCAAGGTTACGCAACGCGGAGTCGAGCTCCTCGACACTCGCCACCGGCAGTTGACAGACGCCGCCGCGACAGACGTAGGCGAGTCCAGCGTGGCGCTGCGCGAGCAACGCCGACGTGCCCGAACCGGTGACGAGGACCGCTCGTCGAAGGAGTCGCGAGCGCACGAGGCGCGACAGGTCGTTCTCGGGACCGGGCACGACAATCTCGACGCCCCCCAGGGCGAATCCGGCCGCCTCGACGAGGTCCGGCACGGCGCTCGGGTGATTGACGAGCAGTGAGCCCGCCAACTCGACGAGACGTTGCGCCACGATCAGGGTCTCGGGGTCACCACTACAGAGCGC
>DATCCA010000041.1:0-5948 GCA_036511575.1 Acidimicrobiales bacterium
CTTGGGGGACGGTGCATATAAAACAACGCTAGCCGCGATGCGAAATGAGAGGTCAGCGCCCGATAATTTGACGACAACGTTGTTCACTTGCTCGCCTGTTTCATTGACGTTATGGTCTCGGCGATGAAGAGACTGCGAAGAACCATGATCCTGTTTTGGGCGTTGTCCGTTGCCGTGCTTCCAACGACCGCGCTGGCCGGCACAAGGGCACAGGTGAGTTCCGTGCGACCGATTCCCGGGCGTTGGGTCTTCGCCGACGCTGGAACGTACGTGACGGACATGTCGGGCGGCTTCAACGTCTCCGGGGGTGTCACGCAGTACATCACGAACTTCTCGGGAGCGCTCTTAGCGAACGAGGCTGAAACCTCGTGCGGCACCGGAACCGTTTCGGTCGTCGGACGGTTCCCCCTCTACGCAATCGGCCACAACACGTACGGCATCGTGCCCATGGGTCATTACAACCTGGTGAAGGCGACCGTGATTCATGACGGCAAGAAACTCTCTGGCGACTTCGACTTCACCGTCGTGGCGCGGCGCGGTGGCTCCAACGCCGTGTACACCACCGGCGGCGACGTCTACTACGACGGCCGCCAATGCGACGTGATCCTGTTCGCGAAGCTGTAACCCGACGTCGCGCGACTCCTTACGTCGATACCGATTCGATGGCGTTCATTCGTACGAGCTTCGCGTACCAATGGAAGCTCGCCTTGGGCAGCCGAGTTCCCGTCGGAAAGTCAACCCACACGATGCCGAACCGGCGCGAGTAGCCAAAGGACCACTCGAAGTTGTCGAGGAGGCTCCACACGAAGTAGCCCTGCACGTTGACGTTGGCGTCGATCGCGTCATGGACCGCCGACACGTGTTCGCACAGATACGAGATACGGTCGTTGTCGAGGACGTGACCGTTGGGGTCGACGTAGTCGTCAAAGGCGGCACCATTCTCCGTAATGTAGATCGGCAGTTCGGTGTACTCCCCCTTGATGCGCACGAGCAACTCCGTGAGGCCCGAGGCGTCAACCTCCCAGCCCATTGACGTGGTGTCCGTGCCGGGTGTCTCCAGCGAGAGCACGCGCAGGTCGGGGAACTGCTCACCGAGCGGAACGCCATAACCGGCGACGCGCGCCTCAGAGGCTCGCTTCGCGTCCATAATCGTGCCCGGGAAGTAGTAGTTGACGCCGAGGAAGTCGAGCGGCTGGCTAATGATCTCGAGGTCGCCCTCTTCGATGACCGAGAAGCCGGGCAGGTTCGCTTCATAGTGCGCGAGCATGTCCTCGGGATAACTGCCGTGAAAGACAGGGTCGAGGAAGAGCCGGTTGAGGTTGCCGTCCGCACGGTGTGCGGCCGCGACGTCGTCCACGTGATCGGTGCCCGGACGGTGCACGCCGAGATTGAGCGTGATACCGACCTTGGCGTCGGGAATCGCCGAACGAAGGATCGGTACGGCCATGCCGTGCGCCAACAAGAGGTGGTGGTTCGCGGCCGCGGCCTTGCCAATGTCTTGGACACCCGGGGCGTGACGACCCGAGCCGTAGCCGAGCCACGCCGAGCACCACGGCTCATTGAGCGTGATCCACCGTTCGACGTCGTTGCCGAAGGCGCGGGCCACGAGGTCCACGTACTCAGCGAAGCGCTCGGCGGTATCTCGCACGGTCCATCCGCCGTTGTCTTCGAGGGCCTGGGGAAGGTCCCAGTGGTACAGCGTGAGCGTCGGTTCGATGTCGCGCGATCGCAGTCCATCGACGAGGCGACGATAGAAGTCGAGTCCCGGCTGATTCGCCGGACCCTTGCCGTCGGGCTGGATGCGGGGCCACGCCACGGAGAAGCGGTAGGAACCAACGCCCAACTTCTTCATGAGGTCGAGGTCTTCGTCCATTCGATGAAAGTGGTCACAGGCGATGTCGCCGGTGTCGCCATTCCAGACGTTGCCGGGGGCGCGGCTGTAGGTGTCCCAGATCGAGGGTCCGCGACCATCGTCGTCGACGGCGCCCTCAATCTGATAGGACGCGGTGGCGGTTCCCCAGAGGAAACCAGGCGGAAAGGTCCGTGGGGGACTCTCGTTATGGGGATCGGTGGTGCTCATGGTGCGAAATTCTCCTAGATGTAGTGGCGAATGAGATGGCGGTCAGCACGCGCGACCCCGCTGACGTAAAAACCAGCAGGGCCGCGCGTAATCTGATGTTCCCTCGACGCGCGAGCTAGCAGGGTTGGAGTTTTGCTAGCCCGCGCGTAGAGGTGATCAATTACGACGCCTTGAGCTTCATCAAGATGTAAGGAAGCTGTGGGTCGCTCGGCGACGGGTCCATGTACGGGTTCGCCGCAGTCACGAAGCCCGAGTAGTTCACCGTGCTGTACTCGTCCCAGTCCGCGCCGTACAACAGCGGGATGACCGGCAACGTCGTCGCGATGACCTTCTCCAGTGGAACCGAAGCCGCCTTCACGGCCGCAGTGTTCGCGGGGTCCGTCGCCGCCAACTTGCCGAGCTCAGCCTGAACCGCAGCGTTGTGGTAACGACCGAAGTCCGCGTTCGCTGACTTGCCCATAGGCGCTGAGTTCGAGTAGTCCAGCCAGTTGTCGAACTGCGTGTACGGGTCGGTGCCACCATTGCCCCAGTGGATGATCGTCGTGAAGTTGCCATCCGCTGAGTTGGTGTACCAGGCGGAAGCCTGCACTCCGTCAACCGTTGCGTTGATGCCGTCAGCCTTGAGCTCTGACGAAATCAGCTGCGAGTCGGCGTAGTAGTCCGAGTAGGCAATGGGGTCTTGAATGGAGAACTTAATCTCTTTGCCATTCTTCTCCCAGAAGCCGTTCTTGGCCATCTTGTACCCGTCGGACTTCAGAATCGTCTTCACCGTCTTTGGCTGACCGGTCGGCTTAATGTCATTCTTGTACGCCGAGTCGAGGTAGCCATTCTGGTTGGGGATGATGAGACCACTGAGTGACGTGGCCGGAGCCTCGTATCCAGTCTCGCCCTTGATGCTGAGCTGGGAACGGTTGATACCCGCACTGATCGCCGCAGCCACCTTCGGGTCACTCAGCGGAGCCTTGGTCACGTTCAGTTCGAGCGTGACAGTGCTACCAGGAGCGAAGTACGTGTGGTTGGTTGCCTTGTTCTTGTTGACGAAGATCGAGTTCACGTTCGCAATGTCATTACCGGCCCACTGCAACTGGCCACTGGCCAGCGCTGTCGCCGCGTCAGTGTTCGACGCGTAGGACGGAACGTTGATCTCGCTCGCCGCGGGCGTGCCATTCCAGTAGTTCGGATTGGCCTTGTAACTCACAAGTTGCGCGCTGTAGTTGTCAACCATGTACGGACCTGTGCCGACCGGTGCCGTCACCGTCGCCGTTGCGGGCGTCGAGTACGTCGTGGCGAAACTTGCCGGAAGCATGAGCTGCGTTCCCGCGATGGCCACAATGTTCGAGTACTCCGAGGAGGCGTACTTGAGCACCACTGTGTTGCCCACGACTGTTGCGGGGCTCGCCAACGCGGGGATACCCGCGACGTTCGCCGCAGCGTTCGTGTTCACCATGTTGAACGTGGCAGCCACGTCAGCAGGAGTGAACGCCGAGCCGTCGCTCCACTTGACACCCGTTTTGATCGTGAAGGTCAAGGTCTTGCCACCGTCGGTCCACGCGTAAGCCGTCGCGAGCCATGGGTAGGAGACGCCGGCCTTCAATGAGTCGAATTCGTAGAGCGGTTCGTACACGAGGGAGCAAACGCTCATCTCCTTGCAGAACGAGTTCGAGTCAACCGGGTTGAAGTTATCGGTGAAGGTGACTCCGGTGTTGTTCTCCAACGTCAGAGTGGCACCCGCCCCCGATGCCGGCGTGACGCCGGCCGACATGACTAAGCCGAGCATTAAGCACGACGTAGCCGTTAAAGCAATCATTGCTTTTCTAAACATACTTTTCCTTTATATTTAAGTTGTCCAGCCGGCTTACGCCGACGTTTTGTAAGAACCGTGTGCGGCCCTTCCTAACCACGCGAGGCCGGTTGGACCTTCGCGCTACTGCTCCGCCGACACCCGAGTGCCGCGCGGTTGACTACCCGTAAGAGTTCATGTCTTCGTAATTTCCCCCCCCTCCACGGCGTTGTGGCAACGCCACTTCGACTTCGAACTGTGGTTTGTCGGCGTGGAGCCAGCACCGCGAGGTGTGGTTCTCACCAACGATGAACTCTGGCGGCTCTTCCACGCGACAGCGGTCCATGACGAAGGGACAGCGAGGATTGAATCGACAGCCCTTCTCCGCAATGACCATTTGGACCTGCTCGGCCGTCGGCGCCCCCACGCTCGTCGGGTCGGCGGGGTCGGGGACCGACGCAATGAGCAGTTGGGTATAGGGATGGGTGGGCTCATCGACGAGTACGGTGCCGCGCGAGTGCTCGACCACCTGACCGGCGTACATGACGATGACTTCGTCGGCGATGTAGCGCGCCGACGCAATGTCGTGCGTGATGTACAAAATCGCGAGGTCATCGTTGTCACAAAGTCCGCGCAGCAGGTTGAGGACACCCAGGCGAACGGAGACGTCCAACATGGAGATTGGCTCGTCCGCGAGCAGGACCCGCGGCTCGACGCAGAGCGCGCGGGCAATGGAGACGCGTTGGAGTTGACCGCCGGAGAGTTCGTGCGGGTAACGATCGAGGAATCGACTGGGCGGCTCGAGTGACACGCGGGTGAGCGCGGCCTCCGCGAGTGCTTCCACGTCCTCACGTTTCGCGCCGTGAATCAACAAGGGGCGCACCAAGTTATGTCGCATCTTGTGCACCGGGTTCATTGAGGAGAAGGGGTCCTGGAGGACCAGCTGCACCTGGGAGGCGTAGGCGAGGGACCGCTTGGCCTTGCGCGGAATCTGCGTACCGCGAAGAATCAGATCGCCGGCCGTCGGTCGCACGATGCGCGCCAGCATGCGCGCGAGGACTGACTTGCCCGAGCCGCTCTCGCCCACGACGGCGACGACTTCCCCGGCAACTAAATCGACGCTGACGTCGTCGACCGCGCGCACGATGTGCTTGACATTGAAGCCTCGCCCGGGCGTACGCGTCGTGAAGTGACGCGTGAGATGGCGCGCCCGCAGTTGCACCGTGCCCGCGATCACCTCGCTCAGGTCAGTCACGTCGCTCACGAAACATCCTCTTTGACGGGCATCGGTATGGGCTCTCGTTTGCCCCTGCCCGTGCGACGCAACTCGACGGGCACCACGACGCCCTCGTCGCCCGAGTGGAGCCAGCACGCGACGGAGCGGCCATCCTCGCCGAGCTCCTCGAGCCTTGGCGACTCCTTGAGGCAGCGATCCATGGCGTAGGGGCAGCGCGGATGAAAGTTGCAGCCCGTAGGCAAATCGGTGAGGTCCGGCGGCGATCCGGGGATTCCGGTCAATTCCGTTCTCACCCCGTGCATTGGCGGGAACGAGTTCAAGAGTCCCAACGTGTAGGGGTGTCGCGGCGTGTCGTAGAGCGCCTGGGCGCTGGCACGTTCGACCATTGCTCCGGCGTACATGACGACAATCTCGTCGGCCAGTTCGACCAGTAACGAGAGGTCGTGGGTGATGAAGATCATCGCGAAGCCAAAACGCGATCGAAGTTCGTACAACTTCGAAATGATCTCACGCTGGGTGACGACGTCGAGCGCGGTCGTCGGCTCATCCATGATGACAAGTTCTGGGTCAAGCGCGAGTGCGAGCGCAATCATGACTCGTTGACGCTGACCGCCGGAGAGTTCGTGGGGATAGCGACGTAGTCGGTCCTCATTGAGTCCGACTAACGCCAACAGTTCAACGGTGCGGGCGCGACGATCGGCCTTGGACATGTCACGACGATGGGTTTTCAGCACCTGCTCAAACTGCGTGCCCACGCGTAGCACGGGATTGAGCGCGCTCAACGCGCTCTGGAGAACAACGGAGATGTTCGACCACCGCACACTGCGCAGTTCTTTTTCGCTGGCGGTGAC
>DATCCA010000042.1:0-13180 GCA_036511575.1 Acidimicrobiales bacterium
TACTTCGAGTGTTGACAACGTGCTTTTGACAGGCGTTGTAGCCTTCTCCTGTGCCGAGCAGCAATGATTTGACCCCCGAGAAGCCGTCGCGCTTCGTGCGACGCCCCAAGCGACCTTCAATGGTGCCACGTGAAGTGATCATGGGTCTTGACAAGGTCGAACGGGGCGTCAGCCTTGTCGCCGGTGGCATCGCCATCATCCTCGCGGCCATTGAGATTCCCCACCTCCTCAAGAACACCTACGTCACCGACACGGCCAACAAGTTAAAGACGAAGCCTTACTGCACGAAGCCTTACCACCTGGTTGTCAGCACGTGCCAGCACCTGCGTTTGACCCATCCATCCGCGTGGTGGCCCCAGTTCCTCGAAATCATCATTTTCGGAGCGGCCATCATTATCTTTGCCCTCCTTCGCAAGCGCGTTGGTGTCGTGGTGGCGGGTTTGATTCTCTGGCTGGCGCTCTCCGCGGCGGGGCTCCCATTCCTCTTCGTCGTCGGCTGGCTCATGGTTCGTGCATTCCGACTGCAAAAGTGGGGAGATCCCACGTTCTCGGGTTCCAATCGAGCAGCCCGTGAACAGGCCAAAGCGAGGAAGGAAGGTCGTGATGTCACGCCTCGAGCGCCGAGACCGGCGAGAGGGTCCAAAGTGTCAACGGAGCCGGTCGCGGCACGACCCGTAGCTCCTCCCGCACCATCCAAGCGCTACACGCCAAAGCAGAAGCCACGCAAGCGTTGATTCGTGGCCAAACTCGGTCTTGACTATCCAACGCAGTGGGGCCGCACACCCGCGACCCGCCTTGTTCGCAATCTGATTCACGGTTCCTTCCTCGTCCCCTACACCCGGTACCTTTCGACATTGGACGTGCGCGGGACTGAGAAGATCCAAGGTGAAGGTCCCTTCATCTTCGTGGCCAATCACACCAGCAACATGGACACGCCCCTCGTCATTGCGGCGCTCCCACGCGCAATTCGCAAGCGACTCGTCGTCGCGGCCGCCATGGACAACTTCTTTATGGAGTCGGGCAAGGCTTTTCGAACGGTGCTGATCTTCAACGCCATTCCCATCGACCGTCATAAGGTGAATCGCCGAAGCGCGCAGATCGCGTCGGAGCTGGTTGAGCAGAAGTGGAATCTCTTGATCTACCCCGAGGGCGGGCGCACACCCGACGGTGAACTCCACGAGTTCAAGGGTGGCGCGGCCTACCTCGCCGAACGCTCGATGGCGACAGTCATCCCTACCTACATCCACGAATCGGGCTGGCTCCAAGGTCCCAAGTACGCCAAGGCCGCCAAGTTCGTCACGGCGCCCGATCAACATCGTCACCACGTGATCGTCTCGTTCGGCGACGCCATGCACGCGCAAGAAGGTGAGAACATTCGTCGATTCAACAACCGGATCGTTGACGCCGTTGAGTACCTCGGTCGCGAAGTAAGCGGCGACGGCGACTACGGTATCAAGGCACCCGACGGTCTCTAGCTGGCGAGCACACGACAGCGCTCTTGGTAGAGCAGGTCGGCCGCACTCGAGAGGGGCTCGAGTTCTTCACTCGTCACGGTTGCGAGTACCTCGTCACAGAACCACGGATTCATAGCGAGCACCGGACCGTGTGCGTAGGTGGCCCAGATGTTCTTGGTTCGATAGCCGTCATGCTTCGCGTCGTTGCCACGACCCTTCACGACAGTGCCAAAGGGCTCGACACCTCCGTGCAGTGTGGTTCGCCCGCCGTGATTTTCAAAACCCACCAGTAGTTGCGAGCCGACGTGTGTCGCGAGCTCGCCCACGGACCTGCGCTCACCGCGACTCGTCACCACGTCGACGAGACCGAGACCTTCAACCTCTTCGTTGCCTTCAACGCAGAACGTCAGGCCCAGGATCTGCAGTCCCGCGCACACCGCCACGACGTAGGCACCATCGCGCACGCGCGCAGCAAAGGAAGATCGACGAAGGAGGTCTGCGGCGAGACGCTGAGGACCGTCCTCTCCCCCGCCCAACAGGTACAGGTCGGCGTCGGGCACCTCATCGTTGAGTCCGGCCTGGACCAAGGTGGCGTCGAGGCCGCGACGGCGCGCCCGTTCGAGCGTTGCCAGACCATTGCCCCCATCACCGTACGTGCCGAGAAGGTCGGGGTAGAGAACGCAGATCGTCGTCACGGCTCGGACTTCTCCAGCCAGTCGCTGAAGGCCGTGTAGTTCGCCAACAACGAGATCGTCTCCTTCGACACCGGCACCTGTGTGTCGTCCCCGACGATGACGAACTCCACTTGCGCGTAGTCGAGGCGCGTCGCCAGGTCCAGACGGCGATCGCCGAAGCAGTACACCCGGTGACCGCGCAGTTTTTCGAAGGGCACGTCGTACAGCCACGAAGGGTCGCGCCCGTCGGCGATACGCGCATTAATTGCGACCCACACATCGGACGAGTCGTTCGCCAGCGTCGCGAGCATCGCTTCGAAGCCCGAGGGATTTTTCGCGAGCAAGAGGCGCAGCACGTGACCATTCCAGCGACGAACACTGAAGCGACCGACGACACTCTGGACGGCGTTGATGCGAAGTACCGCCTCGTCAAGATCCACACCGACGTTGTGCAATGCGGTGAGCGCCATTGCGGCGTTCGATCGATTGAACTCCCCGGGCATTGAGAGGTCCAGCGCAACGCTGACGCCGTCGATGACCAACTCGTCGCCGAGCAGTGTCGTGACCTTGGTCGGTTTGGCGAACCCGCAACTGCAGTGCCACTGGCTCCCCACGTGGCTGATGCCGAGCGTGCACTTGGGACACGAGACCGCGTCGGCCAGCCACGTCGTCGGTACGTCGCACCACAGCACGTTGGCGGCGACCTCCGCGGCGTAGACAACGAGAGGATCGCTCGCGTTCGCAACGACCACCAACTCTGCGTCGTAGTGCCCCTCGAGCGCCTTGCGCCACCGCTCAGCCATTTGTCGCACTTCGTTGGCGCGGTCCAGTTGGTCGCGCGAGAGATTGAGAAGGACGACCACCCGAGGTCGCGTTTTGGCGAGTGTCTCGGGGAGCCACGCCTCGTCGACTTCGAGCGCGGCCTGGGCACTCGTGGAGGCAACTAACGCCGCGACGTGCCCGGCCGGCATATTCGCGCCGGTCTGGTTCGTAGTCACGGGCAGTCCCCATCCCGCCACAATCATTGAGGTCGTCGTGGTTTTGCCGTTCGTGCCACTCACGAGCATCACCGTGCGCCCACGACTGAGCGAAGCGACCAGATCGGGCGAGATCTTCATGCCGACTCGCCCCCCGACAACAGTGCCCGACCCTCGCCCGGTCATGCGAGAAAGACGGTTAACGGCGCGCACGGCGGCGGACGCGACGTCATCACGGAGATTCGTCGATCTGCCCATTGCGTCAACGCTAATGATTTAGAGCGCACAAAAGGCCCAACCGGGGGGTGGTTGGGCCTTTTGCAAAACCAACGCATTTACATTTGGGGGAAACGTAAAGCGGGCTGACACCAGTATGGCGTTTTGGCCCGTATCTGACAACAGCATGACGTAGATACTTCATATCTGTATGCTCGATATGTGGAGATACGACAGCTAGAAGCCCTGATAGGCATCGCCGATAACGGATCCTTCTCCGGCGCGGCCGAAGTCCTCGGCACGGTGCAGTCAAATATCTCGAACCGGATTGCGCACCTGGAGACCGAACTCGGCACGGAACTCGTGAACCGCTCGACGGGACTGCTCACCGAGTCGGGTGACATCGTCGTTGATCGCGCTCGACGAATCCTCAACGAACTTCGTGGCATTGCGTCAGACGTCTCGGAGCTCAGCGCGGAGATCCACGGCCAAGTCGTGCTCGGCATGATCGGATCGGCCGGTCGCTGGATCGTCCCCTTGATACTCGAAGCGCTCAAGTCGACCTACCCGCACATTTCCTTGCATATCGTCGAGGGCACCAACTCGGTGATCGAGCCCCAGTTGGTCAAAGGACAGCTCGACTTGGCGGTCCTCGCGTGGCCGATCTACGCCGCGGAATTGACCGGCGTCGACCTTTTTCTTGAGGACCTGGTGTTGATCGTCGACAAGAAGCACGCGCTCGCGAAGCTCCCCGCGCCACTAAGTTTCGCGACGCTTTCCGAGTACGAGATTCTCCTGCCGTTTCCAGGCACCCCAATTCGACGAGAGATCGACGAGGCCAGTCGTCTCGACGGCGTCGAGTTGAAGCCCCTCATCGAACTTGACGGCCTGCGCACCATCGCGTCACTCACGTTCGACGGTTACGGCCCCTCGATCCTGCCCGCGACCATGCTGTCGCGACATCTGCGCGACAAGTTCGTCGCGCGCCCGATTGACAAGATCGCTCGACGACGGGTGCTCCTCGCGACGCGCCGCTTTGGCTTTCCGGCCGCACCGGTGCGTGCGCTGCACGCACTGCTCATCGACGTCGTGAAGCACGCGACCAACGTGCCCGAGGGCGTCTACCTCGATACACCCCCTCGGTAAGGTCGCACCGTGAACTCGACGCCCGCGGAGGTGGCCGCCTTCATCGCGAAACGTGACAGGGCCTTCCGACCGATCATCGCGCTGGCCGGACCGCCGCCGCTTCGTCGGCGTGCCCAGGGCGTCGACAATCGCTTCCCGTCCCTCGTTCAGTCCATCACTCATCAGTTGCTCGCCACCAGCGCCGCACGCACCATTCATGGACGTGTCGTCGATGCCTGCGGTGGCACCGTGACGGTCCACACGATCATCGCGGCCGGTCCAGAGAGGCTGCGCGGCGCCGGCCTCAATCGCACCAAGGCCCAGGCCATGGTCGATCTCGCCACCGACGTACGTGACAATCGACTCCAACTCGCCAAGCACGGACGGATGAGCGACGACGACATCGTGCGCGACGTCGCCTCGGTGCGTGGCATCGGACCCTGGACCGCGCAGATGTACCTCATCAGCACCATGGCGCGACCCGACGTCTGGCCCATTGGTGACTACGGCGTGCGCGTTGGTTGGTCGCTGCTGCACGGACTCGACGAGACCATCAGCGAGGCCGGACTGCGAGAGGCCGGCGAGCGCTTTGTCGGCGCGCGCACGTCGGTGGCGTGGTACTGCTGGGAAGCGGTGCACTTCGCGAAAGTGGCGAAGGCCGCGAAGTAACGTCGTCTCCATGCCCGCTCTGAACCTTGCCGACTTCGAGCGCGACGCGCTCGAAACCCTCACCACCTACGCCGCGATCCCCTGTCTGTCGCCGATGTACGACGCTGACTGGATCCGACACGGCCACATCGACCGCGCCATTGAACTGCTCTACGACTGGGCGCTCGCGCGAAAGATCGCCGACTTTGACGTCGAGATTCGCCGGCTCGGTGAGCGCACCCCGGTCCTTCTCGTCACCGTTGCCGCGACCGCGCCGGGCGACGGCACGGCCATGCTCTACGGCCACCTCGACAAACAACCGCCGCTCGGTGACTGGTCCGAAGGACTCGCACCATTTGAACCAGTACGTCGAGGTGACCGCGTCTACGCGCGCGGCATCGCCGACGACGGCTACTCCACGTTCTCGGCCCTGCTCGCCATCGAGGCCATGGAGGCGAACAACATCCCCCACAGCCGCTGCGTCGTGCTGATCGAAGCGAGTGAAGAAAGCGGCAGTCCGGACCTCGAGGCGTACTTGGACGATCTAAAGGAACACCTGGGCCAGGTCGAACTCATGATCTGTCTCGACTCGGGGGCGCTCACCTACGACCGCCTGTGGGTGACGACCTCGCTGCGAGGGGTACTCAACGTTGATCTCACCATCAAGGTGCTCGAACAGGGCCAGCACAGCGGGTCGGCGAGTGGCGTCGTGCCGTCCTCCTTTCGGATCCTTCGCCAACTCCTCGACCGAGTCGAAGATGCCGCGACCGGTGAGGTACTCGTGCCAGAGCTGAATGCAGAGATCCCTGACGCCGAAGTTGACGCAGCCGCCGCCGTCGCCCAGGAGTTTGGCGACATCATCGCGCGCGGACTGCCAACACTCGAAGGAGTGGAACTCATGGGTGCCAACGCGGAGGAACGAATCCTTCGCCGCACGTGGTACCCCACGTTGTCGATCGTGGGCATCGGTGGCGCACCCACGCCCGAGATTGCGGGCAACGTACTACGTCCCTACACCACGGCAACCCTCTCGTTACGTCTGCCTCCTTCGGTCGACGCCGAGATCGCGCGCGACGCGTTGATTCCTCTCCTCACGACCGACGTGCCCTCGTCGGCGGTGGTCTCGCTCGAGAACTGGTCCATTGGCAGCGGGTGGTCCTCTCCTGCGCTCGCCCCGTGGTTGGCCAGCGCCCTCGAGAAAGCGTCCCTCGACGCCTTTAACCACGCGCCGGGATTCACCGGTGAAGGTGGCTCGATTCCGTTCCTCGCGTCGCTCGGCAAGCGTTACCCCGACGTCCAGTTCGTGGCCACGGGCGTCCTCGGACCCCAGTCCAACGCGCACGCCATCGATGAGATGCTCGACCTGCCCATGGCGGTTGGCGTCACGAATTCGGTCATTACCGTGCTGGGTGAATACGCCATCGCACAATAGGAGTTGTCATGAGCCAACAAGTAGATCTCTGGGTTGACCCGGCCTGCCCCTGGGCCTGGATTACCTCTCGCTGGCTGCTCGAAGCGGCCAGCGTGCGCGACCTCGACGTGCGCTTTCACGTCATGAGCCTCGCGGTGTTGAACGAGGGCCGCGATCTCTCTGAGGAGTACGTCGAATTCATGACGAAGGCCTACGCACCGGTTCGCGTCCTGATCGCCGCCGAGGAGCGTCACGGCAATAAAGTCGTCGAACCGCTGTACTCCGCCATGGGCACGCGCAATCACGTCAACGCCGAGAAGGATTGGAACGAAACGATTCCCAAGGCCCTCGCCGACGCCGGGCTCGAAGCAGATCTCTTTGAGGCCGCGACCTCGACCGAGTTCGACGAGCGGCTGCGGGCCAGCCACGCGCAAGGCATGGACCCCGTCGGCTACGACGTTGGCACGCCCGTCATCCACGTTGACAACATTGCCTTCTTCGGTCCCGTCATTACGCCTGCACCGACGGGTGAGGCCGCGGGCCGTCTGTGGGACGGCGTCTTGATGGTTGCCGGTACGCCCGGC
Organism: Acidimicrobiales bacterium; assembly: GCA_036511575.1. Taxonomy (GTDB): domain Bacteria; phylum Actinomycetota; class Acidimicrobiia; order Acidimicrobiales; family RAAP-2; genus RAAP-2. The sequence goes on from DATCCA010000042.1 coordinate 7,090, forward strand.
TTCTACGAGATGAAGCGCTCCCGTATCGACGGACCTTCGTTCGAATGAGCGACGAGCCACGTCCCGGTGGGTTTCCGCTGTACGCGTCGGGACAGACAGAGTCCAAACGCGCCGTCATTGTGGTCCAAGAAGCCTTCGGCGTCAACGATCACATCCGCAGTGTCGCTGACCGATTGTCCGACGAGGGTTTCCTCGCCGTGGCACCACAGCTCTTCCATCGCGACGGTTCGCCCGAGGTGCCCTACGACGATTTCAAGCAGGCGATGCCGTTGATGACCAGTCTCACCAAAGTGGGCCTCACCAACGACCTCAACGCGACGACAGACTTCCTCGCCACGCTCGGCTTCAAACCGGCCAACATTGCCGTCGTCGGTTTCTGCATGGGCGGGACGGTGTCGTTCTACGCCGCGACACTGGGCACCGTCGGCGCGGCGGCCAGTTTCTACGGCGGTGGACTGGCGACCGGACGGTTTGGTTTTCCGCCGCTGATTGAACTGGCGCCCGAACTCAAGTGCCCGTGGCTCGGACTTTACGGCGACCTCGACCAGAGCATCCCGCCCGAACAGGTCGAGGAGTTGCGTGGCGTCACCGATGGTCTGTCAGTGACGACCGAGATCGTGCGCTACCCCGAGGGTCAGCACGGTTTTCACTGCGACGCGCGACCCGATGCCTACAACGAGGCCGCCGCGATCAACGCGTATGAGCGAACACTCGACTTCTTCGCCGAGCACCTCAGCGACAAATAACTAGCCGCACCGACCAATTTCGTTGCGGTCTGTAACGATGCGAGTCCCGGTCCGCGTGCAAGACCGAACACCGAGCTTCCCCTCCTCGGACTACTTCATTCATCTACGCTTCAGCCTCAAGGAGGTCTCAATGCCAAAACGGACCGGCTCCGCTTTGCATCACCTTCGCGTTACGACACTGATCGCGTTCCTCGTGGCGAATCTCGCTCTCATCGGTATCTTCGCACCGTCCGTCGCGTCCGCAACGGAGATCTACGGCTACTCGTGCTGCGGCGGCGGATTCGGCACCGTCAACTACCACCCCAGTGAAGCCATCAAAATCGATTGGATACAGACCGCGCTGCGCTCAAGTGGAGCGCCCGTGAAGATGGTCGATCTTTCGGCAAAGGCGTCCGGTCCGTTCCCAACGATCGCGGCCGCCAAAAAGGCGATCACAGGATCCCATCCAGTCGTGGGACGGACAGTCTTCTCCGCAACCACGCTTCAGGTTTCCGATGAAAAGAAGGAGAGCCCAGTTTCGCTGCTGCACGTTCCCCCCAGCGCAGGAAAAGGCTTCTACGCACTCACCTTCAAGATTGTTAAGGGGAAGAACACTGGCAGCGGCGGATTAATCTTCACCGTCAAACCGTAAACGACATTTGTGCCGTATTACCACGGTCGCAATTGCACGTTCTGGCCCAACACCCAGGGTGAGGAGGTCGAGATGCGGGCGGCCAGATAGGAATTAGCTCCGCGGGACGTCCTTCCAGGAGACGTCCTTGTCATTGCGTGGTTCACCGGGCAGTCCGAGGACACGTTCACCAATGATGTTGCGCATCACTTCGCTCGTGCCACCCTCAATGGAGTTGGCGCGCATGCGAATGAATGCCTTGCGCATATCGCCACCCGTCATCGCGGACTCCGTAGGGCGAATCTGCGGATAGTTCGTGCTGTAGAGCATGCCTTCGCTTCCCATGAGGTCGACACAGAGTTCGCTCGTCTTCTGATTCTCCTCGGCGAATGCCAGCTTGGCCACCGCACCCTCAGGTCCGGGGGTGCCGGCCTTGCGAAGATCACTAGCGCGCCAATTAGTGAGGCGACCGACTTCGTTGCGAACCCACGACTGCATCAGCTCGCTGCGTACCGCCATGGCGTGCGCGTCACTTCGTCCGGTCCAGTGCTTCTTCCAGATCTTGACCGCTTCGCCAATGAGACCGGACCCTCGAGGCGGAACGGAACCGCCAATCGACACGCGTTCGTTCATCAACGTCGTGATCGAGACGCCCCATCCCTCGCCCACGCCGCCGAGTCGGCGGTTCTCCGGCACTCGCGCATCGTTGAAGAAGCACTCGTTGAACTCCGCTTCACCCGTCGCTTGGAACAACGGGCGAACGTCGACACCCGGTGCGTGCATGTCCACCAGAAATGCGGTGATTCCTCGGTGCTTGGGCACGTCGGGATTGGTGCGAGCGATGATGAGGCCGTACGCGGCCTCGTGCGCGAGCGTCGTCCAGACCTTCTGACCGTTCAAGATCCACTCGTCGCCGTCCTTCTCCGCGCGACAGGCGAGACCGGCGACGTCAGAGCCGGCGCCCGGCTCTGAGAACAGCTGGCACCAGATCTCCTCGCCGGTAAAGAGAGGTCGAAGGAAGCGCTCCTTCTGCTCCTTGGTGCCGTGCGAGACAAGGGTGGGCGCGACCATGCCATAGCCAATGACATTGCGACCAAAGGCCGACGGTGTGCCGAGTTTCGAGATCTTGCGCTGCGCGTAGAGCTGGTCGGCCGGACTACCGCCGAGTCCGCCTTCACCTTGGGGAAAGTGCACCCAGGCCAAACCGCGGTCGAACTGCTCGCCCAGGAACTTGACCGGCTCCGTCGCACTCGGCGGGAATGACGACACCAAGTCGTCAATCAGTTCGTCAAGCTGGGCTTCAGTGGTGGCCATGGCACTCCTCGGTGATTCGCTCGTCCGAGCAAATACTAGAGCGCGCTAGATGTCGTACAACGAGACGATCTGGGACCAACCGTCGCCATCCATGTCGCCCTGTTGGACCGCCTGCACCGCCAAGCGCATGAGATCAACATCGCGATACACGTGTGGCCACCCCGCCAAGCATTCGCGCCACGCGCGAGGGATGACCATCGCGCCGCACCAGGCGCCCACCAGTGACCCCGCGATAGCCGCCACCGTGTCGGTGTCATCACCTATAGAGACCGCGAGGCGAAGCGCCGCCTCGAACGGGGCGACCTCGTCGCGTGCTGCGAAAATCGCCGACCACGCCGCTTGTAACGCGGTGACGACGTAGCCGTTCGGCGTGAAACTCGTCGTGGGGAGTTTCTCCGCTTCGTCCAGCAACGAAGTCCACTGCTCTCTTCGCTCTTCGGGGAGAGCGTCGAGACCGAGTCGCGGTCCGATGAGTTCGCCCGTACGAATCGCGTGGTCAATGGCGAGTGTCCACAGCACGCACGCGTCCGCGCAGAGTTCACTCGGGTGGGTCAACGACGACATCGCTCGCGCGGCCGAGACGAGCGCCCCACGGTCGCCCCGATGCGCCAACGCGACGGGGCCGGTACGCATCAACGACCCGTTCCCCGCACTCGTCGGATTCAGCGCCTGCACCTCATTCGCCGCATCAGTGATCGACTGACCACGAGCGGCTCTTGCGAGGACGGTCCTCGTGTGCACGCCAATATCAGGAGGAGAACTTCGATACCACTCGACGAATCGCTCGCCCACCCTCGTCGCCGCCTCATCCGTCAAGAGCGTGCCCAACGTTGCAGCGGTTTCGAGGATCGCGATGGCCATGGCGGTGTCATCGGTCCAGTGGCCCGCGGGTTCCCCAGTCAAGGTGCCCCGTCGCATCGTCACCGACACTGCGTCAACGGGAGGGCCGAACTCGTAGCCCGCGCCGAGGGCGTCGCCGACGGCCCCACCGAGCACCACGCCAATTGCCCGATCGAGTTCATCGTGACTGAGCACTACTGCCATCTGATCTCCTCTTCGATGCAACGTTACGCACGTGCAGTGACACCGCGACCGTGGGCGTCACTCACCAATGCACTAGAAAGAGACCATGACCACACGGCGAATTCTTGCAACTTCAGGCGGCTACGTGCAGGGGCCGGTACAGATGTCGGGGCGCCTCGGCACAATGCTGAGAGACGCGCTGGCACTCACGGGCAAGACCCGCCCGCGAGTCTGTCTGGTCAACACCGCGTTGGGTGACTCGCTCTCGTACTACGCAATGTCGTATGAAACGTTCAACGAGGCCGGCTGTGACGTCACCGAGATGAAGGTCTACCCCCAACCCTCGGCCAACCCCGAGGAGCGACTCTGCGGCAGTGACCTCGTGTGGGTGGGGGGCGGCTCGGTTGCGAATCTCCTCGCGCTGTGGCGACTCCACGGCATCGACGACGCCATGCGCAGCGCCTGGGAGCAGTGTCATCCTGGGCGGCGTCTCAGCGGGCAGTCTCTGTTGGCACATGGGCGGCACGACGGACTCCTTTGGACAGATTCTCCAGCCCGTCACCAACGCCCTCGGGTTCTTGCCTTACGCCAACGGCGTCCACTACGACGCCGAAGCGCAGCGCCGTCCACTGCTCCACGTGTTGATGAAGACAGCGGTGCTCGGACCCCTCGCCTACGCGCCGGACAACACGGTGGGCGTTTGGTACGAGGGCATCGAGGCGACGACCGTCGTCGCCGACAGCGACGTCAACCCCGCCAGCGGACCGGCCGCCTACAAGGTGGAGTTGGTCGACGGCGACATCGTCGAGACGAGATTTGGGGTGGGTAGCTCCTTCGATTGATTCCTACGGCCCGGTAGCATTGAGGTCGTAACGGTCGACGAGAGTAGGTCACCGCTCGCGCCAGCCGAAAGAGACGCTTCAATGTTCATCGCCACGTCAACGGTCGCCCGTTCCTTCGGGTACATCGCCCCGACGCTTACGATCTGGCAGTGCCTCGCCCAGGCCGCGCGCATCCGAAAGACCGGGGCCAGTGGCGTCTCGCTCGCGACGTGGATCCTTTCGTGCTTCGTGTCAATGATCTGGTTCTGTTACGGCTTCATCTTCCACGTCACCGCCGAAGTCGTCGCGAACACGCCGGCCATCATCGTCTCGGGAATCGTGGCGTTCCTCGCGGCCCAGAGTCAAGACAAGATCGCGCGCAGTCTGCTCGGATTCCTTTCGGTCACCGGTGTCACGGCCCTGGCCACCATTGCCGGATCGCTCCACTCACTTCGCTGGGTCTTAGCGACGGTCGCCATCACCAGTTCCATCATCATCTACCTGCCCCAACTCGCTCTGGTGATTCGCCCGAAGGACTTGAGTGGCGTCTCCATTGTGAGCTGGCTCCTCGCGAGTCTTACGTCACTGGGCTGGTTCGTCTACGGATTCCTCATCCATCAACCCGCGCTCGCCGTGCCGAGTTTCGTCATGTTCCCCGCGGCGTTCACCGTGTTCATTCAGGTACTGCGTCATCGCCTGAGGAACAACCCGGCGACCGGCCTTCAGGCGCCCCTCGTCGAGTAATCAGTGCGTCGGCGTGGGCAACGCCGCACGTACCGCGTCCATCCGGGCCGACAAGCCCGACGAACGCTCGAGGGCGTCAGTGGCACCGCACTCTACGAGCCAGTTGGCCAACATGATGTAGCCGTCTTGGGTGAGCACCGACTCGGGGTGGAACTGCACACCTTCCAGCGGCAAGTCATGGTGACGCATACCCATGATGAGGCCGTTAGACCGGGCGGTCACGTCGAACGTGCTCGGTAGTCCCTCGTCTTCCACGACCAGTGAGTGGTAGCGCCCGGCGACTAGAGGTTGATGCACTCCCTTGAAGACACCCGCTCCTTCGTGCACCACGAGGCTCGAACGGCCGTGGAGTAACTCGGGTGCACGTGACACGGTCGCCCCGAAGGCCTCCCCGAGGGCCTGGTGACCGAGGCAGACCCCCAGCATGGGAATCGCGTGCTCGGCGCAGTAACGAATGATCGCCACGCAGTTGCCGGCGTCGCGGGGGTGTCCTGGTCCCGGCGACACCAAGACGCCGTCGGGGGCCATTACTGCGACGTCCTCGACGTCGACCTCGTCGTTACGTCGCACCGTCACCTCGGCACCGAGTTCAGCCAGATACTGGACCAGGTTGTAGACGAAGGAGTCGTAGTTGTCCACGACGAGGATCGTCGGTCTGACGTTCATGGTGGAAATTCTACGTCTGGGGAGTTACTAATAGGACTGGACGTCATTCTTAAGTTGAGAGATGATTTCCACCGAGCCGTCGACTGGTGATCACTCGTTTTTACCGAGACTCGATCTCTAAGGTTAGATAGTGCACCAGTCGGTCGGTGGGGTTGACGGAGAAGGCT
>DATCCA010000043.1:0-7275 GCA_036511575.1 Acidimicrobiales bacterium
GCGTCAGCCGATCGAGCGCGCTCGCGTCCAAGGCGACCGGTTTTCCCATTGCGAAGATTGCCGCCCGCCTCGCCGTGGGGTACACACTTGACGAGATCCGCAACGACATCACCAAAGTCACGCCGGCGAGCTTTGAACCCGTGATCGACTACGTCGTAACCAAGATTCCGCGGTGGGCCTTCGAGAAGTTGCCCGGTGCGGCCCCCGAACTCGGAACGCGGATGCAGTCGGTGGGCGAAGTCATGGCGATTGGTCGCAACTTCGCGGAGTCACTGCAAAAGGCCGTGCGCTCGCTCGAGCAAGGACGCTCGGGCTTCGCGCTGGGGCGTGAATCAGAGTTCATCGACTTCGACCTCGCGACGCTCTGGCACAGTTGCGTCGTGGCGACGCCGGAACGCCTCTTCGCCCTCCACGAACTGCTCTGGCGCGGTGCGTCCGTAGACGAAGTCGTCGCGCGCACGCGGATCGACGCGTGGTTCATTCATCAACTCACCGAGATCGTTGAACGTGAACGCGAGCTCGTCAATGGCGTCGACGTGGATACGCTCGACGCACGGGGCTGGCGTCGTTACAAGCAGTGGGGATTCTCGGATCTGCAGATCGCCGACCTGACTGGTCGAAAAACTTCCGACGTCACGGCACGACGTCGAAAGGCGGGCGTGGTGACGACGTTTAAAACCGTTGACACCTGCGCCGCCGAATTCGAGGCCACCACGCCCTATCACTACAGCACCTACGAGGACACCAGCGAGGTGCTGGCCTCGCCGCGCGACCGAGTCATTATCCTCGGCTCGGGCCCGAATCGAATTGGCCAGGGCATCGAGTTCGACTACTGCTGCGTGCACGCGGCAATCGTTCTGCGCGAGATGGGTTACGAGACGGTGATGGTGAACTGCAATCCCGAGACGGTCTCGACCGACTACTCAACGTCGGACCGCCTTTACTTCGAGCCGCTCACGCCCGATGACGTGGCTGAGGTGATCGCCGCCGAGCAGGCCGCCTGCATCGACGGCGCACGGGTAATTGGCGTCATTGTCTCACTCGGCGGCCAAACGCCACTCAAGCTCTCGCACTCCCTGAGTCCCGAACTCGTGCTCGGTACGCCAGTCGCCGCTATTGACTCAGCAGAGGACCGCGAACAGTGGTCGTCAATCTGTCGATCCCTCGGCCTTCGCCAGCCCCCGGGCGACGTGGCACTCTCCCTCGCCGAGGCGAAAGCAGTCGTTCGCACCATTGGCTATCCGGTGCTCGTACGTCCGAGCTACGTCCTCGGCGGTCGCGCCATGGAGATTGTCTATGACGACTCGTCACTCACGCGCGTCATGAACGACCTCACGAGCGCCCACGGATCGATGGCCCGAGAGGGCGGTGTCTCGCAGAGCCGGCCCATCCTGATCGACAGTTTCCTCGAGGACGCGATCGAGGTCGACGTGGACGCGGTGCGCGACATGGACGGTGACGTCTTCATCGCAGGGGTGATGGAGCACGTCGAAGAGGCGGGCGTGCATTCGGGCGACTCGGCCTGCGCGCTGCCGCCCCAGACGCTGAGTGACGAGGTCATTGCAACGTTGCACGCCTATACCCAGAAGATCGCCGGGGCGCTGGGTGTGATTGGACTGATCAATGTGCAGTACGCAGTCAAAGACGGGGAGGTCTTCGTCTTGGAGGCGAACCCCCGTGCCAGTCGCACCGTCCCCTTCGTTGCCAAGGCCACGGGCGTGGCGCTGGCCCAGGTCGCGGTGCGCGTGATGATGGGCCAGTCCCTTGCGACGTTGCGCGACGCCGGTGTTGTACCGCGCGCCACGCCGGTCCCGTCGTTCGTCTCGGTGAAGGAGGCCGTCCTGCCCTTTAGTCGGTTCCCCGGTGTGGACACCATTCTCGGTCCGGAAATGCGTTCGACCGGAGAGGTCATGGGCATGGGGGAGAGCTTTGGCATCGCGTTCGCGAAGGCGCAACTGGCGGCCGGGACGCGGCTGCCCGACAAGGGTCAGGTGTTCATGTCGCTCGCCGATCGCGACAAGGTGGCCGGCCTTGATCTGGCACGGCTGTTGAGCGACCTCGGCTTCACCCTCGCGGCAACGGTCGGCACCGCCGGGTACTTGCGAGCACACGACGTCGCCGTCGCGACACTCGTGGGCAAGGTCGGACTGGCTGAAATGGGTGTCGACGCGGTCTCGATGATTGCCTCGGGCGACGTCCAACTCGTGGTCAACACGCCGTCAGGCAGCGGGGCCCACGAGGACGGGGCGCTTATCCGTGGTGCCTGTGTCGTGCACGCCGTCTCCTGTCTGACGACGCTTGCGGCCGGTTTCGCCGCGGCCAAAGGCATCGCGGACACTCGCGCGCAAGGTTGGCGCGTTGTGTCACTCCAGGAGTTGCACCAATGACCGAGCTCGCGACGAATATTGGCACCGTGTTGTTGCCGTCTCCGATTATGACTGCCGCCGGTACCTCGGGCTACGGTGACGAACTCGCCGGGTACGGAGAACTGGCGACGTTGGGCGCGGTGGTGACGAAGTCGTTGGCCTCCTTCGCCTGGGAGGGGAACGCGCCCCCGCGCGTTGCCGCGATGGGCGAGCACATGGTCAACGCAGTCGGTCTCGCCGGACCCGGTGTTGCGGCGTGGCGCGAACAGTACTTACCCGCTCTCGTGCAACGCGGTGCGCGCGTGGTCGGCTCCATTTGGGGACGCACCGTCGGAGAGTTCGCCGACGCGGCGAGCGCCATGAACGGTGCCAACGTCGTTGCGCTCGAGGTGAACGCCAGTTGTCCGAACGTCGAAAGTCGCTCATCGATGTTCGCGCACTCGGCGCTCGCCACCGCGAGCATCGTTCGAGCGGCGAAGGTGGCGGGCCTACCTCTCTGGGTGAAGTTGAGTCCCAACACGCCGGACCTCGTCGAGATCGCCGGTGCCGCGCTCGACGCGGGCGCTGACGCGCTGGTACTCGTGAACACGTTGCTCGGTCTCGCGATCGACGTAGAGCTGCGACGACCGACTCTTGGCAACGTGGGCGGCGGGGTCAGTGGTCCGGGCATCCTTCCCGTCTCGCTGCGCTGTGTCTTTGACTGTCGCGCCGCCTATCCCGACGCACCCATCATTGGCGTAGGGGGCGTGAGCAGTGGTGAGGACGCCGCCGCGATGCTGATGGCTGGGGCAAACGCCGTGCAAGTCGGCACCGCCACGTTCGCCAACCCGCGCGCGCCCTGGAGCGTCCAGAGCGGACTCGAACAGTGGATGTCGCGTCATGGGGTACGAACCGTTCGCGAACTACAAGGAGTGGCACATGACTGATACGTTCGGCGTCCGATTGCAGGAGCGCATTCGGTCCCTCGGGCCACTCTGCGTGGGGGTCGATCCCAGTCGGGCGCTGCTCGAGTCGTGGGGTCGAAGTGACAACGCGGACGGGCTCGAATTTTGTGCGCTCAGCGTTCTTGACGCCACGCGCGGTGTCGCGGTCGCCTTGAAACCGCAGGTGGCATTCTTTGAGCGATTCGGGTCCGAGGGCTATCGAGTGTTGGAGCGACTCCTCGCCGAGTGCCGTGACGCCGATGTGCTGGTGGTCGCCGATGCCAAGCGCGGTGACTTTCGACCGACCAACGAGGGATACGCCGAGGCATGGCTCAGCGAGCGCTCGCCACTGCGGGTGGACGCCGTCACCGCCAGTCCCTACGTCGGCTTCGACGCCCTTTCGCCACTGTTTTCACTCGCGCACGAGACCGGTCGTGGCGTGTTCGTACTCGCGGCGACGTCGAATGACGAGGGTCGCGCCATACAGAGTGCGCGCACGAGCAACGACGAGCCCGTTGAGACGATGGTGCTGCGAACCATTGCCGAGATGAACCGCCGCGGCGAAGGACTCGGTTCTTTCGGGGCAGTCCTCGGCGCCACGCGCGACGCGCCGTCCTTTGACCTGGCGACGCTCGCCGGTCCCTACCTGGTTCCGGGTGTTGGTGCGCAAGGCGCGACGTCGGAACACGTTGCGCGGCTCTTTGAGCGCTGCCCCGCGGGCACGGTGCTTGTGAATGTTGCACGATCCGTACTTAACGCGGGGCCGGAGCGTTCAGCGTTACGTGACAGTGCACAAAGATGGCGCGATGATCTCGCTTCGGCGCTCGCCTGAACAGACATCACGAGAGGAGAGTAATCTGAGTGCGTGACACCAACGCCGCCGACCCTCTCGCAAGAACAGCGGGTCGAGGCGTCGCGACTAGCGGTCGCGAACCGCCGCCGACGTGCGGAGGTGAAGCGAATGGTGAAGTCCGGTGAACTTTCACTAGAGGAACTGTTTGAACTCGCCGCTCGTGAGGAGTGCGTCGCCCAGATGCGCGCGTACGACCTCATCAGCGCCCTTCCGGCAATCGGCGAAGTGAAGGCCGAGCGGATTATGAACAACGCGTCCATTGCCAAGACCCGGCGCATCCGAGGACTTGGCCCTAAGCAGCGCGCGGAACTGTTTCGGGCTCTTGTCCGCTGAGTCCTTCATCGCCGTACTCATTGGTCCTGGTGGTGTGGGTAAGGGCACGCTCGCTCGTCAATTAGTCGCCGACGACCCCGCACTGTGGCTCAGCAAGAGTTGGACCACGCGACCAGTACGAGCAACTGAAGACGGTAGCGAGTATCACTTCGTCGACCGCGAGACCTTCGAGCGCGCTATCGATGACGACGCCTTCCTCGAGTGGGCGGAGTTTCACGGCAATCTTTACGGAACGCCTCGGCCGGGGGCGCCCGAGGGGGCCGAAGTGCTGCTCGAAATTGAGGTCCAGGGCGCCGAACAGGTCCTAGAGCACGCTCCTTCGTCGGTCGTGTTTCTCATCGTCGCACCCTCGATGGAACAGCTCGAAGAGCGTCTTCGTGGTCGAGGCGACAGCGACGAACACGTCACGACGCGCCTCTCCAGTGCCCCCGCAGAGATGGCGAGGGGCCAGAAGATTGCTCGTTATGTGATTATCAACGATGACGTGCAGCGGGCAAGCGGGGAAATCCTCTCTATACTGGAAGAACTCCGCCAGCAACGGCGAACCCCCTCCATAAAGGACTGAAAACCATGGCTGAACGCCCGACCCTCGTCGATCCACCCATTGAGACCCTTCTGCACAAGGTTGGCGACTCGAAGTTCACCCTGGTTGCCGTCTCGGCCATTCGGGCCCGTGAAATCAACGAGTACTACAACGGGCTCGGTTCTGGTCACGGGGCACTCATTCCGCCACAGGTGACGAGCCTTTCCAACAAGTCACTCTCGCTCGCCATGGAGGAGCTCTACCAGGGCAAACTGGAGTTTCACCGCCCGACCGCCGAAGAACTCGAGGACGAGCGTCTCCAGGCCGTTGCGCTGGAAGAGGCACGCCAGGACGCGAACAACGACCTGGACGCCTTCACCGATGCACTCCGCGACGCCTAATCCGTTAACCCCCCGTATTGTCCTAGGCGTCACCGGCGGTATCGCCGCCTACAAATCTGTTGAACTACTTCGGCTCTTTCGCGACGCCGACTACTTCGTCTCTCCCGTCCTCACCCCTGACGCCATCCGTTTCGTGGGCGAGGTGACGTTTTCGGCGCTGGCGAGCGAGCCCACGCGAACGTCGCTCTACGGCGATCCGACGACGCCGATTCCACATACCTACCTCGGTCGATCGGCCGACCTCATCGTGGTGGCACCAGCGACCGCGCACTTGATCGCGCGCTACGCCCACGGGCTCGCCGACGATTTGCTCACGGCGACATTGCTGGCGACCAACGCGCCGGTCCTGCTCTGTGCGGCGATGCACACCGAGATGTGGCAACAGCCGTCCGTTCAAGAAAACCTCGCGACACTGCGGCGCCGCGGTGTCCTCGTACTCGAACCAGAGTCCGGGCACCTCGCGGGCGGTGACGTTGGTGTCGGACGTATGGCCGAGCCGGCCGCGATCTTCGAGTTGGTCCAACGGATCCTGCGTGGCTACCGCGGACCGCTCTCGGGTCGACGTGTGCTGATCAGCGCCGGTGGAACCCGCGAGGCCATCGACCCCGTGCGAGTCATCGCGAACCGATCGTCTGGTCGACAGGGCTACGCCCTCGCCGAAGTGGCCCGGCGACTAGGTGCAGAGGTCACGCTCGTGACGACCCTCGAACGACCGCTGGCCCTCGACGTCGCGTCGGCAATTGAGGTGCTGCTCGTCGAGAGCGCGCAGCAACTCCATGACACGATGATTGATCGTTCGCCCCAGAGCGACTGCATCATCATGGCCGCGGCCGTTACTGACTTCACGGTGCAGCCGTCCAGCGTGAAAATCAAAAAGGACGCCGGAGTGCCGACGCTGCACCTCGAGATGACGCCCGACATTCTCAGTGAACTCGTCACGAGTCGTCGAAACGGTCAGATCGTCGTAGGTTTCGCGGCGGAGACCAATGACGTGGCCGAGAATGCCCTCAAGAAACTTCGCGGAAAGGGCGTTGATCTGTTGGTCGTCAACGACGTCTCGGCACCGGGTGTGGGCTTCGAACACGCCACCAATGAGGTTGTCCTTTTGGGCCGCGACGAAGTCGCCGAGAAAGTCTCGCTACGGTCAAAAGAGGATGTTGCGATGGCCATCTTGGCTAGGGTGGCTTCATTGCTAACGCAAGGAGCCCCATGAGCGACCGCACCCTCTTCACCTCGGAGTCGGTGACCGAAGGACACCCCGACAAGGTCGCCGACCAGGTCTCTGACGCAGTGCTCGACGCGATTCTCGCGCAGGACCCGATGGCGCGCGTCGCGTGCGAGACACTGTTGACCACGGGCCTTTGCGTCGTCGCCGGCGAGATCACGACGAGTGCCTACGTGGACATCAATCAGGTGGCGCGCCAAACCATCACCGATATTGGCTACAACGACGGCGACATGGGCTTTGACGGACGCAGCTGTGGCATCCTCGTGTCGCTCGACAAGCAGAGTCCCGACATCGCCGACGGCGTTGACGTCGCACTCGAGCAGCGCTCGGGTGGTGGCAACGAGGACGCGCTCAACGCGCTCGGCGCCGGTGACCAGGGAATGATGTTCGGCTACGCCTGCAGTGACAACGACGATTTCATGCCCCTACCGATCTGGTTGGCGCACCGACTGAGCATGCGCCTCTCGCAGGTACGTCGCTCGGGGCAGGTTCCGTACTTGCGTCCCGACGGCAAGACCCAAGTGACGATTGCCTACGAGGACGGTCGTCCGATAGGCGTCGACACCGTGTTGGTCTCGACCCAGCACGAAGATGGTTACGACCACGACATGATCCACGCCGACGTCCTCGAGCACGTCATCCGGCCCA
>DATCCA010000044.1:0-5655 GCA_036511575.1 Acidimicrobiales bacterium
AGCCCGTACGAGAGGTGCATGTTGTTGGCTAGGTCCTCTTGCTCGGGAAAGACGCCCAGGTACGAGACAATCTGGGGACCCCAAAGGAAAAGTGACGCACAGAACGCGACGATCGCCAGTGCCGGTGCCGTCGTCACCCACTTCGCTCGTCCCTCGACGCCGGCTTCGTCGAGCTTGCGACGCTCGATCTTGTTGAGCCACCATCCGAGCAAGATGGTCATCGCGAAGTCAACGACGATGACGTTTCGGCTCTGCAGTCTGGTGTTGCCGTACAGGGGAATGTGGCGAAAGAGATGACCAATCGGCGTGTAACTCCCCCACGTCGCGAACAGGCCAGCGATCAGGAGGACGACGTAGAGGACGTAGTCGCGTTCGGCGCCCCTCCAGCCGCGCCGCGATACTCGAGTGAAGAACGCGAAGGTCGCCATGAGCGCCAAGACCCCCACGTAGCCGGTCACTTCGGCGAGGTTGTAGTGCGCGAAGTAACCGGGTTGGCCCGCTGAGCCATTGCCGCCGAAAATGTCAGGCACGAACAACAACGAGGTCCAGCGAACGACGAGTGACCCGGCACCGAAGAAGCCGTACGTGACGACGGAGCGTTGCGACGAACCGATGAACGATTGGCCCGGCAAGAGCTGCACGACTCCGAGTGCGATGCCCCAGGCGAGTCCGACCCCGAGCGTGATAGCAAAGATGATGCGCGCGCGCCACGTCGCAATCCAGTACGTGGAGCGCAAGATCAATACCGTTGGCGCGACGACCAGCGAGAGCAGCTCAATGTCCGCAATGCCGCGCGGCTCGCCCGTGAGAAACGTAAGGCCCCAGAGCAGGCCGTACGCGCAGACCCACGGCAACGCGATTCGTGCGTAGCGACGCCACGAGGTGTCATCGGACTCGAGACTGAGACGTCGAGCGAGTGACAGCAGAATCAGCACCGTCCAAGGAATGAACGCGAAGCCCTGCACGACACCGAGGTGCACGAGTTGACCGATCATTGCGCCGGAGTACGCGTAGGTCATCGCCGCGGCGAGGGATGACTTCGTGGCGACGCCGTGCCAGCGAAGCAGCGCAAACATGCCAGTCGCGGCGATGACGTAGACGGCGATGCAGTTGATGACCCACCCGGCGATGGGCGCCACGAAGGCGAAGATCCAGGTAAGTGGGTAGAGCGCCCCCGCGTTCAGACCACCGAGCAACGGCGTGCCGGAGTTTGCGAAGGGATTGAGCAGCGGTAGGTGGCCACTTGCGAGTTGACGTCCGCTCAGTACGCGAAGCGGAAAGTTCTGGATCAGATTGTCACCCGAGAGCGCGGGGTGGCCAGCGAGCGCGGGCACTACGAAGAGCAATGTCGGCACGACGAGCATCGCGAAAAGTGCGAAGCGGTCGAGTCGATCGAGGGGTCGCCACCACTTTTTTGTATGCGAGGGGGCGATGAGCGTCATTGGCTCCACGCTACGAAATGCAACGAAGCCCGTGCGCCACGGTCACAGGGACCGTACCGCACGGGCTTCGTAGAACTATCGACGACGCGGTCGCGGGCTGCGACGCCCACCACCTTCACCGTCGGAGAACGCCGGGCCTCCTGGACCCAAGTCGCCAATCTCGCCGGCTAGCTCAGCCTCGAAGGCCGCTTCGAACGCCGAGGTCTGCGCGGGTCGCGCGGCGCTGGCGTTGTCACGAGGGGCGCGGTCGCGCGGTGCGCGGTCGCGGTCTCGAGGACCACGGTCACCACGGTCTCCGCGGTCCGAGCTCTCACGGCGCGGAGGACGAGCGTCGCCGCTGTCCTCAGACTCCGGAAAGTCGCCAACGAGTGAAAGCGAAACCTTGCCCTGAGGATCGATGTCGTCGACCTTCACTTCAATCGCTTGACCGAGTTCGACAACGTCCTCGACTTGGCCAATGCGCTTGCCGCCGTTGAGTGGCGCCATCTTGGAGATGTGCAAGAGGCCGTCACGTCCGGGCATGATGCTCACGAACGCGCCGAACTTGGCCAAGTTGACCACGCGACCCTGGTAGGTCGCGCCGACCTCGGGCGTGGGCGGGTCGAGGATCATCGCGATGCG
Source organism: Acidimicrobiales bacterium (assembly GCA_036511575.1). Classification (GTDB taxonomy): domain Bacteria; phylum Actinomycetota; class Acidimicrobiia; order Acidimicrobiales; family RAAP-2; genus RAAP-2. Next base: position 2,064 of record DATCCA010000044.1, read on the forward strand.
GCGACGGGCCTCTTCGACCGCTCGGCCGTCCTTGGCACCGATGGTGACGGTACCGACGACGCCGTCGTCGTCAACCGCAATGTCAGCACCGGTCTCCTGCTGGAGTGTGTTGATGACCTTGCCCTTGGGTCCAATGACCTCGCCGATCTTGTCGATCGGGATTTCAATCGAGACAATCTTCGGGGCCACCTCAGCGACCTGAGCACGCGGCTCAGCAATCGTGTTGGTGATCACGGTCAAGATCAAGAGTCGCGCCTCTTTCGCCTGGTGCAACGCGTTCGACAGCACCTCGGCCGGGAGGCCGTCGATTTTGGTGTCGAGTTGCAGGGCGGTCACGGCGTCGGCCGTACCGGCGACCTTGAAGTCCATGTCACCGAAGGCGTCCTCCGCTCCGAGGATGTCGGTCAACGTGACGTACTTACCTTCGTCGTACACCAGACCCATCGCGATGCCAGCAACGGGCGCCTTGATGGGCACACCGGCCGCCATGAGTGACAGCGTCGAGCCACAGACCGAGGCCATCGACGTCGATCCATTGCTCTGCAACACGTCAGAGACAACGCGCAACGTGTACGCGAAGTCCTGCTCGCTCGGCAGTACGGGAATCAACGCTCGCTCGGCCAACATGCCGTGTCCGATCTCGCGACGCTTAGGCATGCCCACCCGTCCGGTCTCACCCACGGAGTAGGGCGGGAAGTTGTAGTGGTGCATGTAGCGACGGAACTCGTCGGGACCAATCGTGTCGAGTTGCTGGCGCATGCGCGGCATGCCGAGCGTCGTCACGTTGACGACTTGGGTCTCGCCGCGCTGGAACATTGCCGAGCCGTGCGTCATCGGGAACAGGTCGAGCTCCGCGGAGAGCGGACGGATGTCCGTGATCGAACGTCCGTCAATACGGACGCCCTCGTCGACGATGCGACGACGAACGATCTTCTTGGTCACCGAACGAACGGCGGCCTTGATCTCACCGAGACGGTTCGGGAACTCGTCCTTCAAGTGCTCGATGATCGACGCAGTCGCGGCGTCGAGCGCCTCGTTGCGAGCGGTTTTGGTCGTGAGCTTGTTCGCCTCGGTAAGTGACGACATGCCCATCGCTTCGACACTCTCGTAGACGTCGCTCTGGTAGTCGGCAACGACTTGGTACTCCATTGGCGTGATCGGGCCACGCGCGGCGGTGAAGTTCTTCACCAATTCGCGCTGCAGGTTGATCGACTCGCGGATCCAAAGCTTGGACGCCTCGAGACCAGCGGACAGGACGTCCTCACTGACCTTGGGTGCGCCGTCGGCGTACATCTCGAAGGAACCTTCGGTGCCACCGGCCTCGACCATCATGATCGCGATGTCGGCGTCAACGGAGTCGCTCAGGGCTCGTCCGGCAACGACGAGTTCGAACGTCGCGGCGTCACCTTCGGCGTAGGTCGGGTGCGGCGCCCAGATGCCGTCGGTGGTGTACGCCATGCGTACCGCACCGATTGGTCCCTCGAAGGGGATGCCCGAGATCATCAGCGCGGCCGAGGCGGCGTTGATGGCCAGGATGTCATGCGGGTTCTCCTGGTCGGCGCTGAAGATCGTGCCGACGACTTGGACCTCGTTGCGGAATCCCTTCGGGAACGAAGGACGCAACGGTCGGTCAATGAGACGACAGGTCAAGATGGCCTGGTCCGAGGGCTTGCCCTCACGACGGAAGAAGGCGCCGGGAATCTTGCCCGCGGCATAGGCGCGCTCTTCGATGTCGACCGTCAGCGGGAAGAAGTCAATGCCTTCCCGTACGGATTTGGCTGCGGCGACGGTCGCCAGCAACATGGTGTCGCCGATGCGAGCCACGACGGCTCCGTCGGCGAGTTGGGCCAAGTGGCCCGCTTCAAAACTCATGGTTTTGTCGGTGCCCGTTACCGGGCTACTTACGCGGATTGCGTCAGTCATGGATTGTGCTCCTATTTAGTTAGCAACACTCCGCCCGGATCCCAGTGGGCAACCATCGCGCATTCGCGACGATTCTCCACTGGCCTCCGAGAAGTTCGGATGTGTTGAACACGTCGACGGCGTCGACGTGCATTTCGGCTAGCGACGAATGCCGAGTCGGCCGATCAAAGCGCGATAGCGCTCGACATTTCCGCGCTGCACATAGTCGAGCAGGCGGCGACGTTGGCCGATGAGCACCATGAGTCCACGGCGAGTGTGATGATCGCCCTTGTGAACCTTGAGGTGCTCGGTGAGGTGTGCAATCCGGTCCGTCAGAATCGCCACTTGCACCTCGGGCGAACCCGTGTCCGTTGCGTGAGCCTGATAGTCCTTGATGATTTGCTGCTTCTCAGCCATAACGTTTTATTTGCCTTATGAGTCGGATGTCTCGTAGCAAGTCGCCTACGTGACGACTCACATAGTCAGCGTCGCTGACCAGTTATCCACTCTAGCAGGAGTGACTCCAAAGGCGAGAACTTCTTGAATATCTCGCGCGTTTGCTCCACATCGACGCCGATCTGAGCCACCAAAGCGTCGACGTCCTCGAACGTCATTTCGCCGCGCAAACGTGCGAGGAACGCGACGTCGAGTTGTTGGTCGTAGAGGTCTGCGTTGAAGTCGGGCAGGTGTACTTCGACAAGTAACGGGCCATCATCGTAGAACTGAGGACGAGTGCCGATCGAAATCGCCGCGGCGTGCCACGTGCCGTCACCGGTGCGCGCGGCCCCCGCGTAGATGCCGATCTGGGGAATCGCCTGGTGGGTCATGAGCGCCATGTTCGCCGTCGGGAATCCGAGCTCTCCCCCGCGAGCGTCTCCGTGCTCCACGTCACCACGAAGGACGAATGGTCGACCGAGCACCGTGTTCGCCGTTTCGAGGTCGCCCCGTTCAAGCGCCGAGCGCACGGCGGTTGAACTCCACCGCGGTTCACCATAGGTTGGCGCTTCCACAACACCGAATCCAGACGCGTTACCTTTACGACGAAGCGTCGCTACGTCGCCTTGGCGGTCACGCCCGAATCGAAAATCCTTGCCGACCAGAACTTTAACGGCATGCAGTTCGTCAATCAAAATACGTTGGACGAACTCCTCGGCGGAGAGTTTGGCGAGTTCGGGTCCGAAGGTCAGCAGTCGCACTTGTTCGACGCCGAGCGCCTCCAGGCCTTCAAGTCGCTGCTCCAAGGTCTGGAGAAGGCGGGGCGCGCGCTCGGGTGCTAACACGAGGGCTGGATGAGGGTCAAAGGTGACGACGGTTGGTACAGCCGTCCGGGCGTCGAGCGACAACAATGTTTCGATGACTTTTTGGTGGCCGAGGTGAAGTCCATCGAAGACGCCAATCGCGACGTGCGATGGTCGATCGTTGAACGGTGAGGGTTCTCCGTCGCGTACGACAATCATCCCAGCAACCTACCCGCGGACCGAATCTTCGTCGGCCGGCAGCACGAGTTCCGGTTGCCAAGATTCGCCACGACGCGCCAGAATGCCAACGAGGGCGCCGACATCGTTCATAGCCGCCACTTCTTGACCATCGAACTTCTCGTCGAGTGTGAGCCGCTGACCCATTCGCATGCGTCGTTGCTCGTCGTCGCTCAGGGTCACGTGCTCGAGATTGACAACGAACGCAGCGGGTG
>DATCCA010000045.1:0-10029 GCA_036511575.1 Acidimicrobiales bacterium
GTGCGAGTGAGCGCGGAATCGTTCAACGAAAGTGACGATGTCGTCGTCCACCGAGACGACCTGGTCCTCCTTCGTCGCTCGTAAGTTCACCCATTACGCTTGTGAAATGACAACGAGTGGATTGGCCGCGCAGGGTCGCGCCGTGCGTGAAGCCGCCACCGCGTTGGCTCAAGCGAGCGACGAGCAGCGCCGGGCGGTATTGGCGCACGTGGCCGACCGCCTCGAAGCGACCTGCGACGAACTTCTCGTCATCAATGCCGACGAGGTCGCCGCCTACGACGAGTCTGGTGCCGGACGAGACCGTCTCACGTTGACGCCGGCGCGCGTCGCGGGCATGGCCAGTGCGCTGCGCGAGATCGCCGACAACGCCGACCCACTCTTTGAGGTTGTGGACGCGAGCGTGCGCCCAAACGGATTGGCGATTGGCCGTCTACGAGTTCCCCTGGGCGTGATCGGTGTGGTCTATGAGAATCGGCCGAACGTCACGAGTGACGTGGCCGGACTGTGCGTGCGCAGCGGCAACGCCGCCTACCTTCGAGGCTCCTCAACGGCCCAGAAGACCAATCAGTTCATCGTGTCACTGTGGCATGAGGCTCTCGAGAAGGAAGGTCTGCCCGCGGCCGGCGTGTCACTCGTCGAAGATACCTCGCACGACACGGCAACCACCTTCATGCAGATGACGGACGTGCTCGACTGTTTGATCCCTCGCGGCGGACCGAGTCTCATCGCCGCGATGCGTGAACACGCCCGCGTGCCCTACGTTCTCGATGGTGATGGAAATTGCCACATCTTCGTTGACGCCACGGCCGACGTCGAGAGTGCGGTGGCGATCGTTCGCAACGCCAAGACCTCTCGTCCCGGTGTCTGCAACGCGGCGGAGACTGTGCTGGTGCACGAAGAGATCGCTGCGACGTTCCTCCCGGCTCTCGAAGCCGCGATCCCCGAGGTTGAACTACGCGCGGACGAAGCGGCTCGACGTGTGCTCGCGAATGCGACGCCATCGAGCGAGAAGGACTACGAAACTGAGTTTCTCGACCTCATTCTGGCGGTCAAGGTCGTGGCTTCGTTGGACGAGGCGATTGCGCACGTCGCGCGCTACGGCACGGGACACAGCGAGGCGATCCTCACGAATGACGGGTCCAACGCCGACGCGTGGGTGCGTCGCGTTGACGCGGCCGCAGTGCTTGTCAACGCGTCGACTCGTTTCATCGATGGCGGAGAACTGGGACTCGGCGGCGAGGTCGGCATCTCGACCCAGAAATTGCACGCCCGCGGTCCGATGGGCTTAAAGGAACTGACCTGTCTTAAGTGGGTCGTACGAGGAGAAGGACAGATTCGATGACCGCACTCGACCCGCGCGAGGAACTCGCGATACGACTTGGGCTAAGTGAAGTGCCTCCAGTGCGCTTTGACTCCGCGAAGGATGTGCTCGCGCGCTTGGCCGAGAACGACTACCTGAGTGACGACGCCATCGCGTCGGTCTGTTTCCTCGCCGACCGCCTCGCGAAGCCCGTGCTGGTGGAAGGTCCCGCCGGCACCGGCAAGACCGCTCTCGCCAAGGCCGTCGCGGACGCGATCGGGGCGCGCCTTATCCGACTCCAGTGCTACGAAGGACTCGACGACTCCAAGGCGCTCTACGAGTGGAACTACCGCAAGCAGTTGCTGCGCATCCAGGCCGGGCGCCCGGAGGGTGACGGCACGGAGGACTGGGGCGACCTCGAAGAGGACATTTTTGGTGAGGAGTTCCTGCTGACTCGACCGCTGCTCGAAGCGATTTCGGCCACCGATCCCGTCGTGCTGCTTATTGACGAGGTGGACCGCGTTGAATTGGAGACCGAGGCGCTGCTGCTCGAGATCCTTTCGGAGTACCAAGTGTCAATCCCCGAGCTCGGCACGGTGAAGGCGAAGCAGATCCCGATGGTCTTTCTGACGTCCAACAACACGCGCGAGCTCTCCGAAGCCCTCAAACGTCGTTGCCTCTACCTCTACATTGGCTACCCGACTGTCGAGCGCGAGCGCGACATCATTGTGTCGCGGGTGCCCGGTATCACGAGCACGTTGGCCGAACAGATTGCGCAAGTCGTCCGTTCCCTGCGTTCGCTCGACTTGAAGAAGGCGCCGTCCGTTGCCGAGACGCTCGACTGGGCGCGAACGCTGGTCGTGCTCGGACGCAAGGAGATCGGCGAAGAGGACGCGGCCCAGACGCTGCACATCTTGTTGAAGTACCAGACCGATATCGAGCGAGCGACGAAGGAACTACTCGGTCGACCCAAGCCCGGTGCTTAATCTCCTCGGCGACTTCATTGGCGAACTGCGCGCCGCGGGTATCCCCGTGTCGATGAGCGAACACGTCGACTCGGCCAAGGCCATGGAGGTCATCGACCTGAGTGATCGTGCGCTGGTGAAGAACTCTCTGGCCGCCACGCTCGTGAAGGACGGCGACCACCTGCCGGTCTTCTCGACGGCATTCGAAGTGTTCTTTTCGAACCGTTCCTGGGACAACGCCTCACAGTTCATGGACGACGTTGACACCGACGAGATGGACCGCGAGGGAGCGGCCGGTGCGTCCGGACCTGGTCAGTCACGCGGCGAAGGCGGCGGGTCATCGTCGTCGCTGAGCGCACAGGAACTCGCCGATCTGCTTTTCCGCGCCTTGCGTGACGGTGACCGTGAGGCGCTTCGCCTGGCGGCCGGCGAGTCCGTCACGCGATACGCCGGCATGGAGCCGGGCCGTCCGGTCGGTGGCACCTATTACCTCTATCGGACACTGCGCAATCTCGATCTCGAGAACCTTGAACAACGCCTGACCCTCGGCGCCGGTGAAGAGGCCGATCACCTCGAACAACGTCTCGCCCGCGAAGAGGCTCGCTCGCGTATCGACCTCTTGAAGGCGGAAATCGAGCGGGTGATTCGTGAACGTCTCGTGGAGGACCGCGGTGCCGAGGCGCTGGCTAAGTCCGTGCGCAAACCACTGCCCGAGGACCTCGACGTAATGCACGCGAATCGCGATGAGATGGCCCAACTCGAGCGCGCCCTGCGTCCACTCAGTCGCAAACTCGCAGTTCGTCTCGCGCGTCGGCGCCGTCGACGTCGTCGCGGTCCGGTCGACCTTCGTCACACCGTGCGACGAAGCCTCTCGACGGGTGGTGTGCCCATCGACCTGCGATTCAAGCCGCCGCACCCCGCCAAGCCTGAGATCTTCGTCATCGCGGACATCTCTGGATCAGTCGCCTCGTTCGCGCGCTTCACGCTGCATCTGGTACACGCGATCAGCTCGCAGTTTTCCAAAGTCCGCAGTTTCGTCTTCGTCGATGGACTCGACGAGGTGACGAGGCTCTTTGACGGCGTCGACGATCCGGCCGAGGCCGTGGCGAAGATCAACGCCGAGGCCGACGTCATTGCCTTTGATGGACATTCGGACTACGGCCGCGCACTGCTCACCTTCCACGAACGCTTCGCGAAGGACGTCACTCGTCGCTCGACGATTCTCATTCTCGGCGACGCGCGCAACAACTACCACCAAGCCCACGCCGAGGTGATCGCGGACCTTAAGTACCGCGCAAAGGCCGTCTACTGGTTGAACCCCGAGCCGACGGCCTACTGGAACAGTGGCGACTCCATCGTCAGCCAGTATGCCCCGTACTGCGAGCGAGTCATCGAGTGTCGAACGCTTCGCCAGCTCGAGGCGTTCGTGGGGGAGCTGTCGTGAACGAAGACCAGCGACTGCCGCCGGCTGGCTTTCGCCAGCGCGGCCCCACACCTTCGGGGACGAGACTCCTGATGATTCGTCACGGCGAGAGCTACGCCAACGCCGATGGTTTGGCCGGTGGCCCCATCGGTGACGGGGGACTGACGCCCCTGGGCAAGCGCCAAGCGCTCGCCCTCGTCGAGCGGCTCAAGTTGAGCGGCGAACTGGCGACTGCGACTGCGTTCTACACATCAGCGTTGCCACGCGCCATCGAAACCGGAGCGATTATCGCCGAAGTCCTACCTGGACTCGTCGCGGTTCAGGACGGCGATCTCAACGAAATCAGTGTGGGTGAAGGCGACGGCCTTCCCTGGGCGCAGTACGTCGAGCGCTATGGTGCGCCGGACTGGGACCGCGACCCGAATCAAGTCACCGCGCCGGGCGGCGAGTCATTGATCGGTTTCCACGAGCGCTGTCAAGCGGCGATCGCAAAACTGGTGGCGCTGCACCCGCACGAACTCGTCGTCATGGTCGTGCACGGCGGGTTCATCGAACAGGCGATGAAGATTTACCAGGGCGTCGGACCTGCAGTTCGGCTGCGGCCGCGAATAGAGAACTGTTCAATGACCGAGATCGAGTTTCGCGACGGCTGGATCCGGCTGCTTCGTTACAACGACCGGGCGCCGCTGCCGGCGGAGTAACGCTGGAGGAACTCCGCGACGTGAAAGGCCATGTCGAGGCTCTGGGTTGCATTGAGTCGTGGATCGCAAATAGACGTGTAGTTCAGATCGAGGTCACCTTCGTTGAGACGCGACCCGCCCCCGAGGCACTCGGTGACGTTGTCGCCCGTCAGTTCGATGTGAAGGCCACCGGGCCACGTGCCCAGCTGTTGGTGGACGTCGAAGAACTTGGAAGTCTCGGACAACACGTCGTCGAAACGTCGCGTCTTTTGACCGCCGGCGGCCACGAACGTGTTGCCGTGCATTGGGTCACAGGCCCACACGACGTCGCGGCCCTCGGCACGTAATAGCTCAACGAGGGGTGGAAGTCGCTCACTGACGAGTTGGTCACCCATGCGCGAAATCAAGGTGAGGCGCCCGGCTCGGTTCTCGGGGTTGAGTACGTCGACCAGACGCCGGAGCTCATCCGATCCCATTGACGGGCCGACCTTGAGGCCGATCGGGTTTGACACACCGCGCAGGAACTCAACGTGCGCGCCGTCGAGTTGGCGCGTGCGGTCGCCGATCCACAGTAAATGCGCCGAGCAGTCATACCAGTCACCCGTGAGCGAGTCCTGACGGGTGAGGGCCTGTTCGTAGGGGAGGATCAGGGCCTCGTGACTGGTGTAGAAATCAACGCCCTGGAGGGCACCGTCGTCGTGCAAATCAATGCCGCACGCCTTCATGAACTGCAACGCGCGTTCAATCTCATCGGCGACGACTTCGTAGCGTTTGCCCTCGAGAGAGTTCGCGACGAACTCTTGGTTCCAGGCGTGCACTCGCGAGAGCGCGGCGAAGCCACCGGTGGTGAAAGCGCGCAGGAGATTGAGCGTCGCGACGCTCTGGTGGTACGCGGCCAGTAGACGCTCGGGGTCGGGTCGCCGTGACGCGGCTTCGAACTCCTCACCGTTGACGATGTGGCCGCGAAAGGCCGGTAGCGAGACGCCGTCGCGCTCTTCGAACTCGTCGGAACGGGGTTTGGCGAACTGTCCAGCGATCCGTCCCACTTTGATCACCGGAACACCAGAGGCGTAGGTGAGGGCAACGGCCATTTGGAGAATGACCTTCAATTTGTCGCGAATCGAGTCGGCCGATCCCTCGTCGAAGGACTCCGCGCAGTCACCGGCCTGAAGGAGGAAGGCCTTCCCGTGCGCGACGAGTTCGAGATGTTCCAAGAGGCGACGGGCCTCGCCGGCAAAGACGAGCGGTGGTTTGGTGGCGAGTTCTCCTTCGACACGCGCGAGATGGTCCAGGTCGGGCCACGTCGGACTCTGGTGCGCCGTTCGCTCGCGCCACGACGAGGCGCTCCAGTCGTTGGTGGACATCTTCATCAAGCAATCCTAAGGGTTCTGCGGACTTGTCGGCAATCGCGTCGTAGTGTGCGTTGCGTGAACGTTCGGCGAATCGGTCTCTTCGGTGGGACCTTCGACCCTCCACATTTCGGTCACGTCGCCGCACTCGAAGCGGCCGCGGCGACCGGGCGCTATGACGTCATTGAGGTGACGGTGGCCGGTGATCCGTATGTCAAGAGCACGGAGGGCAAGGTTCGCTCGGCCGATGTGCGCCTCGCGATGGCGAGGGCGGCGTTCGACTCGCTCAACCTCGTGCACGTATCGGATCGAGAGATTCTTCGCAAGGGTCCGTCGTTCACGATTGATACGGTGCGCGAGTTGTTGAAGGAGTGCGACCACGTGGACCTCATTGTCGGTGCCGACTTGGCCGAACAGTTGAACGCCTGGCACGAGGCCGACGAACTACGAACATTGGTTCGTGTGGGGATCGTGCCGAGACCCGGTGCGCCCACAGTTGTGCCTGATGGATGGGGCGGTTATGAGATTGCTATGGCCCCAGTTGATCTTTCGAGTTCGTTCATACGCAACACGAACCCCTCGCGCGACGACCTCGCGGAATTTCTTCCCGCAGTAGTTATTCCGCTCTACCTCGACGCGCGAGGCTAAAGTTTCGCTATATGGCAGTTCGACTCTTTGACGCGACCGAGCCCGAGTCTCCGAGACTTCGTGGTTTGGAAGCGGCGCCCCTTCGGCGAAGAGAGTTACGACGCATACGCCATCGCTACGCCGTTGTCGGCGTGTTGTCACTTTCGCTTCCATTCTTCGCTGCGCTCGTGGTGCTCGGGGTGTCGCACTGAGTGACTCCGTGACCAGCGGCGAGAAGGTCCGCGGCCCGCACACCAGTTTCGTCGCCGCTCTCGTCAATGCCGCCGTCATGGGCGCCGAGGACAAACTCGCTCGCGACACGGTGGTCCTCGATCTTCGCGACCTCGTGGACTCCTTCGACGTCCTCGTCGTCGCCTCTGGACGCAACGACCGCCAGGTGCGCGCGATTGCTGAGGAGATCGAGCGTCTGATTGACCTGGCACTCAACGTCAGGCCCAATCACGTCGAAGGACTGGCCGGCGCCGAGTGGATCGCCCTCGACTATGGCGACGTCATCGTCCACGTCTTTGACGAAGCCGCTCGCGAGTACTACGACCTCGAGCACCTGTGGAACGCCGCGCCGACCTATCGACCGGCGGCCATCCTCTAGCGGTTCAAGAGACTCTGCACGTCCGCGGGCGTTACGAGACTTCGCTGATGGCCATTGGGCAGGGGTGCAAGGACGGCGGTGCCCCCAATCGTGATCTCAATGCCCCGTGCGGCACCCACGTTGTGGGCCGTGAGGACCAACTGGCCAACGGCGAGGACCTCCTTGGAGCGCGACAGCCTTGAGAGTGGCGAGGCGAGGTCGACGTAGCCAATTCCGTCCCTGATGCTGGCTGAGAGAATGACCAGGCTTCGTGGCAGCGCCGAGGTGTAGCCGTTCGTCGACTCGATCTTGGTGGGACCGAGCACGAGCTGGCGCAGGACCGACGCCAGCACCGGGGGAGAGGGCACGATCCGACTGGCCGGAGCCAGGTGGCCCGACGCGTCCACGATGTACACCGGTTGGGTCTTGAAGCGGATGTGACCGTTGTTCGTGCCCGGAATGCTCTTGCCGAGCAGACCGAAGGGGACGTGTGCTGGCGAGATGTTGGCGGGATGCTTGGAGGTGGGCACCAAGGTGCAACTGCTCAGCGCCACCGCGCCGAGGGCCAGAGCGGCCACGACCCGCAGGCGTTTCACGTGGCCTCGCTTTGGACGAGGGGCAACAGGATCTGGAATCGGGCCCCGCCGTCGGGACTGCGCGACACTGTGATCGTCCCGCCAAAGGCCCGCACGTGGTCACGCACGAGCGCGAGGCCCAGGCCCGTCCCGCGCGCGATGCCGCGATCGTGGGCCGCCTGTCCGCGGAAGAAACGCTCAAAGACCTGCTCGGACTCCTCGGGTGGCACGCCGGCCCCGGCGTCGTCGACGTTGACCTCGACCACGTTGTCCGCGACATCGATCCGCAGCGCCACGGCACCGCCCGCGTAGCGATGAGCGTTGTCGATGAGGTTGGTGATCACCCGCTCGAACCGGCGTCGGTCGACGCGCACGAACGGGTCGCCGACGCCCATCGCCACCTCCACGGGCGGCTCGTCAAGTCCGTGGCGACTCGAGGCGGAATGAACGGATTGCTGGGCGAGTTCAATCACTGGCAGCGTCTCCATGACCAGGGCCACGGCGCCACCATCGCTTCGCGCCATCTCCAATAGGTCCTCAACAAGCGACTGGAAGATCGAGAGGTCGGCGAGGAGAAGGTCGAGGCTCTCGCGAGCGGCCGGCGAGAGGTCGTCGCGGTGCTGTTGGAGGACCGACGCGGTGGTCGCGAGCGTCGTGAGCGGAGAGCGCAGTTCGTGGCTGACGTCGCTCGCGAAACGCGCGTCACGTTCCAGGCGCTGCACCAGTTGGCTCACCATTTGATTGAACGACTCGGTCAACTGCTGGACCTCGCGGTCGGCCTTATTCACGAGGAGGCGCGTCGTCAGTGCTCCCTCGGCAATCAACGCGGCGGCGTTACTCACTTCCATGAGCGGGCGAACCGTACGCCGCGCGACCCACAGCCCACCGCTCAGGCCGACCAGTGAGGTAGCGAGCGCGCCAAAGATGAGCGCCATCAAGAGCAGTCGAAGCTGGTGCTCGAGGTTGGAGAGCTGGAAGACCTCGAAGAACTGCGTCTCGACCGAGGGGATCGGCACGCCGACGACAAAGATGATTCGTTCATTCACGCGGAGCGTCTGTTCCGTCGCCCGACCGGCATCGACGGTGTTGATCGTGTCGGCCGACACGTCATAGGTCGACGCCGAGTTTGAACGGGCGAGCCACTCATTGTGGGTGCGCACGAGTACGTAGCTCGTGGAGGCCTTCTGGATTGAGTTCAGAAGGTTCGAGAGTTCCGGTGCCGAGGTGTAGAGCGTGCTGCGCACGAGGGCCGCGTTGACGTAGCTCTGACCGAGGTCGGCCTGTTGCTGGTTATTGATGAGGAGTCGCTCGACACCGACGTAAGTGAGGGTCGCCACGAGTGAACTGAGGACGAACGCGCCCAGTCCGAAGGTAACGAGAAGGCGAAGTCGAAGACTCCGACGCCGCATTAGATGACCAGCTTGTACCCGGTGCCTCGGACGGTCACGAGAAAGACCGGGTTGGCGGGGTCCGGTTCGATCTTCATTCGAAGTCGTCGGATGTGCACGTCGACGAGGCGACTGTCACCGAAGTAGTCGTAGCCCCACACTCGCTCCAACAGATCCTCACGCGAGAGCGGCTTGGCGTTGTTGCTCGCGAGGTCGGTGAGCAGTCGGAACTCGGTCGACGTCAGGTGGAGTTCGGCGCCGTCGGCGTGTCGCACGACGCCCTCGTCGGGGATGACGTGCAGGTCGCCAAGTTTGAAGGCGCCCGTGCTCTTCTCGGGGCGCCGGCGAAGGTGGGCGCGTACGCGAGCGAGTAGCTCCTCGGGCACGAACGGCTTGGTGACGTAATCATCGGCTCCCGACTCGAGGCCGAGGACGACGTCGGCGGTGTCGTCGCGAGCCGACACAATCACGATCGGTAGGTCGCTGGCAGTGCGCAGTGCGAGGCAGGTCTCGAAGCCCGACATGCCCGGCAACATGATGTCGACAATGGCCATGTCCGAAGCCATGCGGTTGAACATCGCCATAGCAACTTCTCCTGATGGGGCGTCGTCAACAACGAAGCCCTCGCCTTCGAACATCAGACGGAGCGCAGAGCGGATGTGGTCGTCGTCTTCGACGATCAAGATGCGCGACACGTGTTCTCCTTTTGAATCCCTGCCAAGACTAACGAAGAGACCCGTCAATCTAGTAGTCGTCGATAGCCTTGGGTCGTGCTACCAACGAAGAGCGATGCTCAGTCCACTGGCGCATGGCGCCTGAAGGACTACCGAACAACGCTTCGTGCGTCGGACCGTGCCGAGGCGACGCAACGGGCCTATATGGGTGATATCGAGGCGTTCGTGACGTGGGCCAACGACCATGAGGTCACCCGACCGAACGAAGTGAACGTGCGAGCGTTGCGCGACTATCTCCTCTTCATGACCGAGCGCGGTGATGAACGAACGTCGATTATCCGACGCCGCGCCTCGCTGCGGGGTTACTTCACGTGGATGGTCCAACGCGGGCACCTCATTGAGAGTCCGGCGCAGCGCCTTTCGGCGCCCAAGGCGAATCACCGGCTCCCGAAGCTTGTC
>DATCCA010000046.1:0-3348 GCA_036511575.1 Acidimicrobiales bacterium
TGTACTGTCGATTGCGACGTGGCCCGCAGGTTCAATGAGCAGTGAGAATATCTCACTCGGCGTCGCAGCTATCGCCCTCGAGACCTCGGTTCGTTCGATCATGGCGTCAGTCTTTCACTTCATCATTTTCGTTCACGATCCCTCACAGTGTCGCTCCCAAAAACTTCAACATTCGTTTCGGACTCGCAATAGGATTCGCGGTTATGCCAATGCGTGAAGTTCATGGTGCGCCTCGGGTGAAGGGGCGCGACTAATGTCGAACACCGTCTTTGCCGTCTCGCCCGACGAGGAGGTGCGCCAGACGCTCCACTCGGCACTCAATCGTCGGTACGGTTCGGATTACTCGATTGTCATGGAGAGCTGTGCCGCCACGGCACTAGTACGTCTCTCATCACTGCAGGCTGAGGGCGAAGCCGTGGCCCTTCTGGTCGTCACGTTTCGCCTGGACGACTGCCAAGGAATCGAGTTTTTGCAGCGGGCGCGCCACATCCACCCTCACGCCCGACGGGTCGTGATCCTCGATGTCGGCGACAAACTCGCGGCCGACGACATCATTTCAGCCCTCACCCGCAATCACCTCGACTTCTATGTCGGTCAGCCGTGGGCGAACCCCGAGGAAGAGTTGTATCCCGTCCTGAGTGAAGCACTCTGGGGATGGTCAATCGAGAACCAACCTCGGAACATCAAGGCAACCATTATTGACGTACCCAATGGCGGTCGGGGCCTTCATCTACGCGGAATGCTCGAGCGCAACACGATGGCGACAGTACTGCTGGGGACCGAAGACGACGCCGCGCTAGTCCTCCTCGACGCGCACGGCCTTTCGTTCGAACAGCTGCCTGTCATCATTCTCTTCAACGGCACGGTCCTCGTTAATCCTGACGACTACGGGCTCATCGAAGCGCTCGGAGCTCCGCTCCATCCCAAGAAGAATCTCTACGACGTGGTAATCGTCGGCGCCGGTGCGGCCGGTATGGCCGCCGCCGTCTACGCCGGTTCCGAGGGGTTGGAGGCACTCGTCATCGAGCGCGAGGCGCTCGGTGGACAGGCCGGCACGAGTGCCAAGATCCGTAACTACCTCGGATTCCCCTGGGGACTTCGCGGCGCGGACTTCACCTACCGGGCGTTTCGCCAAAGTGAGCAATTGGGTGCTGAAATCATCGTCTCGAAGGTGGGTGGACTGCGCCCAGACGGGGAGGGTCACGTCGTCACCATTGTCGATAATGAAGAAATCACCGCTCGCGCGATCATCATCGCGAGCGGCGTCGAGTACCGACGACTCGGCGTGGACTCCGTTGACGGACTCGTCGGCGCAGGCGTCTTCTACGGTGCGTCCCCGGCTGAGGCCATGGCGATGAACGATCTCGACGTCTGCGTCTTGGGGGCGGGCAACTCTGCGGGCCAGGCCGCATCGCAACTGGCCAGCGCGGGCGCACGCGTCACCGTGGTCGTGCGCGGGTCAACTCTCTCGGCGTGTATGTCTGACTATCTGATCAAGGAGATTGAGGCGTCGCCCAACATCACGGTGCTCCTCGACTCTGAAATCATTGATGCCGGTGGTGGAGCGCACCTCAGCCATCTCGTTGTGCGCAGTCGCATCGAAGGAAGTGAGGTCACGTTGCCCGCCGACGCCCTGTTCGTGTTCATCGGTGCCAAGCCCTGCACGGATTGGCTCAACGGCGCGGTCGAGCTTGACGAGAACGGTTTCGTACTTACGGGTCACGATCTCATCACGTCGACACCCGAGGGCACGATTGAGGGAACCGTGCCGCTGTGGCTCGAGACCAGCATGCCCGGAGTCTTCGCGGCCGGTGACATTCGCCACGGTTCGATCAAACGCGTGGCGGCCGCCGTCGGTGAGGGATCAACGGCGGCGATGTTCGTACGTCAACACCTCAGTCCTCATTGAAGCAAATGCTTTGAGGGCTCAGTCGGCGCCAAAGGTTACGTCGAGCGTCTCCACCGTGTCGCCACGACGTCCCGGCGCGTTCTGACCATCCCAGTAGAGATTGGTGTGCGCGATGACCAGGTCCGGCGTCGGCGCGCCGTATTGACTGATGTCCTCGGTGGTGTGGGCATCACCCACCAACGTCACGTCGTAGCCGCGAGTGAACGCGCCGTGCAACGTCGAACGAATGCAAGCGTCGGTTTGCGCCCCAGTGACGACGACGCGCCCGACGCCACGATCGGCCAACAAGGTCTCAAGCTCGGTGTCCTCAAATGAATCTCCGTAGTTCTTATGCACCAGTGGCTCTGAGTCACGCCGATTCAGCTCCGGTACGTACGCCCACTCCTCACTGTCGCGAACCAGACCCTCGTCGTTGTGCTGCACCCAGACGACGGGGACGTCCTCCCGGCGCGCCTTGTCGACCAGCGTGTTGATATTGGCGATGACGCCGTCGCGGTTATGGGCGCCCGCGACAACGCCATTTTGCACGTCGATCACGAGAAGCGCCGTGTTTGTTCGATCGTTGAGTGTCGTCATGGGCGTCTCCAGTTCACGGGTTGAAAGAAATCTCACTCAGAGTACGCGGCGGCTGTAACACCGACAAGTCACCCGGAACCTTTCCACAAGTGCCTTCCGCCCAGTCGCCTGGAAGTGCGTGGCGCCTTACGCAAAACAGCCGGTCGCGGGCGACGAGGTCCCGATGGAACCGTGCGACGCACGACCCTTCACGGGCACCACGCTCAAGGTGGTGCCGTTCCAGGTGAGGGCGTACGCGGGCGCGCCCGACGGCCACGCTTGTATGAAGGGACCCCCCGCGCTCGTCGAGGTTGCCCACGCGATGCCGGCGGGTGGATTCGAACCATTCAGCGACCGGTAGTCGGCGACGGCGGTGATGATCACGGTGAAATTGGCTTGGCAGGCCGACCGCTGGGCCGCTTGCTGTTCGCTCGCAATGTTCTGTGGCCCCGTCGTTGTCGTCGTTTGTGACGAACCGGGCACCGTCGTGCCCACGGATGAAGGCGATGATCCCAAATTGAGGGTGAGCACAATGACCGCGAGTATGCCGAGCGTCGCGACGACACTCAAGATACCGAGCAGCGACGATCCCCTCTCGGGTTCGTCGTGCCACTCACGATGACCGAGACACTGACGACAATGCGCGGATGACACTATGGACCACCTTTGCTGGCGTTCGCTGTAGGCAATAGTAGAGCGGGATCCGTCGTTGGCCTCAACGGGGCAACACCCCATCACTTGGTCAACGCTGCACTCACGAACAACTGGCTTGATACGACGGCGTGCCGGGTTGGAGCGCCTGGCCAGAGTTGGCGCTGACCATCAGACACGACTCGTCGACTGCGACGAATTGACTGGCGGGGATCTGCTTCAGCTGGTCCACC
>DATCCA010000047.1:0-10673 GCA_036511575.1 Acidimicrobiales bacterium
TTCATCAGTGCCTCGCGAGTTCACCGGGACTCGTCGGCTACCCCGACGTACGGCGACTGTTGCTCACCGCGTCCGGAGGTCCGTTTCGCGGTTGGTCGCTCGAGCAGTTGCGCGGCGCCACGAAGAGTGAGGCGTTGAACCACCCGACGTGGACCATGGGGCCAAAGATCACGATCGACTCCTCGACGTTGATGAACAAAGGTCTTGAAGTACTTGAAGCGTCGGCGCTCTTTGGCATCGACGTCGATCGCGTCGACGTGGTCGTGCACCCGCAATCAATCGTGCACTCGATGGTCGAGTACGTCGATGGCTCCGTGCTCGCACAACTCTCGCGTCCCGATATGCGTCTGCCCATCGCGTACTGTCTCGGACTACCCGTTCGTCTCGACCACGGCTACGGTGCGATTGACTTCACCCAAAACGTCGAGCTGACCTTCGAAGCGCCCGACCCCAAAGCATTTCCCGCGATTGGTCTCGCGTACGAAGCGGCTCGACTCGGCGGCGCGGCACCGGCGTGGTTGAGTGCCGCGAATGAAGTCGCCGTCGCGGCGTTC
Source organism: Acidimicrobiales bacterium (assembly GCA_036511575.1). Taxonomy (GTDB): domain Bacteria; phylum Actinomycetota; class Acidimicrobiia; order Acidimicrobiales; family RAAP-2; genus RAAP-2. The sequence continues at coordinate 555 of DATCCA010000047.1, forward strand.
CTCGACGACGAGATCACGTGGTGCGAAATTATTGACGTCGTTTCTCAAGTTATGGACAACTATGTGCCTGATCCCTTGCATTCGCTTGACGAATTGGTCGCGAATGATGCGCAGGCTCGGCGAGAGGCACACAGTATTCTGAAGTAGTAAATATGCAGCCGAATCCCTCCCCTCGTCGTTCTTTGTTGATCCTCGTCGCGGGCATTGTGGCGTTCGTCGCACTCCTGACTTTCACGGTTGGCTGGGCGTTGCCGCTCGTAATTTTCACGATCATCTTCATAGTGATGGCGCACGAATTCGGCCACTTCATTACCGCCAAGCGTGCGGGCATGAAGGTCACCGATTTCTTCGTCGGCTTCGGTCCGGTCCTCTGGTCAACGACCATTGGCGAGACGCGTTACGGCGTGCGCGCGATTCTCGCTGGCGGGTACGTGAAGGTACCGGGCATGAACTGGACCGATGACATCCCCGCAGCCGAAGAGGCGCGCACGTACCGATCGGCGTCCTATCCGCGCAAGGCGATCTTCGCGTCGGCCGGTTCGATAATGCACCTGATCATGGCGCTGGTGCTCGCGTGGGCGGCGTTGACCTACGTTGGTCTGCCCTCGCAGAACCACGTGGGTGTGGGCGCCTTTGCGAAGTGGCCCGGCCACGCGCAAGATGCGGCCCAGGTCGCCGGTCTCAAAACCGGTGACCGCATCATGGCCATTGACGGACGCGCCATGAAGAGTGATGCACAACTCATCTCCACGGTCGAAGGAAGTTCCGGTCGTCGTTTGACGCTGCTCGTGAACCGCGCGGGCCGTGACATCACGTTGCACGCTACGCCCGTCGATGGACGCACCATCAAATCGGGTAGTGGGTTCCTCACGACCGGCGCCAAAGCGCACGGCTACCTGGGTATCTCACTCGTTGACCTGCCGGTGCGTGACAGTTGGTACGCCGCAATCCCCGCGTCATTCACTGAAGTCGGTTCGCTCGTGGGCACTGCCGTGACGGCGATCGTGCACCTGCCGTCGGAGTTCCGGAGCCTCGTCCATCAAGTCGCGTCACCGGCCGCCGCAAACAATCCGACGAATCAACGCACTCGGCCTGAGTCGATTGTTGGCGTCGTGCGCATCGCGGTCCAGAGCACGTCGACGGGGCCGGGTGACCTGCTGATTATCTTGATGGCGGTCAACATCTTCATCGGCGTCTTGAATATGCTCCCGATGTTGCCGCTCGACGGGGGCTACGTCGCCATCTCGACGTACGAACGGATCCGAACGCGACGAGGACCTCGCTACCACGCCGATCTCAACAAGATGGTGCCCTTCGCCTACGCCTTCATGGGGGTGCTGCTCTTCCTCTTCGCCTGCACGCTGTATCTGGACATCGTCCACCCAATCGCTAACCCCTTCTAGGCGCGCTCGGCGCACCGCCCCCAGCAGGCAGAATGGACCTGTGGATGTCACCGCCAGTTCCCTAAGCCCACGTCGCAAGACCCGTCAGATTGCCGTCGGCAAGGTCTTGGTCGGTGGCGATGCGCCGATTTCCGTGCAGTCGATGACGACGACGAAGACGGCCGATGTCGAAGGAACGCTCGCGCAGATCTACGCGCTCGCGGCCGAAGGCGCCGACATCGTTCGCTGCACCTGCAACGAGGTCGCGGCCGCCGAGGGTCTGGCGCAGATCGTGCCACGCTCGCCGGTTCCGATCGTCGCCGACATTCACTTCCACGTTGAAATGGCGCTGGCCGCACTCGAAGCAGGCGTGCAGGGACTACGACTCAATCCCGGGAACCTGCGTAAGCCCGAAGAGATCAAGCTCGTCGCCGGTGAAGCGCGTGACCGCGGCGTTCCAATTCGCATTGGCGTCAACGCGGGCAGCCTGCACCCTGACATCTACGAGAGGTTTGGCGGCGCGACGCCCGAGGCCCTCGTCGAATCGGCCCGAATCGAGTTGGCGTATTTCGAGGAGGTCGGCTTCTCGGACGTCAAGATCTCGGTGAAGGCGTCCTCGGTCGCGACAATGATTGCGGCGTATCGCCTCGCGTCAGCAACGTTCGATCACCCGCTCCACCTCGGTGTCACTGAAGCCGGCCCGCTGCCCGGGGGGCTGTTGAAGGGAACCGCGGGCATCGCGACGTTGCTGGCCGAAGGCATCGGCGACACGTTCCGCTACTCACTGACCGCCGACCCCGTCGAAGAAGCGAGAGCCGGACGCCAACTACTCGAGGCACTCGGACTGCGCGAACGTAAAGGCCTCGACCTCATTGCCTGCCCGAGTTGTGGTCGCGCGGAGGTTGACGTCATCAAAGTCGCCAACGAGGCGCAGACCGCCCTTGCGGCGTTGAACCTCCCGATTCAAGTCGCGGTGATGGGCTGTGTCGTCAACGGACCGGGCGAGGCTCGACACGCTGACCTGGGCATTGCCGCCGGGAAGAAGCGGGGTCACCTCTTCATCAAGGGCGAGATCGTTCGCGTCGTGAAGGAAGAGGACATGGTCGAAGCGCTCGTCGAAGAGGCGAAGAAAATCGCCTCCGAAGGTGTCGAGGCCCGTCTGGCTGCGCGCGACGTCGGTGCCGCGGCCGAGGCCGAGGCCGATCGCGCGCTCCTCCTCGACAGTCGAGGTGCCGATGCCAATCATTCGAACGAACGCATCGCGCAGATTCGACGGCGCACTGAGCGGTAAGGATCCTTCGATAGGCTTGCGCAACAATTCGAAGGAGCATTGTGGCCACCCAGAGTGTGCTGACCCCCCAAAATGAAGACTTTCCACGCTGGTATCAGGACGTGGTGGCCAAGGCTGAGATGGCCGACAATGGGCCGGTGCGCGGCACCATGGTCATCCGCCCCTACGGTTGGGCCATTTGGGAGCGGATGCAGGCCGAGATGGACGCGCGAATCAAAGAGGCCGGCGTCCAGAACGCCTACTTCCCGCTCTTCATTCCACTCAGTTATTTCCAGCGAGAGGCCGAGCACGTCGAAGGTTTCAGTCCCGAGTTAGCGATTGTGACCCACGCCGGTGGGGAAGAGCTCACCGAGCCAATCGTCGTTCGACCCACGAGTGAGACCGTCATTGGCGAGTACATGGCCAAGTGGATCCAGAGCTATCGCGATCTGCCGTTGCTCCTCAACCAGTGGAGCAACGTTGTTCGATGGGAACTGCGTCCACGTCTGTTTTTGCGCTCATCGGAGTTCCTCTGGCAGGAGGGCCACACGGCGCACGCGAGCTACGAAGACGCCAACGCCTTCGCGACCAAGATCCACCTCGAGGTCTACAACGACTTCTTGGTGAACGTGCTCGCGGCACCGACCTACCTCGGCATCAAGCCGGCCAGCGAGCGCTTCGCGGGCGCCATCAATTCAATGACGGCCGAAGGAATGATGCGCGATGGCAAGGCGTTGCAAATGGCGACGAGTCACGAACTCGGACAGAACTTCGCCAGGGCCTTTGACATCTATTTCCAGAGCGAAGCGGGTCAGTCCGAACTCTGCTTCACGAGTTCGTGGGGCGCGTCGACGCGCATGGTCGGCGGACTGATCATGATGCACGGCGATGATCAAGGTCTCGTCGTGCCGCCTCGACTCGCGCCGATTCAAGCAGTCGTGATTGCCGTGCGCGACGAGCCCGAGGTCAATGAGGCGTGCGAGCGGGTCGCCGCCTCACTCAAAGCGACCGGCGTTCGAGCGCAGATCGACCGGGGTCGCGGCAGCTTCGGTCGCCGGGTCACCGACTGGGAGATTAAGGGCGTGCCGTTGCGCGTTGAGGTGGGGCCACGTGACCTTAAGGAGGGCGTGGTATCGCTCGTGCGGCGCGACAATGCCGAGAAGTTGACGCTCGGACTGGACGAGGTCAGCGCCAAAGCACCGGGACTGCTCGAAGAGATGCAGGCCAACTTGTTGCAGGGAGCGACCCGACGTCTCGCCGACGCCACCCACGACGTTGACAGCATCGATGAGGCCATCGAGGCCGCCGAGACGGGCTTCGCGCGTCTCGACTGGGACAAAGTGGGAGCGTCGGGCGAGGCGGCCCTGAAGGTCCACGCCATCACGGTGCGATGTCTGCAGCGCCGCGACGCCACGATGCCGCTCGCCGAAACCGAACCGGACCTCGACTGCATCGTCGCGAAGTCCTACTGAATTTCGCCGCCTGAATATCACTTTTTCGTGAATTTTCGCGGTTCCGCGACGGCGAATCCGATTGTCATCAGGGGCGGAAAATGATACAATTGTTGGCTACAGTCCGCTCAGGACGAATGGACTCGTTTAAGCGCGGGCCTCGGGCCCGCGCTTTTTCTTTGTCCGAACGGCCTGAGCGACAACGAAAGGAGACAGCCGTGGACCTAGAGACACCCTTTCGTTCCCTGCTGTCTGAGCTCGGACTGGACCTCTACGACCTCGAAATGGTCAAGGGAACCCTCAACGTGGTCGTGACCCGCCCCGACGGGGTCGACCTCGAGGCGCTGACCAAGGCCAATCGAGTGATTTCGGAGTGGCTCGACGTCAACGATCCCATCGCCGGGCGCTTCACCCTGGACGTCTCGAGCCCCGGTTTGGAGCGCAAACTGCGTACGCCGGCGCACTTTCTCTCAACGGTGGGCGAAGTGGTGACGTTACGCGAACTTCGTGGCGACCAACCGACTCGTCGTCTCGAGGGTACGGTCGTTGCGGCAGACGAAACGACCGTCACCCTACAGGACGCTGAACACGGTGACGTCGTGGTGCGACTCGATGCCATCGAGCGTGCCCGCACCGTCTTTAAGTGGGGGGCCGAAGCCAAGCCCTCACCGTCGCGTGCCAAGACCACTGTTGCTTCGACGAGGAAGAAAGGTTAATCATGGCGAACTTTGAATTTCTAGAAGCCCTGGGCCAGATTGCCCGTGACCAGAACATCGATGAGGGAGAACTGCTCATCGCGTTGGCCAACGCACTGCTCGCCGCGTACAAGCGCCGACCGGACTCGGCGGAAGACGCGGAAGTTGAGATCAACCCCGAGACCGGTGAGATCAAAGTATGGGGCCTGGAGCTCGACCTCGAAGGCAACGTCACGCGAGAGTGGGACGCGACGCCCGAGGACTTCGGTCGTATCGCGGCCCAGACGGCCAAGCAAGTGCTCATGCAGCTCATTCGAGACATCCAGCGTCGCCAGATGTACGAAGAGTTCGCCAACCGTGAGGGCGACATCGTCTCGGGTACGGTCCAGCAGAACGACAACCGCTACACGCTGTTGGACCTCGGTCGAGTTGAGGCGCTGCTGCCCCAGGCCGAGCAGATCGCCTTCGAGCGCTACGAGCACGGTGCGCGCATCAAGGTGTACATCGTGGAAGTGCGCAAGACCAACAAGGGTCCCCAGATCGTGGTGAGCCGCACCCACCCCGCATTGGTGGCGAAGCTCTTCGAGATCGAAGTACCCGAGATTGCCAACGGCATCGTGGAGATCAAGGCGCTGGCGCGAGAGCCCGGTCACCGCAGCAAGATCGCGGTCGCCAGTAACGACCACATGATCGACCCCGTCGGAGCCTGCGTCGGAGCACGCGGCAGTCGCGTGCGCAACATCACGAACGAACTGCGTAGCGAGCGCATTGACGTCGTGCCCTACAGCGACGACCCGATTGAGTTCATCATGGCAGCGCTGCAGCCGGCCCGGGTGCGAGAGGTTCGACTCGACGAGGAAGAGGGCATCGCGACGGTCATTGTCCACGACCAGCAACTTTCACTCGCCATTGGCAAAGAGGGCCAGAACGCTCGACTCGCCGCGCGACTCACCGGGTGGCGCATTGATATTCGTTCAGAGAACGAGGGTCAGGAAGAGGTAGTCGTCGAAGAGGTCTGGACCGACGGCGACGTGGTTGTCGATGCGACCACCGTCGTTGTTACGGATGAAAACGGAGAGGTCACCGCGGTTGTGGTTGACGACGTGATCACTGACGCGCAGGGCGACGTCGAAGAGATCGTCGTCGTCAACGTCGTTGAGCCGGTCGAGGAGACCGAGGTTGCAGTGACTGACGAGGTCGCGGAGGACGAGGCATAACGCCGGTTCGAACCTGTGTCGTCTGTCGAACCAGACGTGACGACACGCAGATGGTCCGAGCGGGCCGATCGAGTGAGGGAACGTGGCATCTCGGTCGAGGAACCGGTCGAGGCGTCTGGTGGTGTGCCGGGACGAACTGCCTGGGCGAACTTCGGTTGGGTCAGGTGGGACGGGCACTTCGAGCGCCGGTTCGCGAGATTGACCTGGTCGAGATTCACGCTTTAGAACGGAATCGCGGTCGTACTTGACGGTGATTGTGGAAGAATAGATAACTGTGCCCGCGGAAGCGCCGGCACGAGAAGCAAGGGAAGGTTTTGGCCCAGAAGAAGATCCGTGTGCACGAGCTCTCGAAGGAACTCGGTCTCACGAGCAAAGAGCTACTCACGCTCGCCCAAAAACTCGGCATTGGCGCATCGAGCCCCTCTGCGTCGATTGAGGACGCCCAGGCGGACCGCATTCGCCGCCGCGCCGACGCCGACGGTCTACGTCGCGAGGTTCAGCCCGAAGAGGCCGCCAAGGCCGCCAAGGCCGCGAAAGCTTCGAAGGCGCCGAGCGCGACGAAAGTCGCTCCTCCGAGCGAGAACGTCGAGCCCGCGTCACCCCCGCGCGTCAGTCGCGTAACAAAGCCAGCGGTCACCGTCGTCCAATCACCGTCTCCTTTTGCTGAGTCCCCAGTTGCGGCTTCGGTGGCGCCCGCACCGGCGCCCGTCGCCGAGCCGGCGCCCAAGGTCGTGCGCAGTCGCGCGCCCATTGTCAAGCCTGCCCCGACGCGCAGTGCCTCGCCTGACGGCCCGACCACGATCCGTCCGACCCAGCGCTCTATTGCGGGCGAAGCCGGTGAGGGCGGATCACCCTCGACCCGTCCGCCACTCAGTCAGACCGGCCGGCCAATTCCGCCGCCGCCTGGTCGGCCACTCAGTTCGACTGGTCGACCAATACCGCCGCCACCGGGCGCTCGACGCCCGATGCCCGGAGGCACAACCGGTCGGCCATCCGGTCCTGGCGGCCCACGACCAATGGGCGCTCGACCCGGTGGACCGCCTTCACGTCCGGGTGGCCCGACGTCGCGTCCCGGTGGCGCTGGTGGAGGATTCCCCGGTTCGCGTCCCGGCGCACCGACGACCGGCGCACCCGGTGGACCGAATCGCGGTGGACCGCCCAGTCGCGGCACCGGTGGGCCCCGCGGATCGCAGCGCAAGGCGACGCGTCGTCGCCGTCGCAATGTCGAAGAGCTCGAGTCGACGCAGATGACGACGTGGCAGCCGAGTTCGCTACCCGTCCCCGACGGTGAAGTCATCATCGAGCGCGGTTCGACTGCGCGCGACGTAGGGCCCAAACTCAATCGCAGTGCCGCGGACATCATGCGTTTCTTGTTCCTACAGGGCGAGATCGTCACGGCCGTGCAAAGCCTCACCGACGACATGATCGAGCTGTACGCCGCCGAAGTCGGCGCCGTCGTGCACCTCGTCGATCCCGGCGAGCAGCAAGAGGCCGCGTTGCTCGCGAAGTTCTTCGACGAGGACGACCAGGACGACGAGATTCCCGCCGAGCCCCGTCCTCCCATCGTCACCGTGATGGGTCACGTCGACCACGGCAAGACGCTCCTGCTCGACAAGATTCGCAAGACCGACGTCGTCGCTGGCGAGGCCGGTGGTATCACCCAGCACATTGGGGCCTACAAGGTTTCGTGGAAGGGCAAGGCCATAGCCTTTATCGATACGCCGGGCCACGAGGCCTTCACCGCAATGCGTGCGCGCGGCGCCAAGGTCACCGACATTGTCATCCTCGTTGTCGCGGCCGATGATGGCGTGATGCCCCAAACCATTGAAGCCATCAATCATGCCAGGGCCGCCGAAGTGCCCCTCATCGTCGCGGTCAACAAAATGGACAAGGCCGACGCCAATCCCGACCGCGTGCTCCAGCAGATCTCAGAGTACGGACTCGTGCCCGAGAAGTGGGGCGGCGACACGATCGTCGTCGAGATTTCGGCCCTCCAGGGGACCGGCATCGACGAACTGCTCGAGCAAGTGCTGCTCGTCGCCGAGATTGCCGAGCTTGCCGCTCGTCCCACCGGTCGAGCCATGGGCACGGTGCTCGAAGCCAACCTCGAAGTGGGCCGAGGACCGGTTGCGACCGTCATGGTGCAAAAGGGCCTCCTCGAAGTGGGCGACCCCGTTGTGGCGGGCGCCGCGTACGGCAAGGTGAAGGCACTCATCAACGATCAAGGCAAGTCCATTAAGTCGGCCGATCCTTCGACGCCGGTGCAGATCCTGGGCTTTAGCGAACCGCCGTTCGCCGGTGACGAGATGCGCGTCGCCCACGACCTCGCGCATGCGCGCTCCCTGGCCGAAGCTCGCGCCCAGCGCCTGCGACTCATTGGTCACCAGCCCGTGGCGTCGACGAGCGGCGCTCGACTTGAGGATCTTTTCGAACAGATTCAGCGCGGCGAGACGGCAACGCTCAACATTGTGTTGAAGGCGGACGTACAGGGCTCGCTCGAGGCGTGCACCGAGTCACTGAAGAAGCTCGAGCGCGACGACGTCAAACTCGTCATCGTGCACCGCGGCGTCGGCGGCATCACTGAGAACGACGTGCAGCTCGCCAAGGCCTCCAATGCAACGATCATTGGTTTCAACGTGCGTCCCGACAAGCGCAGTCGTGAGCTCTCGGAGAACGAGGGCGTGCAGATTCGCACCTACGAAATCATCTACAAGTTGATCGAAGAGATCGAGGCCGCCATGCTGGGGCTCCTCTCGCCGGTCTTCGAAGAAATTGTCACGGGCGAGGCCGAAGTGCGTGAAGTATTCCGCGTGCCGAGGATCGGCGCGATTGCCGGTTGCTTCGTGCGCGATGGTGTCATCACTCGTGGATCGAAGGTTCGATTCCTTCGCGAAGGAACGATCATTTGGAAGGGATCGATCACATCACTTCGTCGCTTCAAGGACGACGCACGTGAGGTGGCATCCGGCTTCGAGTGCGGTATCGGTCTCTCCGACTACCAGGACCTCAAAGCGGGCGACATCATCGAGACCTTCGAAGAGCGCGAGATTCCAAGAACGGCCTAGCGCATGGCCCGTCCATCTGGCAGTCATCACCCCTACCCACGATCAGCTCGCGTGAATCAGATATTGCGTGAGGTGATCTCGGACGAGTTGACGCGCATCAGCGACGTCGATGACCGCATCGGCATTTTGACCGTGACGGGCGTGCAGACGACTCAGGACCTTCGCCAGGCGACAGTATTTTTCGACTCGCTCAGTCCCGATGCGCGCATAGCTCTCGAAGAGCGCCGAGCGCAGATTCAGTCGGCGGTGAACGTGCAGACACGATTCAAACGAACGCCGAAGCTCTCCTTCATGGCCGACCCGGCTGTCGCGAGCGGAGAGGCCGTTGAAGAGATTATTCGTCGCCAAAACCATGACGACGAATAATGGACTGCTGCTCGTGGATAAGGGGAGGGGACTCACGAGCCACGACGTGGTGGCAAAAGTGCGCCGAATACTTGGCGAGCGAAAGATTGGCCACGCCGGCACGCTCGATCCCATGGCGACTGGCCTACTGATACTTGCCGTCGGGCCATCGACGCGGCTGCTGCGATTCGCGCAGTCCGAGGCGAAGCACTACAGCGGGACCGTGACCTTTGGCGTGGCGACCGACTCCCTCGATGCTGACGGTTCGGTGCTCGATGAGCAACCCGTCCCGGCGCTCACCTCGTCCGCCGTGGCGGCCGCGGCGACCTCGATGCTCGGCGTCCAGCGACAGACGCCGCCCATGGTGTCGGCGATTCAGATTGACGGCCAACGCCTTCACCAACTGGCCCGCAAGGGCATTGAAGTCGAACGTGCGGCGCGCGAGATTTCGGTGACCGTATTCGAAGTTTCGCCCAGCGATGATCCTGCGGTGTGGACGTTCGACGTCGAGTGCTCCGTTGGTACCTACGTGCGCGTCCTCTTGAGCGATCTCGCGAACAAACTCGGGACGATTGGCCACCTGAGTGCGCTTCGTCGACTTTCGAGCGGCGCCCATCAGGTTGACGACGCCTTGACGATTGACGAGTTGGCGAACGCCGTAGAGCGTGGTGATGACGTCGTGGCACCACCCGCT
>DATCCA010000048.1:0-5349 GCA_036511575.1 Acidimicrobiales bacterium
ACACGCGCAACCCGACCGGTTCGTTCAAGGACCGGGTCGTGTCGGTCGCCATGTCCAGCGCTCGACGCCTCGGTTTCACGACCGCGGCGTGCGCGTCGACGGGCAACCTTGCGACGTCAGTCGCCGCCCACGCGGCCTACGCGGGATGGCCGAGTGTGACGATCATTCCCTCGGACTTAGAGAAGTCCAAGATTGCAATGGCAGCCATCTTTGGCGGCGTCGTGCTGGGCGTGGAGGGCAACTACGACGACGTCAATCGTCTCTGCGTCGAGTTGGTTGCGGAACACGAGGACTGGGCCTTCATGAACGTCAACCTGCGCCCGTACTACGCCGAGGGATCGAAGACACTCGCGTTCGAGATCTGCGAACAACTCGGGTGGCGTACGCCCGACCAGGTGGTGGTGCCACTCGCGTCGGGCAGCCAATTCACCAAGGTCGCCAAAGGCTTCCGCCAGTTCCTTGACCTCGGACTGGTCGACGGCAACGCACCGACGCTCTTTGGCGCACAGGCGACGGGCTGTTCCCCGATCGCGACGGCGTTCGCCAACGGCGCCGAGGTGGTCACGCCCCAACGTCCTAACACGATTGCGCGATCGCTCGCCATTGGCAATCCGGCCGATGGACCCTACGTGCTCGACGAGTTGCGCGCGAACGGCGGCGACTGCGGGTCGGTCAGCGACGACGAGATCCTCGAATGCATTGGACTCCTGGCGCGGACTGAGGGCATTTTCGCCGAGACGGCCGGTGGCGTGACGATTGCATCACTTCGCCAGATGCTCGAGCGCGGCACGATCGACCCGGAAAAGTCCATCGTGGCCATCATTTCGGGTCACGGCCTCAAGACGCTCGACGCCATTGTCGAGACGGCCACGGTGAGTTCGACCATCACCCCGTCACTCGAATCGGCCGAAGAAGCGCTCAGCTTTCACCAACTGGTGGCGGCATCGTGAGCGTCATCGTTCGCCTGCCAAGCCAATTGCGCACGCTCGTGGGTGGTGCCGGGGAAGTGCCGGTTGAGGCGTCCACGGTGCGTGAAGCCATCGTCGCTGTTGACGTGGCATACCCCGGGATTGCCGTGCGAGTGCTCGATGACCGCGGCGCACTTCGTCGATTCGTGAACGTCTTCGTGGCCGACGAAGACGTGCGATTCCTTGATGGGCTCGACACCGTGCTCGAGCCGGGCCAAACCGTGTCCCTCATTCCCGCCGTCGCGGGCGGCTGATCTCCGTTAGCACTCGGCACCTTAGACTGCTAATATTGCAGTGCACCAAAAGGGTGCCTCGCACTAGGAGGATTCACAGTGGCGAAACTGATCTCATTCGATGAAGAGGCCCGCCGGGCGCTGGAGCGCGGCATGAACAAGTTGGCCGATGCGGTTCGAGTGACGCTGGGGCCGAAGGGTCGCAACGTCGTCTTGGACAAGAAGTGGGGCGCTCCCACGATTACCAATGACGGTGTTTCTATCGCCAAGGACATCGACCTCGAGGACCCGTTTGAGCGCATCGGCGCTGAGCTGGTGAAGGAAGTTGCCAAGAAGACCGACGAGGTTGCCGGTGACGGCACGACCACCGCGACGGTGCTTGCGTGGGCCATGGTTCGCGAAGGTCTGAAGAACGTCGCGGCTGGTGCCAACCCAATGTCATTGAAGAAGGGCATCGAGACGGCAGTAGAAGCGGCTGTGGCCAGTTTGCACGACCTCGCCAAGCCGGCCGACACGAAGGAGCAGATTGCCCAGGTGGCGTCCATCTCCGCGGCTGACGACGAGATCGGCGCCATGATTGCTGACGCCATCGACAAAGTGGGTAAGGACGGCGTCATCACGGTCGAAGAGAGTCAGTCCTTCGGCATGGAGATGGACCTCGTCGAGGGAATGCGCTTCGACAAGGGATTCATCGCCCCGTACTTCGCCACCGACACCGAGCGAATGGAGGCGGTCCTTGAGAACGCCTACATCCTCCTGGTCTCGAACAAGATCACGTCGGTCCGCGACGTGCTGCCGGTCCTTGAAAAGGTCATGCAGTCCGGCCGCCCCTTGTTGATCATTGCCGAGGACGTAGAGGGCGAAGCGCTTGCGACACTCGTGGTGAACAAGATTCGTGGCACTTTCAAGTCAGTTGCCGTGAAGGCACCCGGATTTGGTGAGCGTCGCAAGGCCATGCTCCAAGACATTGCCATCCTCACGGGCGGCACGGTCATCTCCGAAGAGATCGGCCTCAAACTCGAGACCGCGGATGTCGAGATGCTCGGTAGTGCTCGCAAGGTCGTTGTGACCAAGGACGAGACGACCATCGTCGAAGGCGCTGGTTCCGAGGACGACATCAAGGGTCGCATCAACCAGATCAAGGCCGAGATCGAGAACACCGACTCCGACTACGACCGTGAGAAGCTCCAGGAGCGTCTCGCCAAGTTGTCCGGCGGCGTTGCCGTCATCAAGGTTGGCGCCGCGACCGAGGTAGAGCTCAAGGAGAAGAAGCACCGCATCGAAGATGCGGTGTCAACGACGAAGGCCGCCATTGAAGAGGGCGTGGTGCCCGGTGGTGGCGTGGCGTTGCTCCGCAGTCAGGTTCGAATCCTCGAAGCGGCCGACAAGCTCAGCGGTGACGAAGCAACTGGCGCGCGCATGGTTGCCAAAGCGGTCGAAGCACCACTCAACCAGATCGCGGTCAACGCTGGTCTTGAGGGCGGCGTCATTGTCGACAAAGTCCGCAACCTGAAGAAGCCGACCGAAGGTTTGAATGCCGCGACCGGTGACTACGAGGACCTCATCAAGGCCGGTGTCATTGACGCCGCCAAGGTGACGCGCTCGGCGCTGCAGAACGCCGCGTCGATTGCCGCGTTGTTCCTCACGACGGAGTGCGTCATCGTTGACAAGCCCGAAGAGAAGGTCGGTGCCATGCCCGGCGGTGGGATGGACGACTACTAAACGTTTCACTCGCAGTTCTTGAAAAGACCGTGGGGCCTCGTGCCCCACGGTCTTTCATTGGTCGAACGAGTTCGCGGCGAAGTGGCCACGCCGTAGCATTGGTCTATGGCATCTCCCGAACCCGTCGTACCTTCGCGTGGACTGAACGTGGTGCATCTTTTCTGTCACCCCGTTGGTGACGTGGACGCCGGCGCGGTTCGAAAAGCCGTCGACGATGCCCGTACCGCGGGATTGCAAGTTGTGACCGCGGCGATTCTTGGATCAAAGGCTGATACTTGTTTTATGGTCCTCGGTGAGGATCTCTGGACGTTGCGCCGTTTTCAGTCGCAGATTCAAGGGGCGGGTCTGCACGTCGCCGAGAGTTACGTGTCAGTCACCGAAGTGAGCGAATACGCGGCCGGTATGCCCGAGCAGATGTTGCACGACCGACTCTTTCCAGTCCTGCCGCCTGAAGGCAAGCGGGCCTTCTGTTTCTACCCAATGTCCAAGCGGCGCGGCGAGATCAACAACTGGTACGCGCTCGACTACGACGACCGCGAACGACTGATGCGCCAGCACGGCGCCCTCGGCCGTGAGTTCAAGGGCCGCATCCTTCAGGTGATTACCGGCTCGACGGGCCTTGACGATTGGGAGTGGGGCGTGACGCTCTTCGGCGTCCACGTTGACGACCTCAAAGAGTGCGTCTACACCATGCGCTACGACGAGGCCTCCACGCTCTACGCCGAATTCGGCCCTTTCTATACCGGACTGGTCGGATCGGTCGACGAAGTACTCGACGCCACGCTTCACTAGACGTCGTTGCTAGCGTCGAGTTCGTGGATCCGGTTCCTGAGAAGACACTCCTTCGCTGGGCGGAGTCCCTGTCGGGCGTCGCGCGCACGGGTCTCGGATTTACCGAGAGTCAGTACGAGCGCGAGCGTTTCGAAGAGGTTTTGAAGATTGCTGGCGACATGAAGGCCGCTGCCGAAATGGGCCTCGATGGTGTGCTCGACGCCGATGGCTACGTCGCTGAGTGGATGAAGGAAGTCGGCACTGGCGTCGCCGGCTATCAGACTCCGAAGGTCGCCGTGGGTGCAGCGGTCACGAACGAAAAAGGAGAACTGCTCCTCATCCAACGCGCGGACTCCGGGTACTGGCTCTATCCGACCGGCTGGTGCGACGTGGGCTACTCCGCGCCCGAAGTCGTGGTGAAGGAAGTCCTTGAAGAGACTGGCTATGAGGTTGAACCCGTTCGACTCATTGGTGTGCTTGACGGCATGCGACTCGGCGCCTCAAGGATTCCGCTGTACTCATTGCTCTTCTTCTGTCGCAAGGTTGGCGGAGAGATGAACATCCATCCGCTCGAGTGCTCCGACGCCGGATGGTTCACGCGCGACAACCTTCCTACGCCAATGATTGGTGCCGAGCGTTGGGTCGGTCCGATCTTCGCTGCAATCGATGGCGAAAACCGTGATGTGTTCTACGACGATCTTCGTCGACCAGTGTGGAGAGGCGACCAATGACCTTGCGCATCGAGATTGTTGACGAAGCGAACGACGAGGTGGTCGACGCATTAAACCGTCTGCTTCCGCAACTGTCATCGACTGCGACTCTGTTGACGCTGACACAGTTGCGCGATCTCGTCGAGTCCTCTTCGACGACGCTATTCGTCGCACGAATTGAAGGGACACTCGTCGGCGCTCTGACGCTCGCTGTGTTTCGTATTCCCACAGGGCTTCGAGGCTGGATCGAAGACGTGGTCGTCGATGAATCGGCGCGCGGAACTGGCGTCGGTGAGGCGCTCACTCTGGCCGCGATTGAAGAGGCAAAACGGCGCGGTATCCGCTCCCTCGACCTGACCACACGGCCGACTCGCCATGCCGCCAATCGGCTCTACTCACGATTGGGTTTTGAACGTCGTGAAACGAACGTGTACAGGTTCGTCGTCGATTCCTGAACTAGGGACTACCAACCAAGCGCAAAGACCTCGAAACCACTGATGTCCAGTTCTGGGCATCGTCGTAAGCCGGCATTTTCTGCGGTGCGAGCGGCGGCATAGTTCGTCGCTCTCGTACGCGCCACCACGGGCCACTTTGGCTGGAGAGACGAAGCCACGATCATCGCTTCCTTCGCTGCTTCGACGGCGAAGCCATTGCCCCAAGCACTGGGTGACAAGCGGTAGTAAAGATTCCAGCACTCTCTTTCCAAGAAGAGTTGGGGCTCTACGCCCGCCATCCCGATGACGGCGGCACCAAACTCAACTATCCAGTAGCCGACTTCGTGCTCTTCCCAACCGAGAATGAACTCGCCAAAAGTTTGGAAGTTTTGGTCTGGGCTAGGTGCTCCACCGGGACGATGAAGATTCGTCATCGGATCAGAGTCGATAGCGACAATTGAGTTGACGTCATCCATAGTCGGTCGACGAAGTCGCAATCGAGCCGTGACGC
>DATCCA010000049.1:0-8364 GCA_036511575.1 Acidimicrobiales bacterium
GTCGAGCAACAGCAGCTTCGGTTCAGCCATCAGCGCGCGAGCGAGTTCGAGGAGTCGCTTTTGACCGCCGGAGAGGTCACCCGCGAGGTCGTCCTCCTTCGCCGGGATCTCGAAGCGCGCGAGCAACTCTCTGGCGCGCGCGACCGACGCGTCTTCTTGGTTTTGCCAACGCCACTTTCCCGCGAGCGCGTCACGGAGTCGCTCGCCGCGCTGACCGGGAGCGGCGACGAGCAGGTTCTCGATCACCGAAAGTCGTTCGAACTCGCTCGAGAGCTGGAACGTGCGGACGAGCCCGAGTCGGGCCAATTGGAACGCGGATCGACCGGACACGAGCTTGCCCTCGAAGTGCACGGTCCCCGACGTCGGCGCGAGGAAACCCGACACGATCGCGAGGACGCTGGACTTGCCCGCGCCGTTCGGCCCGATGAGCCCGGTGATGCTGCCGGCCGCGACGTCGAAGGAGACGTCGCGCACCGCTTGTACGCCGCCGAAACTCTTCGCGAGACCGCGAACCGACAGCAGTGGTTCGCTGGTCACGACGTTGGCTCCGATTCGGGAGTGCGGGCGAAACGCTTGGTGCGTTCGGGAAAGACGCCGCGCGGACGGAACCACATGACCGCGAGCGTGAGCAGTCCGACGACGACCCACTGCAGCGCGTCGACGAGCCCCGGGTACCCGAACTGGGGAATGTAGCGCGTCGCTTCGAGGAAGGCGACCGGCACGAGCGCGGCGCCGACGACGGCGCCCATGTTGTTGCCCGCGCCACCCACGATGACCGCGGAGAAGTACACGAAACTCTCGGGGAACAGCCAACTGCCCGGTGACCACGCCGAGATGTACTGCGCCAGGATCCCTCCCGAGAGGCCGGCGATCGCTCCCCCGGACACGAACGCGATGAGTCGCATCTGGGTGACGTTCTTACCGAGTGAGGCGGCGGCCGCGTCGTTGTCACGCACGGCCCGTAACGTACGTCCGAGCGGCGAGCCGGTGATACGTCGCACCACCACCCACACGAGGATCGTGCACACGAACGTCATTCCCACGAAGACCCACTGGTAGTTGACGGGTGAGAGATTGAGCACGCTCTCGAGGGGCTTTGGAATGAGGGCCAAGCCGTTCGACCCGTTGAACAGACCGGCAGCGTTCGTCACGACTGTCGTCGCGATGAGTGAGATGACGAGGAACACCATCGCCTGGTAGTCGGTGCGAAGCCGCCGCAACACGATGAGTCCCACGACGTACGACAGCGCGCCGCCAACGACCGCGGCCGCGATCAACGGCAGTGGGAACGGCAGGTGCGACCCCATGATGTAACTCTGAAACCCGCCGAGCGACGATTGGGGTCCGAGCGTGAGGACGGCGGCGGTGTACGCGCCGGCGGCCTGGAAGACGATGAACGCCAAGTTGATGACGCCCGCCACGCCGAACTGCAGGTTGAGTCCTAGACAGGCCATCACGTCGACGCCTAAGTAGACGAGCAGGTTAGAGATATAGAACTGCATCGACGAGCTCACGCGACGACCTCCTTTTGGGTTGCGACTTCCGCGAAGATCCCCTGCGGACGGATCAACAGCACCACGATGAGGATCAAGAACGCGATGACCTCTTTGTACGAGGGTGAGATGACCGCGGCTGAGAGCTCAGCGGAGATCCCGATAACGACCGCCCCGATCATCGCGCCGTACGGGTGACCGACACCGCCGAGCACCGCGGCAGCGATGATCGGGATGAGGAACTGCCCGCCGGCCGTCGACGTGAAACTCGTCACGTTGAGCGCGAGCGCGACGCCCGCCGTGCCGCACAGCGCGCCCGAGAGCAGCCACGCGGCATCGATCACACGGTCGGTCGCGATACCGCACGACCTCGCGAGCTCGGGGTCCGCCGCCGTCGCGCGCATGGCGCGTCCGAGCTTCGTCCACGACAGCAATGCGTGGACGAAGAGCATCGCGACGACCGCGAGTCCGATGATCACGAGCTGCTGGCTGGTGAAGATCATGCCCGCGAAGGTGTAGGAACTGGGTCTCGGCAGCGCGAGCGAGAAGAACGTCGCCTTGAAGGCGGCTTGGAGTCCGTTCTGCACCGCCAGACTCACGGAGATCGTGACGATGATCATGCCGAACATTCGCGTGCCGCGCTTCACGAAGGGCGTGTACACGAAGCGGTTCAACCCGTAGGACGCGAGCGCGCCGGTGCCTGCGCCGGCGATGAGCGCCTCGGGAAGGCTTCCTCCGGCGCGCGTCACGAGGTAGGCCACGAACGCGCAGCCCGTCATCACGTCGCCGTACGCGAGGTTCAATATGTTGGTGACGCCGAACTGCAACGTAAAGCCCACGCTCGCAATGGCGAGAATGGAGGCCGTGATGAGCCCGAAACCGAGGGAGAGGACGTAAAGGTTCACTCGGCTCCTCCGCCATCACTTTTTCGATGACGACTCAGATCCGGCAAGGGCCCCGGACGGCGACTCACTTGGTAAGGGCCGCGATTTGGTTGGCGGTCACTTCACCAACGATCTTGACGTTTCCGTTCTCCTGTATCGCGGCCTCGAACGCTCCCGAAGAGTTGTGCGACTTGTCGAACGCGATCGGTCCGCCCGCACCGACGTACTGGATCTTCTTGCCCTTCGCGAGCGCCGCCTTACCCTGCGCGAAGGACGTGACGACCGTCTTGCCCGCGCCTGGTTCGGTGACCGCCATGATCGACTTGTTGTACGTACCGCGGTCGGTGGACTTCGCCGAGAGCATCGCGAGCGCCATGATCGTGACGCCGTCGTAGTACGTCATCGTGTACGGGTCCGACGCCCACTGTGAGGGCTGCGGCACCTTGGACTTCGAGGCCAAGAGCGCCTTGTCGAACGTCGTCCACGACGCGCCGGCCGTTGGGGCGTAGGGCTGCATGCCGGTGATGTACTTCGTCATCGCCTGCTTGCCGATCGCTCCGGTCACGGCCTTCAGCCATGGCGACTGCAGCGTGATCTCCGTGCCGAGCACCGGGATAAGTCCCTTCAGCTGTTGCAACTCGGAGAGGAAGGTTCCCGCCGTCTGGGGGTCGATCTCGGTGAAGATGACCTGCGGCTTCGTGGCGAGCATCTGCTCGATCTCCGTGCGGTACGACGACTGGTCGAGCGCGAGCTTGACGTTGTCGACCATCTTGCCGCCCAGCTTCTTCCAGGCCTTCACCAAGGTGGGCACGTCGGACTGCGAGCCTGCGTCGTTGCCGAAGATGGCGGCGGCGCGGGTGTAACCAGCCTTCTTCGCCCAGAGCGCGAGCGCGTAGCCCTTCACGTCATCGGCTGGTGTGATGCGCCAGAAGTACTTGTAGCTCGACTTGTCGAAGAACGCTTGGCCCGTGTCGACGAACATCGGCACCTTCGCCTGATCGAGGATCGGCACCGTCGCCAGCGCTTCGTCAGCGCTCGGTCCAAGGATGCCGCCGAGCGAAGAGTTGGTGGCGATCATCTTGTTCGCGGCGGGAACCGCGTCGGCGGGGTCACCGCGCGTGTCGAATTCAACGCAGGAGAACTTGTGGCCGAGGACGCCACCACCGTTGTTGATGAGGCGCACCGCGGGCTGGCAACCGGCGACCATCTCGGGACCGAACGAGGCGTCCGCGCCCGAGAACGGATTGAAGTTGCCGATCACGATGGTCGACGGCGCGGCGGAGACCGCAGCCCCGCCCGTCATCGCCACGACTCCGGCGGTGAGCCCGCACGCGAGGGCCAAACTGGTGGCCCTTCGAAACTTCGACAACGTCTGACCAATCATGACATTCTCCCTCTGTCTGATGAAGTGCATCCACGACCTGCGAACAGCAAACTACCAACTGCTTTCAACTTTTAGCGACCAAGCGTCGACGCGCGTACGTCGGCGTTCACTGCGTGCTCCGAACGCGAGTAGGCACCAAGGCGACCGTCTCGATCTCGATCCGAGCGTCAGGGTTCACGAGCGCGCTCACCTGCACGAGGGTGCTCGTTGGTCGGGTCTCACCGAATCGGCGCGCCCGGACGGTGTTGATCGCGACGCGATCGTCGATATCCGTGACGTAGACGACGAGCTTCACGACGTCGTGGATTGACGCGTCGAGACGGGACAAGATCGCCTCGATGTTCTCGAAGATCTGCTCGGTCTGTGCGACGACGTCGCCTGCCCCTACCAGCGCGCCGGTGGCGTCATCGGCGATCATGCCCGCAATGAAGATGAACCCGCCCGCGACCACGGCGTCGGTGTAGTGACTGACCGGCTCAGCGAGGACGTCCGCAAAGCGGTGTCGGACGATGCCGTCAACCCCCGTCGCGCTCACGAGTCACCGTCAGCGCTTCGGGGTCGCCAGACCTTCAGACCGATGGGACTTGGCGAGAAGCCGTTGCAGGGGTTGAGATCCTGCGGACAGGCGCTCCCCGCGACGATCGCGGACATCAAGACTCGAAAGACGATGGAGTCACCCGCCACGCTGGTTGGTACTTCGTTGCCAAACGTACGGTCGGGGTTGATCGGGGCGTTTTGGAACACGTTCAACGGGTCGGGCATCTCCCACTCCTGGATCCCCCACGGTTCGAGGACCTCCGTGAAGTTGCTGCGGCAACTGCGATGACCTTGGACGCGGTAGTCGAGACGGTAACGACGCGCGTCGCACATCTGCGTGATGAGGTCGTGCATGCCAACGTCGTCGGTGAGGACTTCGAGCATCGGGCGGCGCCAGTTGCTTTGGAGCAAGTCACCGGGGGCGAGGTTGAGCCGCAACGTGGCGGCCCGGGTGTGACTCATCGACAGCCACTCGCGTCGGTCCAGCGCGGCGAACGCGATGAGATCGCAAACCTGTTGGCCCTCGAGGTCGATAACTTCGAGTCGGTCGCCGGCTTCGACCTCAACGGCGGCGGCGAAGCCACCGGCGATGACGACGTCGGTGATGAGTTCGATGTTCGTAGTTTGAGAATCTGAACTCAAGATCGAAGTCCCCCCTGGCCCGATATTTGATATGTCATTTAACCAGTCTGTTCGGGCGCTGTCAAGGACAACATTGTGAAAGCTCTGTTTCGTCAGACACAGTGGCATCGCCGTACTTAAAGGAACCTTGACGGCGGAAGCGGCGTCGTCTACGTTGAACGCGTATGAGTGATGATGTACGCATATCCGCACAGGTCGGCACGCGATCGGTTGATCGCGCGGTCTGCGTGTTGATGCTTCTCGCGGAGCAAAGCGACCTCGGTCTCGGTGAAATTGCTCGACGACTCACGTTCCCGAAATCGTCTACCGCTGACCTTTTGAAAGCGCTCGTCGCGAGGAACTTCGTCTCGCAAGATCACGAAGGGCACTATCGCCTCGGACTTGGCACTTTCGAAATTGGCGCGGCCTACGTTCGCGCGATGACCCCTGTCGCCTCCGTTCAACCTGAACTCGAATTACTGACTCGCGAACTCTCAGCCACGTCGCACTTCGCGGTGCTCGACGGCGACGAAGTCGTCTACCTCGCGAAGCATGACCCGCCGCTTCGGGGCCTCGAGTTGGCGAGCGCGCTCGGGGCTCGTCTTCCGGCCGCGACGACCGCCGTTGGCAAAGCGCAGCTCGCGTTCATGTCGGCACCCGACGACGACGGTCGACTCGACTCGTCGCGCTTCGTGGAGTTCGCTCGTATTCGAGCCCTCGGTTACGCGCTCGACGAGGGCGCCACGGCGCCGGGCGTCACCTGTGTCGCGGCACCGATATTTTCGCCGAGTGGGTGTTGCGGCGCGATCGGCGTGAGCACACTCGTCCACGGCACTTCAACACGCGAAGAGATCGTCGACGCGGTCGCGAACGCAGCGGCTCGCGCGACGGAGCGACTGGGTGGGGTCCGTCCTCACGCGGACGCCGTCGAACTTGGGCGAGTACTTTCTCCTGGCAACAACCCGTCGCTCACAGAAGAGGTTCTGCGTTGAACACCCCGTCGCTCACAGAAGAGGTTCTGCGTTGAACACCCCGTTGATGATTGATAGTGAAGCTGTTCGTCCGCTGTGGGTACTTCCCGACGCCGTCGGCCTCATGCTTCTTGCAGGGAGCACAGATACTTCGGATCTACGCGGTAGCGCCGCCGTGGTGGGCGAACTGCACACCGCAACCGTTGATCACGGTCTCGTTCTCATCGAACTCGACGGCCTCACCACGATGGAGATCTCTCATCTTGTTCGGGGAGACACCACATTCCGAACAACACGGGGCACGCCTCTTCCCGAGTCCCTCGACCCGGCACTTGGTTGCCTCGCGCCTTCACTCGCAAGGGCCCGGCGCCTCGTCTTAGACAGATTCGACGAGGATGACGCGGCACGAACGTTGTCCATCGACGCGCGCGAGCGCCCGGGCGGATTCGTTGAGTGCGCGCGAATCGAGGCCCAGCGCCTCCAGCCTGAAACATCAGTCGTGCTTTCAGGGACCGAACGTGAGAATCCACTCTCCTGGCAGAGCCAAGAAAACCTCAGTGACCACGAACTCGCTGAGGCGCTTGGCGTGCTCGGGAATCACTCGACGCAGTTCCGACCCGTCATCATGGCGGCGTTCAGCAACGAGGAACTCCACCGACTCCTCGAACTCGTCGATCGTTCAAGCATCCGTGGTGAGCGGGACCTCGATAAAATCGCAGGCCGCGTGGTGATCCGCGCGCTGTCACCCACCGCGCTGCCAGATCAAGTTCAAAGCGAAACAGAGCCACCGAGCTCGTCGACGCCAAGCTCGGACACGCCTGCGGCGCGGGCACTCGAGAAAGTCACTGCCGTGGCCGGGTATCGACGCGGGCGCGCCGCGCGAGGCGCAGGATCCAATGGGAAGCTAAGCGCCAACGAGTCGCCCTTTGGGCCACCTCCGGCCGTGCGCGCCGCGCTCGGCGCGGCCAGTGAAAACCTCAACCGCTACCCGGAAGAGGACCCGGTCCTCGATCAACTCGCGGAGCATCTCGGTGTCGACGTTGGGCGTCTGGTGCTCACCAACGGAAGCGACGAACTTTGCTATTTACTCGCTCGGCTCCTCCTCGACGACGCGCCGGACAAGAGTGGTGTACGGCGTCAGGGTTTCACGGTCGTGGGCGACCCTTGTTATCAGATCGACGCGACGGCGAGCACCCTCGCTGGTGCGCCGATAGTGCGAGTGCCACTCGTCGACGGCGCGCACGACCTGAACGCCATGGCACACGCCGCCGCGAGCGGTGCGACGCTCGTGTGGTTGCCGAGTCCTCACAACCCAACCGGTATTGGCGTCGAGCTGGAGGATCTCATCACGTTCCTCGACGCAGTCCCGAGCGACTGCCTCGTCGTACTCGACGAGGCGTACGGCGGATTCACGCAGCGCGACGACAGCGACACAGTACTCAAGCTCAGCGCGAGTCGGCCAAATTTACTCGTCCAACGGACCTTTTCGAAGGACTGGGGACTCGCGGGCCTGCGCGTCGGGTACGCCGTCGGCGACGCGACGTTGATTGGCGCGATTCGAAGGGCGCGTCCACCCTTCAGCGTGAACGCGTTAGCGCTCGCGGCCGTCTCCGCAGCTCTTCGCTGTGACGAGTGGCACGCCTCAATCGTCTCGCGGATCGTCGAAGAGAGGGCGCTCCTCGAGTCGACGCTCAAGGAGCTTGGCGTGACCTTCTTTCCGAGCGAGGCGAACTTCGTCACCTGCGCGCTCTCGTTCGCCGACTTGCGCGACGCGCTCGCGTCAGAAGGACTCTCAGTGCGCGACGGAGCCGACCTGGGACTCCCAGGATGGACGAGGATCACGGTTGGATGGGCACCGCAAATGGCGGCCGTACGTTCCGTTCTGCGTCAACACGTCGAGGGGATCACTCAAGACCAGCGATGATGGGCTGACCTATTTGAACTGGCTCCGCAACTCGTCGCAGGGCCTTGACGAAGAAGTGACAGCGACAGTCAACGTTCCTCACTAGCCATTCCACCGTCCATCGTGATCGTCCGAGTCAATTCCACGTCTTCGAGCAGTCGCCGATCGTGCGTCGTCAGAAGCAGCGTGCCTCCGAATCCCTTTAACGCACTCTCAAGTTGTTCAATCGCCCGAAGATCCAAGTGATTGGTGGGTTCATCCAGAACGAGAAAATTCACGCCCTGTGCTTGGAATATCGCGAGCTCGGCTCGCGTTCGTTCGCCCGGTGAAAGCAGTCGAACAGATCGACTGACGTGTGAAGCGTTGAGCCCGAATTTCGCCAGAAGCGATCGAGTCTCGCTCAACGAGAGGGCGCAGCGATCGCTCACGTGACGTACCAAGTCGTGATCGCCTTGAAGAACACGACGATCTTGTCCAAGGACGCCAACCACCACGCCCGGTCCGATCGAACGACTTCCACGTGTCAAGGTGATCGTCCCGAGCATGGCTTGAATGAGCGTTGATTTGCCCG
>DATCCA010000050.1:0-7481 GCA_036511575.1 Acidimicrobiales bacterium
AAAGGGATTCTCGTGGGCGATCACGTGGGCGTAGACGGGAGCGAGCAGACAGGCGGTGACGATGAACACGATTACTCCGAACGCCAACATCGCCGCACGATTTCTTCGAAGTTGTCGCATCGAAGACCGCCAGGGGTTTTCTGGTCCCCTGGCGGTCAAAGCAATGTTCTCTATGAGAACCACCGACATCGGTGATTCAATGACTGGGTCTACTTCACCCAAAGTTGGTCCACGTACATGTAGAACTGGCGCGAGAACTGGTAGTTACCCACGCGCTTGCCGACGAAGTCGATCTGCTTAGGGTTGAAGAGCGGCACCCAGGGCGCCTGCTTCATCAACGCCTGGTCGACCTGACCCCAGATCTTGTTCGCCGCCGTCTGGTTGGTCAGCTCGAGCGCCTCCGCCTGGTTCATCTGTGCGTCGATCGTCTTGTTGCAGAACCCGGCGATGTTGATGCTGTTGTCATTGCCCGGGTGGAACTGGGAGCAACTGAGCAGCACCTTCAAGAAGTCCGACGCCGCCGGGTAGTCCTGGTACCACTGAGTGAGACTGATCTGCACCTTGTTCTTGCTGTTCTGGATGTAGTTGAACTGGATGTTCGCCGACTGCGGCTTCAACGTGGCCTTGTAGCCAATGGCGTTGAGAATGCTCAGGACGTACTGGCCCACGGCCTCGTTTACGGGGTCGTTGGTTACGACGAGTCCGACCTTCATGCCGGCAGTGCCCGACGCCTTCACGAGGGCCTTCGCCTTCACGAGGTCCGCACCGGCGTAGGTCGAACTCGTGCCCTTGTTGTAGAGGCACGACTGGACGAAGCCAGGGAAGCCGGGCGGCAAGATCGTGCAGGTCGGCGTCGCGAGCAACTTCCCGCCGAAGAGGCTCACGGCCGCGTTCTTGTCGATGGCGTAGTTCAGGGCCTGACGGGCCTTGAGGTTGTTGAACGGAGCGAGGTTCGTGTTCATCGGCAGGTACCAGTCAGCGGTCAACGTGTTCACGTGCAACTGGTTGGCGTACTTGGTCGACAACACCTGCAATCGGTCACTGGGCAGCGCGTCAAAGACCCAATCGGCCTGGCCGTTCTCCACGGCCGTCACCTCGGACTCAACGGTAGAGCCGAACGTCATGTCGATCTCGTTGGGATAGCCCTGGGGCTGCGCCGCGGCGGACCACACCTTGAAATATGGGTTGCGAGCCATCACGAGTCCCGTATTGGGGTTGTACGACTTGAACTCGTACGCGCCGGTGCCGGGCTGCGGCGTGTCGCCCGCGTCCTTCGATGGTGCCGTCGAGGGCAGGATCGAACCGAAGGGTACGGCCAACTGGTCAAGGAACTCGGCGTCAGGAGTGGACAGGTTGAAGACGACGGTGTTCGTCGCCGCGTTCACCACGACGCCACCCTTCAGTGTGCACGTGGCCGGCTTGGAGAGACAGGCGGCTCCGCCGACGATGACGTTGTACCAGGACCCGGCGTTCGGGTTCGAGACCTTGAAGATGCGCTGCATTGACGAAAGGACGTCATTGACGGTGACCGTTTTGCCGTTGGAGAACTTGATGCCCTTGCGCAGCACGAAGGTGTACGTCTTGCCGTTATTCGTAACTTTTGGCATCGCGGTCGCGAGGTCCGGGACGACGTCGAACGAGCCCGCGCCCGCGACCTTTTGGAAGCTGACCAGACCGTCGTAGGTCGCCTGGTAGAGCTGCCAGTACTGCAACGTGTAGTTGACCTGCGGGTCGAGCGTGCCAGCGGCAGTCGACGCCAACAACTTGACGGTGCCGCCGGCGTGCTGCTTCTGGTACCCAGCGGCCCCGGCCGGCGTGCTGGCCGTGATGGCTGCGATGCCGAGGGCGCACACGGCGAAGGACGACAGAATCGCCCCCACTCGTTTCATGGACGTGAGACGTGTCATTCAATTCTCCCTATTGGTCGTGCTCTGTATGTTCTTCTCTTCTTTTACTACAAGATCACTGGTCGCGTTCGGCCAAGAATCCTTCGACAACCGCCAGATAATGCTCCGGTTCCTCGACGAAGGGCATGTGGCTCGAGTTCTCGAAAATCTCCCAGCGCACGTCGGGAATGTTGTCGAAGTACGGCTGCACGGTCCCCGGCGTTGCCTCGTCGAACCGGCCCGAACAGAGCAGTGTGGGGGCGCTAATCGCGTGGACCTTGTCAACGACACTCCAGTCCTTCAATGTCCCGATGCAGAAGAACTCGTTGGGGCCGTTCATGACGTTGTAAACGGTGGAGTCCTCCTTGAGCATGTCGGAGGTCGCGACGACTTCGGGCGGATTGGGCACCACGCGACAGACGTGCAGGTCGTAATAGACCTGCTGCGCCTCGAGATACTCGGGGTCAGCGGTCGTCCCGGCCGCTTCGTGACGATCAAGCGTCGCCTCGACGTCGGGGTCGAGTTCACCGCGGAGAATCTTCGCTTCGCTCGCCCAGAGCGCCATCGACGCCGGCGAGTTCGAGATCACGAGCGCCTTTAGTCCCGCGGGCTGGCGGATAGCGTGCTCCGCGCCGAGCATCCCACCCCACGACTGCCCAAGCAAAAAATAACGGTCATTGATACCGAGGTAGGTAAGGAGGTTCTCCATCTCGTCCAAGAAAAGTTCGACGGTCCAAAAGTCACCGCCGCGTTCGGGCATATGGGTCGAACGTCCGGCGCCGATCTGGTCGTAGTGCACGACGGGACGACCGGTGTCGGCGAGTTTGGCAAGGGCCAACACATAGTCGTGCGTGCAGCCCGGTCCTCCGTGAGCGACGAGGAGTGGCGTCTTGCCCGAGTGCAGGTCGCCAGTGACTCGATACCACGTCTGCCACTCGCCGAAGGGCGCGAAGCCTTCCACCACATTTGTCGTTCCCATGGGTGAACAGTAGATGCTCGCCCAGCACGGCGCACGAAGATTCCTTGTATCCGCTTAACGAATATTGCTGGCCGACCACCGACTTGAAGTTGTAGACGGCGTGCTAAAGGCGATCGCCTAGCGTCGCGACGACGATGCAGGTTGGCGCCGCGTCGACGGGTCTCGTCTAGCGTGGATTGACCTATGGCCCTCTCAATCGGAATCGTCGGACTGCCCAACGTGGGCAAATCAACGGTCTTCAACGCCCTCACCAACAACAACGTGCTGGCCGCGAACTACCCCTTCGCCACCATCGAGCCCAACGTCGGTGTGGTGTCCGTGCCGGATCCTCGGCTTGTCGTGTTGGCGACAATCTTTACTTCGGAGCGAATCCTCCCGGCTGCGGTCACGTTCGTGGACATCGCGGGCATTGTGAAGGGCGCGAGCGAGGGCGAGGGCCTAGGCAATCAGTTCCTCGCCGCAATACGAGAGTGCGACGCGATCTGTGAAGTTGTGCGAGTCTTCGTCGACGATGACGTCATCCACGTCGATGGCCGAATCGATCCCGCCAGCGACGTCGCCACCATCGAGACCGAACTGATCCTCGCCGACTTACAGACGCTCGAGAAGCCCCTCGCCCGACTCGAACGCGAAGCCAAACGAGGCGGCAGCGATGCGACGGTGCGTCTCGCGCAACTGAAGAAGGCCCAGGCCGCACTCAACGATGGACTCGTCATCTCCAAGGTCGGCAAGGAACTCGACCGCGACGTGCTCGCTGAACTTCACCTGCTCACCGACAAGCCCTTCATCTACGTCTTCAACGTCGATGAGGAAACGCTCGGGAACCAAGCGCGCTGCGCGGAGTTGATTGCGTCGGTCGCCCCGTCCCAGGCCGTCATTCTCTGCGCGAAAGTTGAAGCGGAACTGGCCGGACTCGACGAGAGCGAGGCTCTCGAACTCCTGCAGTCCTTCGGGCAAGAAGAGTCCGGACTCGCGCTGCTCTCACGCGTTGGTTTCGCGGCACTCGGTCTCCAGACCTTTCTCACGGCCGGCCCCAAAGAGACCAGGGCGTGGACGATCCATCAAGGAGCGACCGCTCCCGAAGCGGCCGGCGAAATCCACACCGATTTTCAGAAGCACTTCATCAAAGCCGAGGTCGTCTCCTTTGACGACCTCGTCGAACTGGGCACGATGGCGAACGTCAAGGCCGCGGGCAAGGCCCGCATCGAAGGCAAGGAGTACGTCATGCGTGACGGCGACGTGGTGGAGTTCCGCGTCGGCGTCTGACGAGATATAATCGTCCAAGGCGTATGCGGCAGAGGTCGGCGCCTGGAAACTTCAGACTCCTAGGAGAACCATGACCTCTGACACCTTCAACTTCAAAGTTGCCGACCTCTCGTTGGCCGATTTCGGTCGCGCCGAGATGACCCTCGCCGAGCACGAGATGCCCGGCCTGATGGCGATGCGCGCCGAATTTGGCGCGAGTAAGCCACTGGCGGGCGCTCGAATCGCCGGATCGTTGCACATGACGATTCAAACTGCCGTACTCATCGAGACCCTCGTTGCGCTTGGTGCCGACGTTCGTTGGGTCAGTTGCAACATTTTCTCGACCCAGGACCACGCCGCGGCGGCGGTCGTGGTGGGGCCGACCGGTTCAATCGAGAGTCCAAAAGGTGTCCCGGTCTTTGCCTGGAAGGGCGAAACGCTCGAAGAGTACTGGTGGTGCACCGAGCAGATGCTTCGCTGGCCCGGACACAACGGACCGACGATGATCCTCGACGACGGCGGTGACGCCACGTTGTTCGTGCACAAGGGACTCGAGTTCGAGCGTGCCGGTTTCGTGCCCGCGCCCGAGAGCGCCGACTCCGAGGAGTACCGCGTCATCTTGGCCATGTTGGACACGATCGTCTCGAAAGGCGAGCCCTACTTCGAGCCGATGGCCAAGGACCTGATCGGCGTCTCGGAAGAGACGACGACAGGCGTGCACCGCCTCTACGAGATGGAACGTGATGGCACGCTGCTCTTCCCCGCGATCAACGTGAACGACGCAGTGACCAAGTCCAAGTTCGACAACAAGTACGGCTGTCGCCACTCGCTCATCGATGGCATCAACCGCGCCACCGACACCCTGATCGGCGGCAAGGTCGCGGTCATCTGTGGCTACGGCGACGTCGGCAAGGGTTCGGCCGAGTCGTTGCGCGGCCAGGGCGCCCGCGTGATCATCACCGAGATCGATCCGATCTGTGCGCTCCAGGCCGCGATGGACGGATTCCAAGTCACCACGCTTGAAGAGGCCCTCCCCTATGCCGACATCATCGTCACGGCGACCGGTAACCGCGACATCGTGTCAGTCGAGCACATGTTGATGATGAAGCACCAAGCGATTCTCGGCAACATCGGACACTTCGACAACGAGATCGACATCGCCGGGCTGGTCGGTCTGGCCGGCGTTCGCCGCGAGAACATCAAGCCCCAGGTCGACAAGTGGATCCTGCCCAACGGCCGAGCAATCATCCTTCTCTCGGAAGGTCGCCTGCTCAACCTCGGCAACGCCAGCGGCCACCCGAGCTTCGTGATGAGTAACTCGTTCACGAACCAGACCATGGCACAGTTGGAGTTGTTCATGAACAACTCCAACTACGAGAAGAAGGTCTACGTGTTGCCCAAGCATCTCGACGAGAAGGTCGCGCGACTACACCTCGATGCGCTGGGCGTGAAACTCACGACGTTGTCGAAGCAACAGGCCGACTACATCGGCGTGCCGGTCGAAGGTCCCTTCAAGCCCGACTCGTACCGCTACTAATCTCGTTCGCCCGCCCGCCCGGGCTACGTTGAGTTGTCATGGACTTCAGCTCGGGTGAGTCATGAGCACGGCTGAATCAACGGTCGAATGTCGCGTCTGTGGCGAGATCAACCAACCAGGCACCATCGCGTGCGCGCGTTGCGGACAGACACTGCTCTCGGCCGACCAGATGAAAGACCGTCGGGCCCAGATCGAACTATGGAAGCGAGAGGCCGAGCGCGAGTCAGTGGGGTATCCGACACTGGCCAACCAGTTTCTCGGACGTTTCTCCGGCAAACCGCAGGTCAAGGGTGCGTACTTCGGGTCAATCTCGAACTACCGAAAACGCATCGGTCTTCTGTGCCTGCTGGTGCCGGTTCTCATAGCCGTACTCTTGTACGCCGCCAAGGGTCGTTGATGTTCAATCCGTCACCCACCCCGCCCGCGAAGGAAACACGAGCGTGGGTCGCGGAGCAGTTCGGGACGGATGCACGAGTGCGCAGCGTCAGACGCTTGACCGGGGGCATCACGTCCGCGATGCATCTACTCTCCGTTGAGACTTCGAAGGGCCAGCGTCACGATGTCGTTCTTCGTCGTTGGATCGATGACGACCACGTTGAAGGCGCCGACCGGGTCATGCGAGAGTCGCACATCCTTGAGCAGTTGGCTGGCTCGGATCTCCCCTCGCCGAAAGTGGTGGCCATCGATCCGACGGGAGCACGGTGCGGCCATCCAGCTCTCTTGATGTCTCGTCTGTCCGGACGAATCGAACTAACTCCGAATAATCCAGAACTGTGGCTCGAAGAGTTGGCGGTGATGCTGGTGCGGATACATCGCTCGGACGTTGCCGCACCGGTGGCTGAATCGTGGCTCGACCGCGACAAACTCATCATTCCGGAGTGGACGAAGCGTCGAGATATCTGGCGTGACGCGATTCAGTTAATGGCGGAAGAACCGCCGATGGGCGAACAGACATTCATTCATCACGATTACCAACAGTTCAACACGCTCTGGAAAAGAGGTCGTGTCAGTGGGGTTGTCGATTGGGTCTTCGGATCGACGGGGTCGCCCAGCATGGACGTGGGCCACTGTCGTCTCAATCTCGCCGTGCTGTACTCGTCCGACTATGCCAAGCGTTTCCTCGAGCTCTATGAGTCCGCGTCAGGGAGAAGACCAGATCCTTGGTGGGACGTACACGAACTGCTGGTATATCTACCTGGTTGGGGTGAATCACTGCAGGTCCAAGCCGGTCGTCTTTTACAAGTCGACTTCACCGAAATGCACGAACGTGTAGAGCGTACGCTCGCCGACGCTTTGGGCCGGTTGTGATTGCCTAATGTGACGAAATGTCCCTACGACTCCAAAACATAAGTGTCGACTGTCGCAACGCCGAAAACCTCGCCGGCTTCTGGCGCGACGCGCTCGGCTGGAGGATCACTTCGGTCGAACCCGAAGAGGTTGTTCTTGAGCCACCGGTCGGGTCACCTGAGGAAGGTCTGGTGCCCGACATCTTGTTCCTCCTCGTACCAGAAACGAAGTCAACGAAGAACCGCCTCCACTTCGATCTTCGACCGATCGATCAAGACGAGGAAGTCGAGCGACTTGAGAACCTCGGGGCGACGCGCGTCGACATTGGTCAGACCTCTGACTGCACGTGGGTGGTGCTCACTGACCCTGAAGGGAACGAGTTCTGTGTCTTGCGTGCGCTGACGCCCAGTGAGCAAGCGCGACTCAGTTAGCAAAGCCTGGCGTCGAACCTGTCGTTGTTGATTCACGGACGATCTCTCACTACTATGTGACGCATGGTAGTGGTCAACACGGACAAGTTATTGGCCCGGATGCGCCGTGGCTCAAT